>DBQM01000016.1:81615-87484 GCA_002305725.1 Ruminococcus sp. UBA1394 | reverse complement strand
CGCTACTGAAACGGAAGATACTGATTCCACCGAGCTGACCGAGGACACTCAGAATGAGCAGAAGGATGATGCTGTAACCGATGAGGTTGCAGAAGAAACCGCTTCCGAAACGGAAGACGATGGCTCTACCGAGCAGACCGAGGACACTCAGAATGAGCAGTTGGACGATAGTACAACTGATGAATCAAATGAACTGCCCGCTGAACAGTATGATGCTCCATTAAATGATTTCGCAATTAATGAAGCTATGAATAATGATACATCACAAGATGAGCAAGCGGACGGCTATGATGATTCAAATACATTAGAATCTCGTATGACTGACGATGCTGTTTCCGATACGGATGAAAAGTCTGCTATGGACAGAATGTCCGATTATATGAATTCTCATAATTATGGTCTTGATGATAAGGATACCTATATGTCCGATCCTGAATGGATTAGCATCAACAGAGATTTGAAAGCAGAATTGGGTATCCCCCAAACTGCACAAGAACAAATGATGGACTATATGGGTTCTCATAATTATGGAATTTGGGATAGAGATACTTATATGAAAGATCCCGAATGGCAGTCACTAAATGAAGCTCTCCAAAACGAGATCGCAGGAGTTGATACCTCGAACTCCTTTGTAGAAAATGACATTGTCGATCCTACGGAGGAAAGAGGAAAAGTTTCTGATTTCTTTGCAAGTCTTTTTGGTGGAAGCTCACAGCAGAATGAACCTCAAGGTAGCGGAACTTCTTTTGCATCAAACGATGAAGTTGATTCACTTGATACAACTTCACAAATATTACAGCAACCCGAAGATGTCGCTGATAATGTTGATGAAGAACAAGATTTTGTTAAAGCAATAGAAGGTATGGACTTCGATGATTTATCTGACGAAGATAAAGATTTGATGTATAATACTGCTCAGAAGCATATCGGAGAAAAATATGGTGATCTTGTTAGTGAAGATAGAATAAATGAAATTCCGAAACACATAAAGATTGCTGATACCGAAGAATGTAGAAAGGCGTATGAAGCATCAGGAGGGAAATACAGCGATAATACCGTTGGCTTCTATTGCCCTGCAACCGATGAAATCTACGTAGATGCCCCTCGCAATGGAGATATGACTGAAATTATGGCTACCATAGAACACGAATCTCTCCATTTAGCAAGTAACGGTGGCTTAAATGGTAATCTTGAAATTGTTGAGGGAATGTCAACCTATCGGCGCAGCACAAATCTTAATGAAGGTGTTACCGAACTATATGCTATGAGAGATATGGAAGAAATGGGATTCGACTATACCTCAACATCTTATCAGCAACAAGTTGAAGTAGTGAAAGCACTCGAAGATGCCATTGGAAAAGATACCATTAGGACTGCCTATTTCAACAATCAGCCTGACCTGATTAGATCTGAGTTTGAAACAGCGTTTGCAAGTGAATCGGAATTGCAATCGCTTGATTCAGGTAAAACAGTCCATA
Source organism: Ruminococcus sp. UBA1394 (assembly GCA_002305725.1). Lineage (GTDB taxonomy): Bacteria > Bacillota > Clostridia > Oscillospirales > Ruminococcaceae > Porcipelethomonas. The sequence continues at coordinate 86,006 of DBQM01000016.1, read as the reverse complement.
ATGGAACGTATATTGATTTCCTAAACTCTGTAGACCAATACATAGATACACACCCCCGTGATCCTAATTATGACAATCGGAGAGATACCGTGTTTAATTGGATCTCAAATCTTAAAGCGAAAAGGAGGATCAACTGATGAATGGTGAAATTTTGAAACTATCAAAGTATATTTGTTCATTCAATTCAGAAATTGATGCTGAAGCGTATGCAGAACAACTGAATATGCTTTACGGAGCAATATATGAAATGGACGCATTTGTTCCCATTATGTTTGATGAGATAGTTGAGATAGAAAACACTCGCATAAAAGCAAATGGTGTTAATGTCATTAAGCTGATAAATAATGTTGAGATGCTTATTCTCGAATACTCAAAAATCGCTTTTGATTTGGGAAGAAAAAGTCTTTATGAAAATCGTGCATTTCGCATTGCCTCTGCTTTGAAATTAGTAATTACTGAGCTTGCGAGTTCTTCTTTGATCGACAAGGATATGAAGATGAGCTTGAAAAACACTATTTCGGAGACAGAATTGGATTTTGGATATGCAGCAGGCAACCACAATATAGCGAGCTTACGTATGGCTCAGCTTATTAGAGAATACAAAGCAAATAATGGAGGTAAGTGATTATGGCACTTTTTAACAAAAATCCTAACGAGGTAGCTTATACCGGAGGAAAGAAACATTGGGCGGACGTGATTAAAAACACCGGACCCGGAGAACTCTTAATTTGGCGTCAACCTGAAGAAGATTTTAATACCAATTCAACACTTATCGTAATGCCGGGTGAAGAAGCTATTTTCATCAAAGGCGGTACAGTTGAACAGGTATTTGAAAATGGTACATATAAGTTGTCTACCGAAAACTATCCTTTTATTAGCCGCTTGAGAAATGCTTTTACGGGTGGCATCAGCACCTTTAATTGCGTTGTTTACTTTGTTCGCAAGGCGGATAGTAAAGAGATTCGTTGGGGAACAGAAACACCTATTCAAGTTAGAGATAAGGTGTGGGGCGTAAGAACAGATGCAAGAGTTCGTGGTGCATATAAGGTAAGAATTGAAAATCCTGCAAAGTTTTTAGAAAAACTGATTGGAAACAATATCCCGTTCCAATTCCAAGAAGAACTTGACAAATACTTTGCAAGCGAGTTTCAGGGCAAAATCAAATCTGCTGTTTCTAAGTTCCTGAATGCATTAGAACAAGAATTGATAGGCATTGATGCTTATATGGACGAGCTTTCCGAGAAAATTGAGCCGTACATTGACGAGATTGTTTCGGAATACGGTTTGAAGTGTGTTAGATTCTCACTTGCAGGTTTAGATATTGACTCAACTAAATATGATACTATTGATGAATCACAGATGGAACTTATCGCTCGTACAAGAGGATTCCAAGGTGATAAAGCTGGCTTGGATATTTTGGGCAATGATTGGGGACGTGTTCAAGGTGTTGAAGTTCTCAAAGATCTTGCAAATAATCCCGGTGCGGGCGGCGTAGCTGCCGCTGGTGCAGGTATGGGAATGGGCATTGGTGCTGCAGGTGCTTTTGGCTCTATAGCACAGCAAGTATTCGCACCTGCTCAGAACGGTTTTGCACCACAACAGCCTACTAACCCTACACAAAATGCACCTTCGGGCAGATTTACTCAAAAGAGTGCTGCACCTACAACTCCAGCCGGAAATGCAGAAGATCCTATGGAAACTTTGGGCAAACTCAAGAAGTTGTTGGATGCAGGTCTTATTGAACAGGCTGAATATGATGCCAAAAAAGCTGAGATTTTAAGTAGAATGTGAGGTGGCAGATATGAATAAGAAATCAATCCTTTATATATTACTTGATTTAGTTTTCCTTGCCGTATTTAACACTGTATTCTTTGTGGTAGGTGGAACTGAACATCCCGCTTCGGTGTGGATTTCTTATGGTTTTATCCATTTCTCTTACTTGATGATTTTGGCTACGCCTTTTCTTATTAGAAAAAGTAGTAGTGCCGCAGTATTTGGATTTTCACTGTATTCAATTTCGGCAGTTTACTTTTTCATAGAGTTTCTTGTAGGTTTAGTATTCATCTTTGTTGGTAGCGATTCCTACAAAGCTTCTTTAGTTGTTCAAGTGATTATAGCCGGAATTTATGCCGTGTTACTGATTTCAAATCTAATTGCAAACGAACATACCGCAGATAGTATTGAACGTCACGAGGATGAAGTTGCATACATCAAAGATGCTGCATCAAGAATTAAACTTTTAATGGGTAAGGCATCTGATAAGAAAGCAAACAAAGAGATCGAAAAAGCTTATGATTTGTTGCACTCAAGTCCTTCCCGTTCGGTAGCTACCGTTAAAATGATTGAAGAAGAAATCAAAAACAAAGTTACTGAACTTGAGGATGCTGTCGCCGCTAACGAAACCGCAGCAATTATAACGATTGCGGGCGAAATTGTAGCAAAAACAGAAGAAAGAAACAGAAAACTTAAAATGGCAAACTAAGAAATAAGACCGTCTGCTCGTTCTGAGAAGACGGTCTTATTTATTGTATTTGAGAAAATCGTTGCGGTGTTCTTGCGGATTGAATTGATACCCTTGATAACGAAGCAGGTCGCCTTTAATTGCAACGAGGTTTATATCTGATCCTAATGCCTTTGCAATTTGCTGAGTATCATATCCACGCTCGGCTAATTCAATGAAGTCATCATCAGGTAAAGCAATCTGAGAAGCAAATACGTTTGCTTCATACTCCATTCTATTGCCACGCATATCGAATATGTTAAATTCCTCGAAGCCACCTGCTTTGGTGGCTTCATCTCTGTGCAATGAATCGTGTCCGAGTTCGTGCAAGAGAACAATCTTCTCCATTACCGGATGCAGGTTGTCTTTGATAAACATAAAGCGGTTTCGCATTATGACCTTATACGCTCCACGTTGCCTATTGAATGGGCAGTATAAGACTTCAATGCCAAGTTCTCTTGCTATCTTGTGTGGATCACGAGTTCCGCATAGAGAAACGAGCTTATCCGCTTTAGCGATTATCTCGTTGGTGCAAACATACATTGGTTCTCACCCCTTTCATACACCTATCTATTCTAATTCTATCATAGGGAATGTCCTATAAAACGGACTTATTCTTCGGCGCGGTATTTCTTAGGTGTGAACTTTCTGTTTTTCTCTTTGGCAATCCAATAGGCTTGCTGAATGGCTTGCATCATAACATCCATATCTTCTTCTGCCATTTCGCCGCCTGCAAACAAACCCGCAACTTCTTCGGTGAGCTGCTGTGCCTGCTTTGCTCCACGTCTGCCGAACTTAGCAGCAGCATCGGAGATAAATTCATCGTTTTCATTATGAAGGTGATCGGGATCGACACCAAGTATATTTGCAAGGGTGGTATATACCTCTCTGTTTTGCGGATAGGTTTTTCCACTTTCATAATTAGAAATAGTGTTTAATCCAACTCCCGCCTTCTTTGCAAGTTCAGCCTGAGTCATCCTTGCTTCGGTACGGTACTTGCGGAGTTTTTCGCCAAATTTCATTTTATAAGCACCTCTCTTAAAATCAAATTCACAAACTATTTGTGAATTATTTTATAAACCTCTTGACATTCACAAACGGCTTGTGTATAATTAAAGACACCCAAACGGTTTGTGAATACATTATAAAACGGTTTGTGAGTTTTGTCAAGAGGTTAAAGAAAAATGTCACGGAAAATTCTGCATTGCGATATGAACAACTTTTACGCAAGCGTTGAATGTATGCTTGATCCTACACTAAAGAAATATCCGGTTGCAGTTTGTGGCTCGGTAGAGGAACGGCACGGCATTGTCCTTGCCAAGAATTATGCTGCTAAAGCCTTTGATATAAAGACGGGTGATGCAGTATGGCAGGCGAAGCAAAAATGCAAAGACTTAGTTGTTGTTCCGCCCCACTACGAAGAATATATAAAGTATTCAAAGCTCGCAAGAAGCGTTTACAGCCGTTTTACAGACCAAGTAGAGCCGTATGGTATGGATGAGTGTTGGCTTGACATAAGCGGCACAGAACGCATATATGGCTCTCCTGAACAAGTTGCAAACGAGATAAAAGAAACTATCAAGTTTGAACTCGGCTTGACTATCTCTGTTGGTGTTTCTTTCAATAAGATCTTCGCCAAGTTAGGCTCAGATATGAAAAAACCTGATGCCGTAACCGTAATTGAAAAAGACACCTTTAGAGATAAGATATGGGGACTCCCCGCAGCGGACTTGCTCGGTGTAGGTCGGGCAACGCAGCGTGTATTAGATAGCTACTGCATACGAACCATCGGAGATTTAGCCAATACCGATCCTGACTTTCTTAAAAGACGGCTCGGAAAAAATGGTGTTGCCCTATGGCAATATGCAAATGGTAATGACCACTCCCTTGT
>DBQM01000016.1:0-81483 GCA_002305725.1 Ruminococcus sp. UBA1394 | reverse complement strand
CGCTATTCACATACGAGATAACACGCTTTTCTCTAAACAATGGCAAATGAAATTGGATATGCCTACACAGTCCCCAATGCTCATAGCCAAAACTGCTTTCAGTTTGTTTGAGAAAAGGTATGATTGGAGAAATCCAATTCGTTCTGTCACCATTCAAGCAATCAATTTAGTGCCACAAGACACGCCCCGACAGATTGATTTGTTTACCAATGTTGAGAGAATTGAGAAATTGGAAAAGCTCGATTTATGTATTGAAACGATCCGACAGCGGTTCGGCAAGGACAGCATAAAAAATGCAGTCCTCTGTCAAAATTTAAGGTTGCCACCTGAAAAGGCAGAACTCACAATGCCAACCGGAATGTTGAGTTAGGAGGTTGTGATGAACAGCATCGTTCTATCAGACAAACACGTTCCTTGCGGTTATATGGGAATACTCGGCTGCAACGGGTATGAGAAAGCAGATAAGATTATCTGCTTAACCGCAAACGGAGATAACAACTTTTTGAATGAAGGAATTGTAGAGGGTTCGATCTTGTTTATTGAAACAAGTGGCAAGTTCCAAGAAGGTCTGCTTAATGTGTTCAAGTACAAGGCGAATATTTCGCCCCAATACAAACTTTCAAGAAATAAAGTCGCAGAAGCTACTTTCGTTGGTAAAGTGCTTATGGCGATAAATCAATATTGATAGGAGAACAAGACAATGGAAGATCGTAGAAAAGTATATGTAGAGGTAAGAGCAAGACACCTGATTGACGGTACTTGCCGACCTGAGAGTATAAAGTTTGAAAATGACGAGGTTTATGAAATTGACAGAGTGAAGCAATGTTGCCGAGCCGCTTCTACAAAAGTCGGTGGTACGGGACTTCGTTACACCGTAATGATTTGCGGTCAGGAAACTTATCTTTTCGATGAGGAAAACGGAAAATGGTTCGTTGAGGGTAAAAGCAGAGTTGCCACGTAAGACACTCCCATTACTCTGTTTTTACAAAACCTCGATGTGTACGGCAAGTAACTTGATGAGGTGATGTAATTGAAAAATGATGTATGGACTCCGATCCCGATGTATTGCTCAAATTGTGGGCATTTGAATTACGGCTATCGGAATGATGAAGGTAAGATAAAGTATGAGTGCAAGAAATGCAAGGTTGTTGCAGTAAGAACTCAGAAAGGTCGCAGACACGACCGAATTGATATATATGCCCCCGTTGGGCAAGTAAGATATGAGTGAGGTAACAGAAATGGTATTTATGGATTTGAAAACCTATGAGTTATGGGCAGAGTCAAATATAGACGGCTTTCATAATGAACAGATAGAGCTTGACGAAGTAATCGCACCGATTATTCGTGAACTCAATCTCAAAGGATATAGGACAACCTTTTGTTGTTCGGGACACCCGTTCACTTCTTTGAATGAAGCCTTTACCACTTCTGAAGAAACTGCAAAAGGACTTGGTGGATTGGTTAAGACAGAGAAAACGGATAACGAGGAACTTCCGATTAGAGCGTTGTATATCGCTCCTGACGATTATTTCTATATCTCTTTTGATGGGATAAGCCGTCAAGAGTTTCCCGTGCCTCTGCCTGATGGCTTTTGGTGGGACGAGGAAAACACCATACGCTACGAATACACCAAACACGGCGTTTACGAGCTTCTTGAGGAACGCTTGACCGTTTGCAAAGCTCTATATCAATGGGCGGCAAGTTTGCCCCATAGACAGTAAAAATTGAATACGGCGACACGACGGTAAGGTTGAGGTGAAACAGACTGCATAATTCCTTATCAGGTCAGTTGCTTTGAAATACTATCGGTACGTTATACCAAACCTGCTAAACGCTAATATGAGAGGCTGCCGACAAGACAGATAGCCATAGGCTAATTCTGTCTTGCCGGTGGCTTTTTCATTTGGCAGACAAACAAAGGAGCTTCCGGCTGAGAAATCAGAAAGGAAGCTCTTTTTATGTTCTTATTTAGCGGTTGGCATTGTTTACTTGCCAAATATCCCTGATCTCCACAGATTTTGAAAACTACCCAAATTCAAAATTTAAGGAGATTAAGGAATGAACAACACTATTATTTCTGCTCTTGATGAGCAATTTTACATTGACTGCAAGGTAGTCAGCACCAAAAGAGAATATCCGAGCTATACGGGTATTGAAAAATGGATTATTATAACCGACTTAACCGAAGAAGAACTGAATGAAAGATACGCAGAGCAAATTGCTCCGTTAAGACCGTTTATCGTTCTATCTCGTTCCTTTGGTGAAGTACGTGACCATTACATTAGGAATGAAAACAAGCACAGAATGAGAGCCTACAGAACGATAGAACCCTTCGATTATGACGATGATTTAGTAGCAGCTCATCACGCTGAGATTGTTAAGGACAGTCTTGAAGATGAGTTGATGCGTCAATTCGAGTACGAAAGATTACAACAAGCTATCGCATCACTTAACCCTATTCAAAAAAGACGACTGCAAATGTTCTTCTTTGAGAATATGAGTTATGCGAAGATCGCTGAAAAAGAAGGGATAGCTAAGAGTGCTGCCCATAAATCTGTTGCTTCTGCAATCGAAAATGTAAAAAGTTTTCTGATTAGGGTGAACGATTGACCTCTCTCAGTGCGAATTAGTGAAGGGACTAATTATTTGTAATCCCTTCAAATAAATCATTGAGAGGTATTACAGATGGAAAAGAAAGACTTATCTAAAATCAAATGGGGCGAGATTTATACTTGTGATCTCGGCAAAATGAAGGGTTCGGTTCAATGTGGTGTACGCCCCGTATTGGTCGTGCAGACCAATAAACTGAACGGCAGCAGTCCTACGGTCGTAGTGGCAGTTATTACATCGGTTCGTAAAAGAGAAGATATTGCTTCTCATATTCCGTTGGAAACGGATTGTGGACTCAACGAGCCGTCAATGGTAATGCTTGAGCAGATAAGAACTATCGACAAAGCCGAAGAACTGATTTCCTATGTAGGCAGAATTGAGGACGGAGAAACAATCGCCAAAATCAAAGACGGTATCCGTTATCAGTTCCAACTTATGAGAAAAAGAAAGCCTATCCGCACGGGATATATTCTCAGCCTTTGTCCGAAGTGCCGTGCAGAGTTCTTCAGCGTACCGGAGAACATTCTTAGACGAGTAGATCCTTTACAGGTCGAAAAAGAGCCGTGCGATAAGTGTCAGGTTGGCTACGGATACGATTACTTAATCACGAAGCGTACCAAAAGATCTAATAATGGCGGAGGTGGTTTAGATGTTTGAAGATAAGGTTGCCGACTTAAATCGACAGACTACGACACATCCCCCTTCCTATGAGAAGCGAACCTACACCGTTGCGGAAATTCAGGATATTCTCGGTATAGGAAGAAACGCCGCATACGCTATCGTGAAAAAGGGTTATTTCAGTACGGTTCGTATCGGTGGTATTATCCGTATTTCAAAAAGGAGTTTCGATGCTTGGCTTGATGAAAAGAGTAAATCTTGTCAAGTATGCGATGACACCTAATCGCATCATTAACAAAACTTCCGATTTTGAGTACCATATAGCCAAGCAAAGCAGCTTGGCTATATGGCTCAGAAAAAGGAGGTTACGATATGAGCAAAACAAGTATGTCTGTAATGGAGATGGGCAGATCTCTCGGCTTATGCAAAACAGAGTCGTATTGGCTTGTTCATAAGGAACAGTTTGAAACACGGCTTGTCGCAGGCAAAATGCGAGTAATGATAGAGAGCTTCGAGAAATGGTATGCAAACCAACTTCATTATAAGAAGGTCAACGGCGAAATGCCCGGAACGGAACTACTCAAAAGGACTATGACCGTTCCGACAATGGCATCGCTCTTGGGTATCAGAGAAGCGACCGCTTATGAACTGATACACAGATTACATTTCAGGTCAGTTAAGACCGAATACAGCAGCCAAAGGTTGCTGATCGACAAAGCCACTTTCTATGAATGGCTCAAAAGTCAAACCCACTACAAGATAGTCGAGGGAAAGGAGGACTTCTATGATAGAGAAGAATTGTCAGAAGCTCAATGAGAAGAACGGCGTTCCCAAAGGCAAAAAGAGTTATAACCTCTCGGAGATAATGGCTATTCTCGGTATCTGTCGTTCTTCTGCTACAAAACTTATCAGGACAAATCAGTTTCGTAGTGTGCGTATCGGTAGAGAGGTTAGAGTTCTCAAGTCAGACTTTGATGCTTGGCTTGACAGTAATACAAAGTAAGGAGGAAGTGCAGTATGGCATCCATAGTAAAAAGAAAAAACAAATTCTCTGTCGTTTACACCTACACGGATGATAAGGGCGACAAGCGACAAAAATGGGAAACCTTTGCGACCAACGCTGAAGCAAAAAGGCGTAAAGCAGAAGTCGAGTTCCAACAAGAGTCAGGTACTCTTGTTATTCCTGAAGCAAAGACCGTAAAGGAATTGCTTGAAGATTACACTTCGATTTACGGAGTGAACACTTGGGCAATGTCTACCTATGAAGCAAGACGAAGCCTGATTTTCAATTACATTAACCCGATTTTAGGAGATGTGAAGCTCTCCGACCTGAACACCCGAATGATGGAAAAGTATTATCAGAACTTGCTCAAGGTTAAATCGAGGGTGGTAAACAACCGCAAGCCGAATACGGAGTATCTGTCTTGCCACACAGTTCGAGAGGTTCACAAACTGCTCCGTAGTGCCTTTAATCAGGCGGTTAAATGGGAGCTGATGACAAAGAACCCTTGTGTCAATGCAACGCTCCCACAAGAGGAACACAAGGCTCGTGATATATGGGATGCACCCACTCTCTTTAAGGCTCTTGAGCTTTGCGATGACGATATATTAAGACTTGCTATTAACCTTGCTTTCTCTTGTTCCTTGCGAGTTGGTGAAATGCTTGGATTGACTTGGGATTGTGTTGAGATCTCCGATGCAAGCATAGCAAACGGCACAGCTTTTATATTCGTCAATAAGGAACTGCAACGAGTAAACCGTGATGCACTTGAGAAATTGAATGAGAAAGGCATCATACTCAAGTTTCCGGCTTTCTTTGCAAGGACAAACACCGCCTTAGTTCTCAAAGAGCCTAAGACAAAGACAAGTACCCGAAAGGTATTCCTACCTAAGACAGTGGCAGAAATGCTCAAAGAACGTTATCAGGAAATTCAGGAATACAAGGAACTGTTCGGTGACGAGTTTCAAGATTTTAACCTCGTATTCTGTAATGCAAATGGCAGACCGATGGAGAGCCAAATCATCACCCGTGCATTGCAGAAACTAATCAAAGACAACGACCTACCGCCCGTAGTTTTCCATAGTTTGCGACATTCAAGTATTACCTACAAGTTGAAGCTCAACGGCGGTGATATAAAGTCTGTTCAGGGCGACTCCGGTCACGCACAAGTAAAGATGGTTACTGATGTGTATTCTCACATCATAGACGAGGATAGACGGCTCAATGCACAAAGGTTTGAAGAAACCTTCTACCAAAGGAAAAACCCGTCAGAGGTCAACGGAGCGACCGTAGAGCCGAAGAAAGAGCCGCAAGGCATAACCGAAGAAGCAATGCTAAACTATATGGTTCAAAACCCCGACTTCTTACAGAAGTTCAAAGTCCTGCTCGGTGTAGGAAACTAAATACAAAGCAGAACGGCAAGATCACAAATGGTCTTGCCGTTTTCTTTTTGCTCTATTGTCTTGAAAAATTCACATTTAATGATTATAATATTATACAGTATGTTAGACGGTACTCGGTAACAAACCGAGGGATTAGCCGTCATTTGGCGTTCTCTTGTGGGAATATAACCGTTTCCCTAAATCCGAACCCCTTGCTAATTCCCATCTAATTAGACGGTCGAAAACGGGGTAAAATTAGCAGTAATTCCGTAACACAACTTAACACTCAAAGTGCGAAAAAGCCTTGAAAATACGGGATTATCGGGTACAGGAAGTGACTCTACAACCGAGTTTCGAGGTCACTCCTAAGCGGTAGGCCGGAGGTTCGAATCCTCTTATGGACGCCAGGTGCGTGACCGCACCGGACAAATCGGGTTTCATTTTATGGAATCCGATTTTTTTATTGCATAATTTTGATTTCTGCGTGAAAATCCCTTATAAATATTGACTTTTAAGTGTACTCATGCTAAAATTTACTTATATAAAAATATTCTGGGAGGCATTATGAATCAGACTGAATCAAGAGAGGATTATCTGGAAACAATATTACTGCTCATGAGAAGAAACGGCAATGTCCGTTCCATAGATATAGCCAATGAACTTAACTATTCCAAGGCAAGCATAAGCAGGGCTGTCGGAATACTCAAATCAAACAAATATATAAATGTTGATGCAAACGGACAAATCACATTTACAGGAATGGGACTCCAGCGTGCTGAGGCAGTTTATGAAAGACATACAAATATCAGAAAATTTCTTATAAATGCCCTTGATGTATGCCCGGACACAGCTGAAACAGACGCCTGTAAAATCGAACATATACTAAGTGACGAAACCTACAGCAAAATAAAGGATTACGTTGAAAAGCTTTAAGGCAACACCGCACAATTANNGACATACGCCAGTATGCCTGCGAGCTTTTTATGCAATCCGGGGGGCGACCTTCGCCTGACAAAAATCTGACTGCGCATCTGTACGACAATAATTATGCAGTATTGCCTTAAGGAATTACATAATTTCTGTTGTGCAGTATTATCTCAGAACAGGTACTGAAAGCGGTGGATAAATGAAAAAAAGTCACTATAGGGTAATTATTATACCGTCATTAATATGTATGGCCATAATATCATTTCTGGCTTTTTATTCAGTCGGAGTTATTGACCGTTCTGAAGCACGGAAGCTTATAGGCGAGCGCCTTGAACTTGTCTGCGAAAATATTGACGAGAAAACTGCGTCATCGCAAAAGCTGACTGAGGAAATCTACAATAACTATCGTTCCAAGGCAAGAGTTGTTTCTATGATGCTTTCAAAAAACAAAAATATATTTAATGATGAAACATCATTTGAGGAACTGCGTGTTGCAATAGGCGCTGATGTTATAAACGTTTCTGATGAAAGCGGCATAATACGATACAGTACTGATATGTCAGTGGAAGAAACCTCTGTACTGGAAGAATTTATGCGGGGTATTGACAACAAGGTCTTTTCGGAGGCAGTATTGTCCGAATCCGGCGGAAATAAGGTGGTTATAACAGGTTCGTCAAGGCTTGATGAACCCGGAATTATCCAGATTCGCTTCTCGCTTGAAAACTATCAGCAGCAGCTGGAGCTTTCGGAGCTTTCAACAGCAGTTACACAGATGCCGGTTTTGAAACACGGACACCTTGCTGTTATTGACACAGCAACAAACACCTATATAAGTCATACTGACAGCTATCTTAACGGCTCGGCAGTCCAGTTTACGCCAGAGGAATTTTCTGAGGACAGCGGCTGGTTTTCTTCGGAATATGACGGAAAAAGAGTACTTGTAAAGTATAAAAAGCATAATGACATGATAGCAGCCGGAATACTTCCCTATTCGGAAATATATCAAAGACGCAATTCAATTCTTAAATGGCAGTTCTTTTCAATGTTTACACTCACAGTTATAGCTATACTTTCCATGAGAAATTATGAACTTAAAAAACTGACAAAGTAATAAAATACCTCCTTTTGTACTGAAAAAGGAGGTATTTTTACATCAATTAAAAAAAGAACAGAAAAGTCAGAATTTTCTGTTAATAAAAAATTATAAACCCGTCAAAACTTTTTTATATTGACACAATGCACTCAAAGTGATAGAATTTATCCTGAATACAAAGCGGTTAAGGAGATTTTGTTTATGAAAATGACAGCAAAACATGAGATTAAAAGTACTGTAACAGCTGTTGCCGGCGCACTTATTTACGCTCTTGGCATCAACCTTTTCATTGTCCCTCTCGGATTTTACAGCGGAGGATTTCTCGGCGTCGGACAGATAATAAGAACCCTGCTTATCGACTATCTGAATCTTCCCTTTAAAAATATTGATATAGCCGGTATAATATACTATATCATCAATATACCGCTTTTTATAATAGCATACAGGGCAATAAGCCGGAAATTTTTTATGAAGACTTTGCTCTGTGTAACCGCACAGACGATTTTCATGACTTTTATAAAAGTGCCGTCAGACCTTTTTGCAATCGACTCCCTGACCGGTGCTGTCATAGGCGGAATCATTTCCGGCTACGGCGTTGGTCTTATGCTTACTGAGGGCGCATCCGGCGGCGGACAGGATATTTTAGGCGTTTATATGTCAAAGAAAAGCAGTAAAATGAGCGTTGGAAAAATAGCTATTATAATTAATGTCGGGGTATTTGCTGTGTGCAGTCTGCTTTTTGATGTGACAGTAGTTATTTACTCGCTTATATTCGTAGTGATTTCCTCGCTGATTACCGACCGCTGCCACGAACAGAACATACTTATCGAGGCAGTTATCATAACAGACAAAACCGATATAATTGAAGAAATCACGAAAAAATTTGACAGGACTGCTACCATAATTGAGGGAAAAGGTGCATATTCCGGAAAGAAATATAACGTTGTCTACACAGTCATATCAAAATACGAGGCAATTTCCCTGTCTGAATTTGTAAAAAAGCATGACAAGAATGCCTTTGTAACTTTCAGTAATGTCAATTCGGTATGCGGAAATTTCCAGAAACGACTTGGGTAACCAGGTTAATATATCTCCGCAATATCAGAAAGTGCAATATGGTATTTTGAAAACTTGTTCTCGTGATAGGAGCGGACTGATGAACTGAATTTTGTAGTCCCTCCGGAATCATTGCAGGACGGGAATTTAAGGGAGTAAATCTTCCCACCTGTTTCCGGAGCGTCAGCGATAAAAACAGTACCGCCGAATCTGCGGCAGAAACGGCAGACAACGAACAAATCGGAATCTGCTGTTTCATTTTCATAAAGTCTTTCAAACTCGCTGAACACTTTTTTTACGGTTTTTTCACCCTCCCTCTTTGCAGAGGCAGTAACCGAAACGTTATCCCCTACCCTCTCAGCGTCAAGCATTATCACACTGCAGCCGGGATTGTGCCTGCCTGTAAGGACCGTCAGAGAAAGCAGACAGGCTGTAAGCCTTTCGGTATCTGCTTTGATATAAAGCTCCGGAGCAGCTTTCAGAACAATGTCAATCTGCCCTTTTAAAATCCTTCGGCATATTTCAGTAAATTCGCTGAGAGCGTCTGTGAGGTCTATTTTCACCGCCTCTGACGTATCTTCGGTATATCTGATAAGCTCGGTTGTGTTGAGCACCGATTTAAGCAGCTTGTAGCAGTTGCCGGCTGTTATGTCAAGCAGCTTTTCCCTGTCGTGTATACCAGCTTCGTCAAGGGTTTTCCGGAGCATATTTGCGGCAAAGGAAATACCGGTCACAGCCTGCCTTACCTGTGCTGCCTGATTGATAAAAAATTCTCTGACCGCACCGGATTTTATGCTTGCGTACATCACATCATCGCCGCTCATCTGCAGGACATAAAGCTGCTGCTCTTTATAATTGATTATCCGCCCCGAAAATTCCAGTCCGTTATAAGTGAAAAAATATTCACCGCTTTCAAGAATCCTGTTTTCTTTTCCCAAAAGTTCTTTGAATGTAGTACCGCTGAAAAAATTTAAAAGTTCGGTTTTGTTATGCCATAAAATCTCAAATTCGTAATTCATTATAAAAACATTTTCTGAAGAATGTGAAAAAATATTTTTTAGTGTGTCAAGTTCGTTTTCCATACTTCCCTCCGTTCATAATATGATTGAAAAATCCTTTTTCTTATATTATACTACAAAAATATGAATAAATTAAGAACAAAACAATTACATTTCTAAAAAATTGTAGAAAAATAACAATAATTGTGTCGATTTATCATGAAATTTGGATGTAACAACATTTTCATTAATAAAAAAGGTTATTTTTTTGTCAAAGTACTTGAAATAAATTTAAAATTAGTGTACAATAATAATATAAATATTTAGGAGGTAATTTTCCAATGTCAGTAAAAGTTGCTATTAATGGTTTCGGTCGTATCGGCCGTCTTGCATTCAGACAGATGTTCGGTGCAGAAGGTTATGAGGTAGTTGCAATCAACGACCTTACAAAGCCTTCAATGCTCGCTCAGCTTCTCAAGTATGATACAGCTCAGGGCGGTTACTGCGGAAGAATCGGTGAGAATCTTCACACAGTTACAGCTGATGATGAGGCTGGTACTATCACAGTTGACGGCAAGACTCTGAAAATCTACGCTAAGGCTAACGCTGCTGAGCTCCCATGGGGCGAAATCGGTGTTGACGTAGTTCTTGAGTGTACAGGTTTCTACTGCTCAAAGGACAAGTCACAGGCTCATATCGACGCAGGTGCTAAGAAGGTTGTTATTTCTGCTCCGGCAGGCAACGACCTCAAGACAATCGTTTTCAGCGTAAACGAAAAGACTCTTACAGCTGATGACAAGATCATCTCAGCTGCTTCATGCACAACAAACTGCCTCGCTCCTATGGCTGACACACTTAACAAGTATGCAGAAATCCAGAGCGGTATCATGAGCACAATCCACGCTTACACAGGCGACCAGATGATCCTCGACGGTCCACACAGAAAGGGTGACCTGAGAAGAGCAAGAGCTGGTGCTGCTAACATCGTTCCTAACTCAACAGGTGCTGCTAAGGCTATCGGTCTTGTTATTCCAGAACTCAACGGCAAGCTCATCGGTTCTGCACAGAGAGTTCCTGTTCCAACAGGTTCTACAACAATCCTTACAGCTGTTGTTAAGGGCAAGGACGTAACAGTTGACGGTATCAACGCTGCTATGAAGGCTGCTGCTTCTGAGTCATTCGGCTACAACGAAGACGCTATCGTTTCTTCTGACGTTATCGGCATGAAGTACGGCTCACTCTTTGATGCTACTCAGACAATGGTTTCAAAGATTGCTGACGATCTGTATGAAGTTCAGGTTGTTTCATGGTATGACAACGAAAACTCATACACAAGCCAGATGGTTAGAACAATCAAGTACTTCGCTGAACTGGGCTAATCAACTAATAGCTTAATAAATAAGGCGGCTCTGAAAATGAGCCGCTTTTGTTTTATATAAAATTACAGACTGTTTCAGACTTTCATTACGCCGAACAAATGAATAATATGAGGAGCATTTATGAAAAAAATATTTATACTGTGTCTTGCTGCGTTAACAGCAGTAATGTGCGGCTGTAATTCCGGTGAATCATCATCGCAGTCGAGTACAGCGGAAAATGTTACGGAAAGCGTTCCGGAAACAACAGAACAGACTGCCCCTGCGACTGAAAAGGTAACCGAAACTCAAGCTGAATCAGAAACCGTACCCAAAGAAACAGCACCGCCGGTTACTGATATGCCAATGGCGGAGGAGCTTAATCTTGGCGAGGTTTATGAGTGGGGTATGGACAGCAATACAAGCTTTGTATATTTCACAGATTACGGCAGATACTATGAGGTTGAAATCGGAGGCAGACAAAGTGCAAACTATGTTCTGTGCCTTGACAGAGGATATGGTGAGCCGGAGATTTTAACTGCAACAGAGGATTGTTCTGTAATATGCCGTGAGGGAAATTCGCTGTATCTTTCAAAATATTTCTGGGGAGATAAAGAAAACGAATTGTACAGACTTGAAGACAACGTTATGACCCCTATAGAGAAAGAGGACCTGCCTTTCAGCAGCCGCAAATATTTTACAGATGAATATATTTATTACTGTGAACGCAATGAAAATGATACGTCCGTTTACCGAATGGATAATGACGGAAGTAATACAGAAGTGGTTGTTTCGTTAAGCGACGGTGAGTATAATATCGGAAGCACTGTGATATATGACGATAAAGTCTGGTATGATTACAGCGGAAATCAAGGTATTACATATTATGACCTTATAACCGGAGAAACCAACAGCTTTGACAAAGGCAAAATCGGAATTATAAATAACGGATATATGTATTATACATATTACGAAGATTCGGATAAGCTTTTCAGATTTAATCTTTCGACTTATGAATATGAAGTCGTCTGCGACGCTAAAACTCTCCCCGGGTTTGATTCGTCTGAAAAGCTATATTTGAATGCAGTTAATTTCTATGATGATTATATTCTCTATGGCTTAGATTCTGAAGGGAATGGCTTTCATGGCTACATTTACAGAATGAACGAAAATGAAAATACAATGATTTTCTCGGCAAAAGATTTTTTTAATGATGAAGGTTATTATATCCTTGGAATCCAGTGCGAGGGAGACCGTATTTTTATCAGAATAGGCTCCGGAGCGTTTTATCAGTGCTTTATCGAAATTGATATTGACGGTAATGTAATTGAGGTTATTCACGAAGACCAGCGCTGGACAGAACCGCAAAATTAATTTTATTTTTCCAAAACAAAAACCCCCCGTAAAGGGAGGCTTTTGCCATGATATAGGGATTATTGGGGATTTTTAATTTAACGCTGGGGTAAACGTTAAATTGAAGACATACTCATTAATGAGTATGTCTGTATTATATAATTCGTATGTGAAATCCCTGTGAAAACAACTTGAAAGAAATCGGAAATTGTTTTTTTACTTTTTCTGCTCTTTTTCGTCATCTTCCGACAAATCATCGGGCAGAATATCGCTTATCTCAAACCAGAATGTCGAGCCTGTTCCTATAACGCTGTACACACCGAAATTATAGCCGTGTTTTTTCAGAATAGCCTTGACGATTGAAAGCCCCAGACCTGTTCCCACTACTTCACGCTTGTGGTTTTCAGAACGGTAGTACTTGTCAAAAATAAGGCTTATCTTATCCTGTGAAATACCCTCGCCTGTGTCTGAAACCTCTATTCTTACACAGTCCGGCTTGTTTATCTGACGGACAAACACCTGCTTGTCGTCACCGGTATAATTGATAGCGTTGTTTATCAGATTGTAGATTACCTGCTGTATCTTTATAACGTCGCACTTCACCATAACGTCCTTGTCCGGCTGATAGTGAATGTTGTAGTCAGACTGCTTTGATATACCCTTGTATCTTGCAATGATACCGTCCAGAACCTCGGTAATGCTGAACTCGCTGTAGTTAAGCTTCTGATTGCCGTCCTCCAGCTTTGAAAGGTCGAGGATATCGTTTACAAGCTGTGCAAGACGGTCGGTTTCCTCAATGATGATTTCAAGGTGTTCATTCCTCTTCTGCGGATTGTCACCGGAAAGGTCCCTTATCATCTCAGCATACGCTTTGAGCATTGTCAGCGGTGTTCGCAGGTCATGGGACACGTTTGCGATAAGGTCACGCTGCATTGAATCCACCTTTGATATCTCCTGTCCGGCGTAGGTAAGAGTACTTGCAAGCTGCTGAATTTCAAGGTATCCCCCACCCTCAAACTTTGTATCATATTTTCCTGCCGCCAGCTGTTCGGCGGATTTGGTAATGCGTGTAATAGGGTCGGCAATTCGCCTTGACATAAAGAAAGAAATGATAAGTCCTAAAACAAGCAGATAGAAAGTTATTATAACAAGCTGTTTTTTAATGATTGACGCAGTCGAACCGATAGGCGCAAGAGGTGTGTTTATAACAAGATACCCCTCCGGGTCTTCAAGACTTCCTATAGCTGACACCATAATAAGAGTGTCACTGTTAATTGTATTATTGAATTCCTTGAAATACAACGTCCTTTTTCCGCTTTCTTTAAGCTTTTGTATAAACTGATAGCAGATGTTGTTCGGACCGTGTATCAGACAGTTTCTGCCCATAACGTCCTTGGAATAAAGAGTTCTGTTGTACTTGTCGGTTATCTCTATGCAAAGGTCATTGTTGATTGCCATGTTGGTAAGCAGGGCGCTGTAGTCTTCTTCGCCGTAGTGTTCAAGAATGGTCACAGCTTTCTGCTTTACATCTGAAATTTTCATTCCCTCATAGAAATTTTCCAGAAAGACTATCTGAAAAAGCCACAGGAGTATAAATACAACCGCAGTAAAGAACATGAAATACTGCCATATTTTTACTTTAAGGCTGGCGCAGCGATGTTTAGTTCTGACCGTATTCAAATTTATATCCCATTCCTCTCAGAGTAACGATAAATTTTCTGTAAGGACCCAGACTGTTTCTGAGCATTTTTATGTGAGTATCAACAGTACGGTCGTCACCGAAAAAGTCATAGCCCCAGACCTCTTCCAGCAGCTTATCTCTTGTAAGGGCAAGATTTTTGTTCTTGACGAGATAGAAAAGCAGGTCATATTCCTTTGGGGTCATTGACGCCTTTTCACCATCAACATAGACTTCTCTTCCGGCAAGGTCTATTTCAAGGCCGTCAAATTTAAGCTTTTCCGGAACATCGCTTGCCGGACGGGTATTTCTCTTGATTACCGCCTTGATTCGTGCCATAAGCTCCTTAGGGGAAAACGGCTTTACAACGTAATCGTCGATACCCAGTTCAAAGCCGAAAAGCTTGTCATATTCCTCGCCCCTTGCAGAAAGCATTATGACCGGAATCGACTTGTACTTTTTTATTTCCTTGCAGGTGGAAAAGCCGTCAAGCTTTGGCATCATTATATCCATGACAATGAGGTCATAGTCGTTGTTTTTTACAAGTTCCACAGCTTCCATGCCGTTTTCAGCCTCTGAAACCTCATAGCCCTCAAACTCTGCATATTCCCTGACAACTCTGCGGATATTGATTTCATCATCTACAATAAGGATTTTGCTCATAATTTTACGCCTCCTGTTTAATTTTGTTTTGGCTCATGTATAGTATACTATATAATTGTGAATATTCTGTGAAAGGTGAAAAATAATTGTGTTCTTTTTTATAAAATCTGATTAACACACCATAAATTCATACAATTGTTTTCATAGGGGCGACCATTGGTCGCCCGATAAAAAATTGTTCGGTATCACGGGCGAGCAATGCTCGCCCCTACGAAAGGTTGTATTTATTAAGAAGAAAGATTAAAGATGATTTCTCAGCGTAAATTTTATTTCTTATTGACAAATTCAATAAAAATTGCTATAATAGCATTATCAGCTTGATTGATTTTAAACAAATTAAATCTATGTAAAATCTATTCAAAATCCGGAATATAAAGTGAAAGGATGGTCAAAGGAGTATGAAAAGAAGAATAGGAATTCTCACAAGCGGCGGCGACTGCCCCGGTCTTAACGCAACTATAAGAGGCGTTGCAAAAGCCTGTTACGAAATGATGGGAGAAGATAACGTTGAAATTATCGGTATCGCCAACGGCTACTATGGTCTTATAAACAACCTCTGCCGTGAAATGCACCCTGACGAGTTTTCAGGTATTCTCACAAGAGGCGGCACTATTCTCGGAACAAAGCGTCAGCCGTTCAAGATGATGCAGGTCATAGGCGAAGACAACGTTGACAAGGTAAAAAATATGAAGGAAACCTACAAGAAGCAGAAGCTTGACTGTCTGCTCACTCTCGGCGGAAACGGTACTCACAAGACAAGCCAGCTGCTTTCAAGCGAGGGACTTAACGTTATCGGTCTGCCAAAGACTATCGACAACGATATTTACGGCACAGACGTTACATTTGGTTTCCACTCAGCCGTTGATATTGCCACCGACGCAATCGACAGACTTCACACCACAGCCAACAGCCATTCAAGAATACTCCTCTGCGAAATCATGGGAAACAAGGCAGGCTGGCTGACTCTCAACGCCGGTATTGCCGGAGGCGCTGACATAATACTTATTCCGGAGATTCCTTATGACATTGACAAGGTATGCAAATCGGTTGTCAAGAGAAGCGAAAGCGGCAAGAACTTTTCTATCGTAGCTGTAGCCGAGGGCGTTTTTGA
This sequence comes from Ruminococcus sp. UBA1394, assembly GCA_002305725.1. Classification (GTDB taxonomy): domain Bacteria; phylum Bacillota; class Clostridia; order Oscillospirales; family Ruminococcaceae; genus Porcipelethomonas. The sequence goes on along the minus strand of DBQM01000016.1, from coordinate 65,639 downwards.
CAAGGACGAGGCTGCCATGAAGAAAAAGGAAAGAGCAAAGCGCAGAGCAGAGGCAGGTATCGTTACTGCCACAAACAGAATTGCCGCACAGATTCAGTCAAAGACCGGACTTGAAACAAGAGTCTGCGTCCCGGGACATATGTTAAGAGGCGGAAGTCCGAGCGCTTATGACAGAATCCTTGCGACCCAGTTCGGCGTTCATGCCGCAAAGCTTATTTCACAGGGCAAATACGGCAGGACTGTTGCCAAGATAGGCGGAAAGATAACCTCAAACAAGCTTGAGGATATCGCAGGAAAGACAAAGTTTGTTTCCCCGGACGACCAGCTGGTTACAACTGCAAAAAATCTCGGCATTTCATTTGGTGACTAAATACAAAAGAATACATTGCAGAACCGTTTCTGACGATTTGAGTCAGAGGCGGTTTTGTGCTTTCATTTTAAAGTGACAGCAAATTGTACAAGTCCTGTTTTCATTGATTTACCGCAAGTTTCAAAGAAAAAAATGTTGTATTTCACAAAAAAACGCTTGCGTTTTCGTCATTTTGCACAATCAAAATATCTGTCAAATTAACCAGTAATTCAAAAACATGACTTTTTAATTTGTGAAAAATTAATCGTAAAATTCCCAAAAAGCCTTATTTTACTGCGAAATTTGCGATTTTTAACAGAAAAAACAAATTGAAACTCAAAAAAAATCTACACTTGGGCAATTGACTTTAAAATCCGGCTGTGATATAAATATAATATAACAAAAAAGTAAAGATAATATGCTATAATGATATTTGTGAAAACAAAACAGGAGGATTACTTATGACTTACGAAGAAATCGTTGCGAAAGCAAAAGAAGAATTTGGTTCTGCTGATGTCAGCAATTATGAAGGACACCTCGCTTTACAGTTCAACGTAACAGGCGAAGGTGAAGGTATTTTCTACGCAGAGATCCTTGACGGAAAACTCTTTATCGAGCCTTTTGACTACAAGGACAATGACGCTGTTTTAACAGCTGACGGCAGTGATCTTTTAAGCCTTTTCAGCGGCGCTCTTGATCCGGCTGCAGCTTTTGAAAGCGGAAAGCTTACTGTAACAGGCGATATCGCAAAGGCACTTTCAATCCAGCCTATCATTGAAAACAACAAGAAGGCTGCCAAGAAAACAACTAAGAAAGCAACAGCAAAGACAGCTGAAAAGCCTGCCAAGACTGCTGCTAAAACTACAAAAACAGCTGCAAAAACAACTGCCAAAACAACAAAGGCAGCAGCAAAGAAAGATGAAACACCAGCCATCATAGGTCTTGCTGAACCAAAGAAGGCTCCTGCAAAGGCAGCTGCACCAAAGACTGCTGCAAAGAAAGCAACAGCTAAGACAACAGCCAAGGAATCAACAAAGGCAGCCAAGACAGCTCCAAAGACAACAGCTAAAAAAGGCTGATTTAATGCTATATTTAAAGAAGTGTGCATATTCTGAGGGCGACAAAAGAGTATCACACAGAAATGCAGTGAGGGCGGAGGCACATAAGCTGCTCCGCTCGGCGCTGCTTCAAAACGGTATTCCCGAAAGCAGACAGGAATTTGTTTACAACAAATACGGAAAGCCGTCCCTTAAAGATGACTGCAGCTTCCACTTCAATATAAGCCACTGCGAAGAACTTGCAGTATGTGCAACAGCGACACAGCCAATTGGTGCTGACGCTGAAAAGATACGGAAGTTTCCGGAACACGTTCTCAGAAGATGCTTTACAGAACGTGAAATAAAATTTGTAAGGGAAAGCAGCTCGCCCGAAACGGCTTTTTTCCAGCTGTGGACTCTCAAAGAAAGTCTTGTAAAGGCAACAGGAAAAGGACTTTCCTATCCGCTGAAAAAAGCGGAATTTATTATCGAAAACAATCATATTACTGTAAATTCAGAATATAACCTTTCGGTTTTGCAGATAATAATAAACAAAGAATTTATCTGCTCTGTGTGCAGCAGTAATATTTTCAATAATCAGGTATATTACAGGTCATTTGAAGAAAAATTCTCCTTTGACCATTTAAACTGACATTTTCATTGGTCTTTTATAAGGCCTTTAATAGCGGCAGCAGGCCGCCGTGATCCCCCTCTCTATTAGCACCGTTTAATTACGGTGCTTTTTTTTGCATTTCCATTGACAAAATTTTATTTATGGTTCATAATGTATAATGTAGTTTTTATGGTGAAAGGAAGTTTTACTATGCTAAAAACAGCAGCAGTATTCAGCAGCAACATGGTTTTGCAGCGTGATAAAAATATAAATATTTTCGGAACAACAGACAGCTCAGAAGTCACGGTTTCAATAGACGGAACATCAGTAAATGCGGAAATTGCAGACGGAAAGTGGACAGCCGTTCTCCCTCCGATGAATGCAGGGGGTCCTTACACAATGGCCGTTGAGGACGGGACGGACAGACTCGTTTTTGAAAATGTAATGGTTGGCGAAGTGTGGCTTGCCGGAGGACAGTCCAACATGGAATTTGAACTCCGCAATGACAAAAACGGACAGACAGTCCTTGAAAATCTCTCTGATAAAACCAATGTCAGATTTTACTATACCCCTAAAAACGGCTTTATGGACGAAGACTTTTACCGTGCCGAAGAAAACTCCTCATGGCAGACCGCCGGAAAAGAATCCTCACAGCTATGGTCAGCGGCAGGCTTTTACTTTGCACAGATGCTCTCGGAAAAACTGTGTGTAACTGTGGGAATAATCGGCTGCAACTGGGGCGGTACTTCCGCTTCGGCATGGATGAGCCGTGAATATCTCGGAGGGGTTGAGGAAATCGCTCCTTACATTGACGAATACGACAAGGCAGTCAACGGAAAGACTGACCGGCAGATGATTGAAGAGTACGACGAATACTTCCGCTATGATGCGGAATGGAATATAAAGTCGCAGAAATGCTATGCTGAAAATCCGGATATCAGCTGGGACGAGGTGCAGAAGATATGCGGCAAAAACCTCTGGCCCGGACCTATGGGTATAAAAAATCCGTTCAGAATCTGCGGTCTGCACGAAACAATGATTTCAAGGGTTGCACCCTATACAATCAGAGGATTTCTCTATTATCAGGGCGAATCTGACGACCACAGACCTGACAGCTATTACACCCTTTTAACACGCCTTATCGCCTGCTGGCGTCATGACTGGAACGACGATGAACTGCCGTTTATCATGGTTCAGCTGCCGATGTTCAAGTACAGGGACGATATCGACAGAAAAAACTGGTGCAAAATCCGTGAGGCACAGATGAGAGCGTACAAAACGGTAAAGAACACCGGAATTGCGGTCATTACCGAGTGCGGAGAATTCAACAATATCCACCCGACAGACAAAAAGCCTGTGGGGGAAAGACTTGGCTTACAGGCGCTGTATCACGTTTACAATGACAAGACTACCGACGCTTTCGGTCCTGTTTACCGTTCACTTATTTACCATGACGGCGGCGCTGAGCTTTTATTTGACCATGCGCAGAACGGTTTTGACGTAAAGGGTGAACCTGTCGGTTTTGAAATTGCCGGTGCTGATAAAGTATTTTACAAGGCAGTCGCACAAGTGAACGGCGACAGGATTTTTGTTAAGTCTGATAAGGTGGAAGTGCCGAAGTATGTAAGATACGCATGGACGAATTACATGGAAGTCAATGTTTTCGGCAAAAACGGAATACCTCTTGCGCCTTTCAGAACTGACATGGCTGATGAATAAAAAACGGAGGAAACTAAAATGCCGCTTATCATAAACAATATAAGAGGAGAGCTCAGCGAGGACAGCGGCTCTGTTATAAAAAAAGGACTGAAAAAAGCCGGTATTTCCGGCAGAGAAGTCATACGGAGCGGTATTTACAAGACCTCTCTTGACGCCCGCAAAAGAAACGATATCCACTTTATACACTCAGTTTTTGCAGAGCTTGCGGACAAGGACATGGAAAGTTCTTTTAAGTCAGCCAATGTGAAACACATCGAAAAGGAAATCTTCAGTCCGGAAATTTCCGGCGAAAAGGCTGACGGCAGAATCGTTATTGCCGGATTCGGTCCTGCCGGAATGTTCTGCGGACTTGTTCTTGCGGAGCACGGCTACCGTCCGCTTATCCTTGAAAGAGGTGAGGACGCAGAAAGCCGTGTTGAGAGCGTTAAAAGGTACTGGGCAGGCGGAGAGCTTAATACGGAATCGAATGTCCAGTTCGGAGAGGGCGGCGCAGGTACGTTCTCTGACGGCAAGCTGACAACACGCATAAACGACCCGCTTTGCAGATACGTTCTGGAACGGTTTGTTCAGTTCGGCGCACCGGAGGAAATACTCATAAAAGCAAAGCCGCATATCGGTACTGACAATCTGCGAAAAATCGTAAAGAACATACGAAACCGCATAATCGAATCGGGCGGCGAAGTGAAATTCAGTTCAAGGCTTGACGATATTGTTACTGAAAGCGGAGAGGTCACAAAAGCGGTCTGGAACGGCAATGAAACGCAGACTGCCGCCCTTGTTGCCGCTGTGGGACATTCCGCAAGGGATACCTTTGAAATGCTGGCACAGAAAAATATTTTCATGGAGCCAAAGCCTTTTTCTGTTGGTGTGAGAATCGAGCATAAGCAAAAGGCCGTGAACGAGAGCCTTTACGGAAAATACGCTGACAACCCGTTTCTGCCGGTGGGAGAATACCAGCTTTCCCACAGGCGCAGGGACGGACGATGTGTCTACACTTTCTGTATGTGCCCCGGCGGTCACGTTGTTCCGGCGGCAAGCGAGGAGAAAACTGTTGTCACAAACGGCATGAGCGAGTTTGCCCGTGACGGAGAGAACGCAAATGCAGCTGTGGCTGTATCTGTTTCACCGGAGGATTTCGGAGGAGGAGTGCTGGACGGAGTGGATTTTGCAAGAAAAATCGAGCAGAACGCATACAGGCTGACAGACGGAAAAGCCGCTCCGGCAACAACTGTGAGGGGATTCCTAAACGGTAAGCCGGACATTGATACGGACATCAAACCGACCTACGACAGAGGAGTTATGCCATGCGAGTTCAGAAAAATCTTTCCGGCGGCTGTGACTGATATGCTTGAGGAGGGACTGGGTGTATTCTCCCGTAAAATGAACTGTTTCGGCGACCAGTCTGCCCTTATGACCGCGCCGGAAACGAGGACTTCCTCGCCGGTAAGAATCAGCCGTACGGAAAACAGAAACAGTATATCACTTAAAAATTTCTACCCCTGCGGAGAGGGCGCAGGCTATGCCGGAGGGATAATGTCGGCGGCAGTTGACGGCATTAAAACTGCGCTGGAGATAATGAAAAGAATTGCTCCCTAACATTAGTATCTGGAGGACTGTTTGAATATGAATTTTGAAAAGCTGTCTGAAAAACTGCATATATGCGTCAGCGAGGAACACGGTTTCGGTACTGACGCTTTTCTGCTGACCCATTTTTCAGAGTACAAAGCTAAGGACACCGCCTGCGATTTAGGCACAGGGTGCGGAATAATTCCGATGATAATGCAGAGAAAGAATCCGCCGGCTGTGACCTACGCCGTTGATATACAAAAACAGGCAATCGACCAGCTGAATATAAGCCTTGAAAAAAGCGGAGTTGACACTATTGTTCCGGTATGCGCTGATTTAAAGGTGCTGTGGGAGGGCGCACCGCTGGGAAAGTGCAGTCTTGTCACCTGCAATCCTCCTTACAAGGCGGCAAAGGCGGGGATAGAAAGCGAGCTTGACGCTCACAAAATTGCAAGGCACGAGATACTGTGCGACATAAACGACGTGTGCGCCGCCGCTGAAAAACTGCTTAAATTCGGAGGCAGGCTTTGTATCTGCAACCGTCCGGAAAGACTTGCCGACGTGATCTCCGCTATGAAAAACAACAACATTGAGCCGAAAAGACTGCGGTTTGTCAGCAAGAATCCGTCCACTGCGCCGTGGCTGTTTCTTATCGAGGGCAAAAAAGGCTCAAAGCCGTTTATGAACATAATGCCGCAGCTTTACATATGGAACGAAAACGGCTATACAGACGAGGTTCAGGCTATCTATTCCGCCGGACTTGAAAAGGAGGACTGACGCTGATGGGAACACTTTATGTTGTGGGTACGCCGATAGGAAACATGGACGATATAACATTCAGACAGCTTAAAACCCTTGAGGAAGTGGACTTTATCGCCGCTGAGGACACCCGTGTGACACTAAAGCTTTTAAACAGATACGAGATAAAAAAGCCCCTTGTAAGCTATCACGGACACAGCACCGAAAGCTGTGCCGCTAATATTATCGCAAGAATACAAAGCGGTGAAAACGCCGCAATCGTTACAGACGCCGGAATGCCCTGCATATCAGACCCCGGCGAAGTACTTGTCAGAATGTGTGCAGAGCACGGGATTGACATCAGGGTAGTCCCCGGACCGAGCGCTGTGGTTTCTGCACTTGCCGTTTCCGGACTGAACACTTCTCGTTTTGCCTTTGAGGGATTTTTGTCAGTGAACAAAAAGCAGAGGTATGACCATCTTGAAAGTATTCAGAATGAAACAAGAACGCTGATTTTCTACGAAGCACCACACAAGCTTATGAACACTCTGCAGGATTTTCTGAAATATTTCGGGGACAGGAAAATTTCACTTTGCCGTGAGCTTACCAAAATCCATGAAGAAGTCCTGAGAATGACTGTTTCTGAAGCGATAACATATTATCAGAGCAGAAATCCCAAAGGCGAATATGTACTGGTTGTTGAGGGTGCAAAGCCTGTGTCGCTTTCAGACGAGTTTACCCTTGAAACCGCCGCACAGCTTGCAAAGCAGTATGTCAGCGAGGGAGAAAAGCTGTCAGACGCCTGCAAAAAAGCCGCAAAGGAAACAGGTTTTTCCAAAAGCAGTATTTATTCGTTTATAATAAACGGGGAGGACGAACAATGAGAATACCCAGAGCTGCGTGTATAAACGACCTTTCCGGATTCGGAAGATGCTCGCTGACTACGGCCATTTCAGTAATTTCCGCCGCAGGAGTACAGGTCTGCCCTGTGCCGACTGCCGTACTTTCAAAGCACACACAGTTCCCCGACTTCTATTTTCATGACCTGACCGAAACAATGCCTCCGTATCTTGAAAGCTGGGGAAACATTGAGTTTGACGGTATTTACAGCGGATTTTTAGGCTCACCCGATCAGATAGACATTACTCAGAACTTTATTTTGTCCCACAAAAAGAAAAATCCGTCTGTAAAGGTAATAGTTGACCCTGTTATGGGCGACAGGGGCAGGCTTTACGCTACATACACCGAAGAAATGTGCCGCCTTATAAGAGGACTTATTGCTCACAGTAATATTATCACGCCCAACATTACAGAAGCCTGTTTTCTGACAGGTATTCCCTACACCAGCGAGGATATCTCCGATGAAACCGCAGACAAGCTTATTAAAAGTCTGTCTGAACTTTGCGGCGGACAGGTGGTTCTGACGGGAATTGAAAGAAAAGACGTCATGACAAATCTGGTCTATGACGGAAGTAATCTTACATTCTGCGATATTATCCGTGAAAAACAGGTCTTTTCCGGTACGGGAGATATTTTTGCGTCTGTGGTATGCGCAATGATTCTTAAAGGGAAAACTCTCGTGCAGGCTGTCAGCGACGCCGGAGAATTTATTTCAGATGCGATAAAATACACGGTTAAATCCGGAGCACCCTTAACTGAGGGAGTTATATTCGAACCGGTTTTATATACTCTTGGAAACGATTAAAAGGTGACGTCCGGGAAGGGCGCCACCTTATTTTTGCAGACTGTCAGCCTATGATTTCAAGCGGATTTACATAGGAACCGTTTTTCACCATTTCAAAATGCAGATGTGATTCTTCTGATGTTTCAATATCAGCAGTTTCGCCTACAGCACCGATTTCCTCGCCGCTGCCTACCTCCTGTCCCACCTGTACAGTAACACCCTCGTTGAGATTGCTGTATCTTGTGATAATGCCGTTGCCGTGGTCGATTGTAACAGTAATACCCCAGAGAGGGTCGTTGTCAACCGCCGCAACTGTTCCCGAACCTGCGGAAAGCACAACATCACCCAGCGCTGCTGAAATATCAATTCCGTTATGGGTCTGCCATGCGCCTGTGGTTTTTGACTTCACAAGCTCACCGTTACTGAATTCGTTGAGCACTTCCCCTTCAACCGGCATGGAAAATTCTTTTTCCTCCGGCTTTGCGGTTTCTTCCGACTGTTCATCTTCCTCGTCTTCGCAGGACTCCGTTTCCGGCTCAGTTTCGGTTACGGTTTCCTCCATAGTGTACGGGGCAAGAGTAACCTTAGGTATGTCCGTCTTAATCTCCGCCGCCTCTTTTTCCGTTTCAGAAGAACTTACGGACGATTTCAGCTTTCCCGAAATATTATCTGCCGTCTGAGTATATGCAAAATAACACGCCGCACCAACCATTGCGATGCTTACTGCCAGTGCGACATAAAAGCCTTTTCCGCTTAAAACTGATTTTGAATTTTTGTTCACGTTTTAACACCTCCGAAAATAGTTTGGACGAATAATATCCATTTATGCGCTGAATTTCCGGAATTGTAAGATTTTTTATGGATATGTAAATTCAGTCCGGCTGTAATCATATTATGGAAATGTTGACAAATGAGAAGATATATGTCATAATATGAAAGTGTTCACATTTTTTCTGTGAACATAAATAAAGATACAGAGGATGATACAGCAAAATGAAAAAGAGATTATTAGCATTAACAGTTTCTGTACTGGCAGTTTTTGCAGTAGGCTGCAATCCTGTCGGTGACTCGTCTTCCGGAGAAAGCAAAATGGCTGAAACAGCTGAATCTGCAATGTCTGATACTGAAGCTGACGAAAGTTCCGAAGCTGATGAAAAACCTGATGACGACTCCAGAACTGATACTGCCGACAACAAGGAAACTGCTGAAGTTTCAGAAACAAGTGAGGAAGATTCCCAGAATGACGAATCCGCAGAGGATTCCGAAGCTTCCGAAGGCGTTTCGATTCAGATGCTTGATGAACTTGTCGAAAAGAACTTCGACTGCATGACAAAAATTTTTGTACTTGGCAGTCTGCCCTGCGAGGGTATCGGAGCTGACGGAGAAGAAATAAACTGGGAAGATGAAAATTCATACATAAGAAAGGTTACAGACAGCCGTTTTCCGGACTATGAATCATTTTCAGAATATGTCCACAGCGTTTACTCCGAAAGCACAGCTGATATGCTGCTGAACAACTATCCTTTTGAGGGCGAGCCGAAATACCTTGATAAAGACGGCGAGCTTTATATTGATTTAAGCAAGGACGGCGGCAGAGGTTATTATGTCAACTGGCAGAACAGAACCATTTCTATAGTTGAGCAGAATGAAGACACCTGTTCTTTCAATATTGAAACAACTATAGAAGAACCTGCTGATGAGCCTGTTGAAAAGCCGTATACTATCAACTGCACAGCAGTTTACGAAAACGGCATATGGGTGCTTGAAGAAATGTACAGCTGATAATATATTAAAAGTGCCATTTTGCTCGTCACCAGAGGTGACAACTGCAAAATATGGCAAATAGATTTCGGCAAGAGTTACTTGCCTCATCTATACATACGGGAATGAGGTTCTCCCACGGATTTTTCCGAAACCGCTTTTTAAGCTGATGACTTCTGTGATTTTTCGCAGAAGCTGTCGGCTTTTTTATATGTAAAGGAGTATAGCCATGCTTTTGAGTTTTGCAGTAATTATTCTTTCCGGACTTGCCATAAGCTCGGTATGTAAGAAAATCAAAGTCCCTCCCCTTGCGGGTATGCTTATTGTGGGTATCATTCTGGGTCCTCACGTTCTCGGGCTTATTGACGGTTCAGTTATGGAAATATCACCCCAGCTGAGAAAGACCGCCCTTATAATTATACTGACCCGTGCCGGACTGAATTTCGATATTGAAAGTATCAGAAAAAACGGCAGACCTGCTCTGCTTATGTGCTTTCTTCCGGCATTGTGTGAGATATGCGGAATGGTTCTCATCGCCCCGAAGCTTTTCGGTATAACAGTACCCGAGGCGGCGCTGGCCGGAGCAGTTTTAGCGGCGGTATCTCCGGCAGTTGTTGTACCGGCTATGATAAAGCTTACGGAAAACAAAACCGGTACTGACAAGGGCATACCGCAGATAATCATGGCAGGAGCGTCGGCGGACGACATTTTTGTTATAACCCTTTTCTCCTCTCTCTGCGGACTTGTGAAAACCGGCGAATTTTCAGTTTCCGCCTTTGCCGATATACCGGTTTCCATTATACTGGGTATCGCCGCCGGAATTGCCTCCGGTCTTATACTGCACATAATATTCACTAAAATACATATCCGTGACACAGTAAAGTTGCTTATCACGCTGAGCGTATCCTTTATCCTCGTAACTCTTGAGGATTTCGGAAAGCCTGCTTTTTCCGGACTTATCGCAATAATGGCTATGGGTATTGCGCTTACCCTTAAAACTCCTGTTCAGGCAAAAAGGCTTTCGGCTAAATACTCTAAACTGTGGGTTGCCGCTGAACTGCTACTGTTCGTGCTTGTGGGAGCTGAAGTCAATATAGACTATGCCATGAAATTCGGACTCAAAGCAGTCGCTCTTATATTTGCGGTTATGTTCTTCCGTATGCTTGGGGTATCCCTGTGTATGCTGAAAACAAAGCTTAATTTTAAGGAACGACTTTTCTGTATGCTTGCATATATCCCCAAGGCGACTGTCCAGGCGTCTGTCGGCTCGATACCGCTTTCCATGGGGCTTGACTGCGGAAATCTCGTTCTCACAATTGCAGTACTTGCCATTCTGATTACTGCCCCACTCGGTGCGGCGGCGATAGACCTCACTTCCGGAAAACTGCTTTCTCATGACGGGAACTTGTAAATTCTGCCTTAATAATCACAATTTTCACAAAATCCCTTGCTTTTTCACGGAAAAAGTAATATAATATTATAGATAAGGCAAGTAATACTTGCCGAAATCTATTTGCCATATTTTGCGGTTGTCACCTTTGGTGACGAGCAAAATGGCACTTTAAATAAAAATATTGCTACGCCAATTTAGCAAGGTTTAATTGGTGGAGCAATATTATATAAGATTTTTTTCAGAAAGGTTGTTTTTACTGATGTTAATTTTAGTTGTTAATGCCGGAAGTTCATCCCTTAAATATCAGTTGATTGATATGGATGACGAAAAAGTTATCGCAAAGGGAAACTGCGACAGAATCGGAATCGACGGTCATATTTCCCATAAAACACACGACGGAAGAACTCTCAATGAGGACTGTCCGTTCCCTACACATACAGAGGCTTTTGAAAAGCTTGTTGATACACTCTTAAACAGCGAAGCTTCAGTTATCAAGAGTATGTCTGAGATTTCAGCAGTTGGCCACAGAATCGTACAGGGCGCTGAAATATTCAGCGAAACAACTCTCGTTACAGACGAAGTAATCGACAAAATCGACGAACTTGCTGAGCTTGCACCTGTTCACAACCACGCTCATGCACTTGCTCTGAGAGCCTGCAAGAAGGTTTTTGACCCGTCAGTACCACAGGCTGTAGTATTCGACACAGCTTTCCACCAGACAATGCCTCCAAAGGCTTATATGTACGGTATTCCTTATGAGGACTACGAAAAGTACCATGTAAGAAAATACGGTTTCCACGGTACATCACACAGATTCGTTTCAATGGCACTTGCAGAGGCTATGGGCAAGGACTTAAAGGACTTAAAGGTTGTTTCATGCCACCTCGGAAACGGTTCTTCAATCACAGCTATCGAAAACGGCAAGTCAATTGATACTTCAATGGGCTTTACTCCTCTTGACGGTATCATCATGGGTACAAGATGCGGTGCTATCGACGCTTCCGCTGTTACATATCTTGAAAAGAAACTTAACATGAATCCTGACGAAATGAGCAACTACCTCAACAAGCAGTGCGGATTCCTGGGCGTTTCACACGTTTCATCAGACAACAGAGAAATTTATGCCGCTATCCACGAGGGCGACGAAAAGGCACAGCTTACAGCTGATATGTTAAGATACGAAATCAAGAAGTTTATCGGTTCCTACACAGCTGTTATGAACGGTCTTGACGCTGTTATCTTCACAGGCGGTATCGGTGAGAACTCATGGGAGGTAAGAGACGGCGTATGTACAAACGTTGACTACCTCGGCATCAAGATTGACCACGAACTCAACAAGACAGTAAGAGGTACTCTCACAAAGATTTCAACTCCTGATTCAAAGGTTGAAGTATGGGTAATCCCGACAAACGAGGAACTGCTTATCGCAAGAGATACTCTCGCACTGATTTCAAAGTAAGAATAATATTTTTTATTGACTGCTGTATCGTTTCTGACGGTATGGCAGTCTTTTTTTAAGCCGTTGTAGTAGGAGAAACATACTTGTAGCAGGACACAGTTACTACGCTCAAAGCCCGTACCTACGGCGTTTGCGGGATTTGTAGTAGGTGTAGTAGGCTGTTTTTCTATTCTTTTTCCTTAGGCTGTACTGTCTGTATACATTGTCTGTTATAATTACTCAATTTATACTTCCAGGGAATTTTCACCTACTACGTTACTACAAAGTGCCTTAAAGTCCATAACTACGCTGTTTTATTGTAGTAGGACGTCCTGTTTTTCTCCTACTACATACCTACTACAACCTACTACAAACTGATATAGTCCGTCTTTTTTATTCCCAGCATTGCATTATTGTGAAATTTGGTGTAAAATAATAATGATAAACAGCGAAGGAGTGTTAAATTATATGTTTAAGCTCAGGAGATTCCTGAAAAACTATAAAAAGGAAATGGTTTTAGGTCCTTTTTTTAAACTGCTTGAGGCAATATTTGAACTTATCGTCCCTCTTGTTACCGCAAAAATCATTGATGTGGGCATAAAAAACAACGATTCAGTTTATGTGTGGAAAATGTGCGGAGTGCTTGTACTGCTGGGTATATGCGGACTGGGTTTTGCCCTCACCTGCCAGTTTTTTGCCGCAAAATGTGCATACGGCTTTGGCACGGAGCTGAGGGATGCACTGTACAGACACATAAACCGATTTTCCCATGCGGAAATTGACAAATTTGGTACGTCCTCTCTCACCACACGTCTTGTCAATGACACCAATCTCGCCCAGAATGGTGTAAATATGTTCATACGTCTTGCTGTCCGTGCGCCGTTTCTTATTATCGGTGCGGCTGTTATGGCTATGCTGCTGGACTTCAAGCTGTCACTTATCTTCCTTATCGCCGCTCCGGTTATTGCGGTAATAATCGTTGCAATTATGAAAAAGACAGTACCCATGTACAAGAAGATACAGAAAAATCTCGACCGCATTTCTCTCCTCACAAGAGAAAACCTTGAGGGCGTGAGAGTTATCCGTGCGTTCTCCAAACAGGAAAAGGAAAAGCAGGAGTTTAACGACGCCAGCAATGAACTTGCTGAAAATTCTATTACTGCCGGAAAGATTTCCGCAATTCTCAATCCGGTAACGTTCATGATAATGAATCTGAGCATTGTTGCTATTCTCTGGTTCGGCGGAAAAAGAGTTGACGCCGGAAATCTCTCACAGGGCGAAATTACGGCGTTTGTAAACTACATGACCCAGATTCTGCTTGCGCTGGTAGTCCTCGCAAACCTCATTGTAGTATTCACAAAGGCGGCTTCCTCTGCCTCCCGTATAAACGAAGTCTTTGAAACTGAGCCTACTCTCTCCGGCGGTACAAAGACAGAATTTGATTTCAGCGCACCGGCAGTTGAATGTGAAAACCTCTCCTTCACTTACCCCGGTGCAGGTGCGGAGTCCCTGAAAAGCATAAGCTTTACCCTTAAACGTGGGGAAACTCTGGGTATAATCGGCGGTACTGGTTCGGGCAAGTCCACTCTTGCAAACCTTATCCCCCATTTTTACAATATTACTGAGGGTACTCTGAAAATTTTCGGCAGTAATATTGAGGACTATTCCCTTGAATTTCTGCGCAGTTCAATAGGTGTTGTACCGCAGAAAGCCGCACTGTTTTCGGGTACTGTCCGGGAAAATATGCGCTGGGCTAAGCCTGACGCCACAGATGATGAGATTATAAAGGCGCTGAAAACTGCGCAGGCATGGGATTTTGTAAGTGCTCTTCCGGACGGTCTTGATACCCATATTGCACAGGGCGGCAAAAACTTCTCCGGCGGACAGCGCCAGCGACTGACCATTGCACGAGCGCTTGTGGGAGAACCGCCGATAGTAATACTTGACGACAGCATGAGCGCCCTTGACTACGCAACAGATTTTGCACTGAGAAAAGCACTTGCGGAAAATCTGAAAAATACTGCTGTGATAATGATTTCCCAGCGTGCCACAACTCTGAAAAATGCCGACTCAATACTCGTTCTTGACGACGGCGAAATGGCAGGTTTAGGCACAAACGAGCAGCTGCTTGAAAGCTGTGAGGAATATCAGGAAATCTACAATTGTCAGATGAAATGAGGTGAACCCTTTGATAAAAACATTAAAAAGAATTTTAGGCTATGTCCGGCCGTATAAAATGTACCTTGCCGCCGCAATCGTCTTTTCTTTTGTGGGGGTACTGCTTTCGCTGTTTGTTCCGGTGTTTATAGGAAAAGGCGTTGACCTTATTGTGGGAGAGGGTAACGTTGATTTTAAAGGACTATTAAAGCTTGCCGCAGTACTTGCCGCAACTGTCCTTGTCAGCACCTTTTTCCAGTGGCTGACTGCCCTTGCCACAAACAGACTTTCCTACAATACTATCCGTGACATAAGAACAGAACTCTTTGACAAGTTAAACAGTGTACCCTTAAAATATATAGACAGAAACTCAAAGGGCGAACTGATAAGCCGTGCGGTAAACGATATTGAAATCATCTCAGACGGTCTTCTGCAGGGCTTTACACAGCTTTTCAGCGGCATTGTGACCATTTTAGGCACACTGGTTTTCATGCTGACCATAAGTGTTAAAATCGCCCTTATCGTTGTAGTCCTTACGCCGATTTCCCTTTTCACTGCCGCAAAGATAACACAGCTTTCAAGAAAGGCTTTCACGGAGCAGTCCGAACACCGTGGAAAGTTAAACGGCATTGCAGAAGAGATGATAGGCAATCAGAAGGTAGTCAAGGCATTTTCCTATGAGGGACGTGCTGAAAAAAGTTTCAGCGAAACCAATGCAAAAATGGCAAAAAGCGGTGTTAAAGCTATTTTCTTTTCCTCTATGACAAACCCTACAACACGCTTTGTAAACGGTCTTATCTATGCCGCTGTAGGAACTGCCGGTGCGCTGAGTGCTATCGGTTCTATCGGCTTTCTGGGGAAAATCACAGTAGGTCAGCTGACAAGCTTTCTGTCCTACTCAAACCAGTATACCAAGCCATTCAACGAGATTTCCGGCGTAATTGCCGAACTGCAGAATGCTGTCACTTCTGCACAGAGAGTGTTCAGTGTAATAGACGAGCCGGCTGAATCCTCCGACGAGGGCAAGGAAGTTATGACAGAGTGCGACGGTTCTCTTGAACTCAGCCACGTCAATTTCTCCTATGTACCCGAAAATCCCCTTATCACCGACTTTAATCTTACAGTCAGACCGGGACAGAAAATCGCAATTGTCGGTCCTACCGGCTGCGGCAAAACCACTGTTATCAATCTGCTGCTGAGATTTTACGATATAAACAGCGGTACTATAAAGCTTTCGGGGAAAAATACCCAGGATATAACCCGTTCAAGCCTGCGCTCCATGTTCGGAATGGTTTTGCAGGACACCTGGCTTTTCACCGGTACTGTTGCTGAAAATATTGCCTACGGCAGACCGGACGCCACTCCCGAACAGATAACCGCCGCCGCCAAAGCCGCCCACGCTCACAGCTTTATAAAGCGTCTGCCGGACGGATACGACACCTATATTACTGAAGAGGGCGGAGAGCTTTCACAAGGGCAGAAACAGCTTATTTCAATTGCAAGGATAATGCTTACCAATCCTCCTGTACTCATTCTTGACGAGGCAACCTCCAGCATTGATATCAGAACAGAACAGCGTGTCCAGAGAGCCTTTGAAAAGCTTATGAAGGGCAAGACCAGTTTTATCATCGCTCACAGACTTTCAACAATCAAAAACGCAGACGTTATACTTGTAATGAAAAGCGGCAATGTTATAGAACAGGGCAGTCATGAACAGCTTATGGCACAAAACGGCTTCTATGCAGAGCTTTATAACAGCCAGTTTTCAGCAGTATGAAAGGACAATAAATGATACAGAAAACCGCTGACAGAATCATTGAAAATATAGAAAAGGCAGTAAGCCTGAAAAACGAAACAGCCGAAATGCTCACAGCCGCACTCTTCTGCCGTGGACACGTTCTTATGGAGGACGTCCCCGGAACAGGAAAAACCGCACTTGCGGAATCGACGGCAAAATCAGTCGGCTGTACTTTCGGAAGAATACAGTTCACTCCCGACCTGCTCCCATCTGACATAACAGGTGTGAACTTTTACAGTCAGAAAAACGAAAGCTTTACTTTCAGAAAAGGTCCGGTCTTTTCGGGAATACTCCTCGGGGACGAGATAAACCGTGCCGCACCGAGAACCCAGTCCGCACTCCTTGAATGTATGGAGGAAAGACAGGTCACAGCTGACGGAAAAAGCTATCCCCTGCCCTTTCCCTTTATGTTAATAGCCACCCAGAATCCACTTGAGTATCAGGGAACATTCCCTCTGCCCGAGGCACAGCTTGACAGGTTTTTCATGAGCCTTACCCCCGGTTATCCTACAAGAGAAACAGAGCTGAAAATCCTCTCCGGAGAGATTGGAAGAGAACGTATAGGTGAGCTGAACGCAGTTGCAGACGAGGTTGAACTAAGGGAATGTATGGACGAGGTAAAGAAGATTCACGCCGCTGACTGCATAACCGCATATCTCCTTGACATTGCGGAAAAAACACGAAATGACAGCCGCTTTTTACTGGGTATCAGTCCGAGAGGGTGTCTTGATACGCTCAACGGTGCAAAGGCGGTTGCGGCTATGTCCGGAAGAGAATATGTGATACCCGACGATATTATAAAGGTTATCCCCTACACCGTATCTCACCGCATTATCCCCTCCGCCCACGAAAACACAGCCCTTGACAAAAAGAGAAGTCTTATAGTGCAGACTGTTTCAGAAATACCCGTCCCCGGAGAAGAACTATGGAAATTCTGATTGCCGCCGTCGGCTGTCTGGTAATTTTCCTTGTTCAGCTTAAAATCTACCGAAAATACTGCTTCAAACAGCTTGACTACCACTGTTATTTCAGCGAAAGCGAAGTATATGAGGGCGCTGAAATCGAGTTTACTGAGGAAATCGAAAACAGAAAGCGTCTGCCCCTCCCCGTTTTCAAGTCGGAACTGACTGCGTCTGCGTACCTTGATTTTGCCGACACCCATTCGGCAGTAACAGACGGTTCAAGGTTCGTTTCAAGCTTTTTTGAGGTAAAGGGAAACTGCCGGGTAAAGAGAGTGTGGAAAATAAAGTGTTCCAGACGCGGCGTTTACGGTATAAAAAATACTGTACTTGTCACCTCAGACATTTTCGGCTCGGAAGTGTTTTCGCTGAAACCGGACTGCCAACTTCCGGAAATTACCGTACTGCCCTCTGAGTACCCCTTTAATGCCGACCGCATTTTCAGCCGTAATTTCTGCGGAGATATCCCCTTTAAAAATCCCCCTTTCGCCGACCATTTTTTCACCGACGGCATAAGGGAGTACACCGGAACAGAACCGCTCAAATTCATAAACCACAGCGCCTCCGCCAAAGAAAACTGCCTTATGGTAAACACCTTTGATTCCTCCGCTGAAAGCAGAATGTCAGTCGTACTCGATTTAAGCTGTCATGAAAAAACTGCGGAGCACAGCATAAAAATCTGCTGTTATCTTCTCAAAAGGTTAGCGCAAAACGGCTTTTGCTTCGGGTTATATATTCCCTCAGAGCCGGACTTGTCCGTCCCTCACGCAAACGGCGGAGAACATCTGAAACGCTGTCTTTACTCACTTGCCAAAGCCGGAGTACCCGAAAAGCCGCCGCAAATTGACGTCCTCCCGGAATTTCTAACAAATCCGGTACTGATTACTGCAAACGAGCAAACGGCGGTTTCATGGAGTTATGGCGTGATATTTACCGGTTACCTCTCAAAGCCGGCGGACTTTATCTGCGTACCGGAAAGGAGCGACAACAATGAAAAAAGCTGAAACCCTTTCCATGCTGATTTATAAGTGCGGTATTTCAGCGGCTTTTTTTCCGCTTATAATACTGGTCTGCCGGAACTGTTATGTAAACTCGTCAACCGTTATAATAATGGTGTTTTGCCTGTCGGTGATTTCAGCAGTTATCAGCAGTATTATTTCGAAAAAGTACAGCCGTTACCTTTCGCCGATATACACGATAATTCTGACCGCAGTTTCGTTTCTGCTGTTAAACGGCGTTTCGCTCTTTTACCGTTCAGTACTTTCTGCGGCGATTTTTCTGCCGTGTGTTCTTTTCAGTCCGAAGCGTGAAAGCCTGTTGAAAAGTATATATCTGTTTGCAGGTATTTCATTTGCAGATATTGTTATAAGCATTGTTTACCGCTATTCCTTTTCTGAAAGTTCACCCGCAATGCTAATCTCCTATATGCTTTACGCCGCCTCATACGGCTTTATGGCTTACTGTAAATCCGGCGCAGACTTTTTCCGCAAAAGCCGTGACGGGAAAGCAAATCCGGCGGTAGTCATTCTCCCCATTTCAGCGCTTGTCATAACGGCTTTGCTGTCATTCCCTCTTGCACAGGTGCTGACAAAGCTTTTTTACGCTATACTCAGACTTCTTTTCAAAAACTCCGGCGGCGGAAACACTAAAAGACCGCAGACGGAAAGCGATTTGCAGTACACACAGCCGGACAATGACGTGATTTCGAGTGGAAGTCCCTTAGTAAAATATATTTTTACTGCTCTTATTGCAGTCATGGTCATCTCTTTTATCATTTATATACGCCGGGATATTGCGGAATTTTTCGCAAAGATACCGCAGAAAATCCGCAAAAAAGCAATGATACGCAAACAAAACGGGGATATAATAAGCTGTGAGGAGTACACTGATTATGTGACTTACATTCAGCCGTCACAGGCTGAAATACGGCTTATTTCACCTGAAAAACTGTGGCACAGAAAGCTTAAAGCATACAAAAAAGCAGACTGGTCTGAAAGCACCATGCGAAATGCTATCGAACTTGCACAGAACGGTCTGAGGCTTTGCGGATTTGAAATTGAAAGCAGTGATACTGTTTTAAGTATCGAAAAAAGACTGCCGGACGACCTTGCAAAGCTCTGGCACAAGGCGGCTTTGTGCTACATGGACTGCCGTTATAATGGTGCAGTACCGGATAAAAGCAGTAAGGCTGTATTCGACCAGCTGATTGAAAAAATCAGCACCATGCAGGCGAAAAAATAACCGGTTGAAATACCCGAAAAAATTTGCTATACTGTAACAGGAGATTTTCATGAAAATAACAGGTATTGTATGTGAATATAACCCAATGCACAACGGACACCTGCATCATATCAGACAGACACGGCTAAACGGTGCCACACACATTATCGCAGTCATGAGCGGAAACTTCGTCCAGAGGGGCGAAACCGCTGTTATGGACAAATTCAGACGTGCGTCGCTGGCGCTGAAAGGCGGTGCAGACCTTGTAATCGAGATACCGACTGTTTACTGCCTTTCCTCTGCGGAATTTTACGCAAGGGGTGCTGTTTCAATAATGAACGCTCTGGGGTGTGTGGACGAGATATCTTTCGGAAGTGAATCGGGAGATATGGTACTTCTTTGTGAAATTGCCAGAGCCGCCGGAAGTATCCCCCAGGAAGCGCTGAAAGCCGCAATGGAAAAGGGCATGACCTACCCTGCCGCCCTGTCCGCCGCAATTGCTGAAAGGTACGGCGCAGAAACCGCCGCCGCTGCCTCCTCCCCCAACAACATTCTTGCGATAGAGTATTTAAAGGCGCTGAACTTTCTCGGCTCAGACATAAAGCCGTTTACAGTCAGCCGGCACGGAGCAGGTCATGACTCGGAAAACACCAGCGGAGAGTTTGCAAGTGCATCATATATAAGGGAGTGCATGGCTGAGCAGAAAGACTTCGGCGGTTTTATTCCGGATTACATCAGACAGGAATATGAAAACTGCCGCCTTGACGGTAAAATCTCACGCATGGAAAATCTGGAGCGCATCATACTTT
The DNA here is from genome assembly GCA_002305725.1 of Ruminococcus sp. UBA1394. Taxonomy (GTDB): domain Bacteria; phylum Bacillota; class Clostridia; order Oscillospirales; family Ruminococcaceae; genus Porcipelethomonas. The sequence goes on along the minus strand of DBQM01000016.1, from coordinate 45,398 downwards.
ACAAACTGCGCACTGCTCCCCTCTCAGAGCTAAAAAATCTCCCCGATGTGGGACAGGGACTTGAATACCGGCTTAAACAGTCGGCAGAGGCTGGGAGCGTGGGGGAACTGCTTGAAAGCGTCAAGACAAAGCGCTATACAATGGCAAGGCTTAAACGCATTCTGCTGAATATGCTTATCGGCACAACTAAAGAGGATTTGCAGACCCTCCCCCCATACGCAAGAATACTTGCCATGAACGAGAGAGGGCGTGAGATTCTTTCACTATGCAAAAACAGCAGTATTCCGGTTTCGACCTCCCTTTCAAAGCTTTCACAGACCGGAAAAGCCGCTGAGCGCTTTGCTTTTATTGAGGGGACTGCCTCTGACGTTTACGGACTTTCCCAGGACATTGCCGGCTCGAAAAGTGATGATTTCAGGTCGGCAGTAAGGATAGAAAAGAATGAATATTAAAGGAATTATTTTTGACCTCGACGGAACACTCCTCGATTCAATGCATTGCTGGGAAAAAGTTGACCAGAGTTTTCTGCTTGAAAACGGAGTAACTCCGCCGGAGGGCGTTTCGGATATAGTAAAGAAAATGACAATATATGATTCTGCAATGTATTTCAAAACGCAGTTTTCTCTGAAACAGTCCTGCGAGGAGATAATTGACAGAATTGAGGAAATGGTGAGAGAGCAGTATTTTTATACCATACCGCTGAAAGACGGTGCGTATGAGGCAGTTCATCACCTTAAAAAATGCGGTTACAGAATGTGCGTTGCAACCGCTACATATAACAGTCTTGCACACGCCGCACTAAAACGGCTCGGCATCTGCGACTGCTTTGAGTTTATACTGACCTGTTCAGACGTAGGACAGGGCAAGGACAAGCCGGATATTTTTCTGAAATCGGCTGAAAAAATGGAATGTGACACGAGAAATACAGTCGTTGTGGAAGATTCCCTACACTGCATTGAAACAGCCGCAGACGCCGGTTTCCGAACAATTGCGGTTTATGACCGGATTGCGAAAAACGAATGGAACGAGATATGTGAAAGGTCATGGAAAAATGTCAAAAGCATGGCCGAGGTAAAGGATATACTGATTAAGGAGAATGAAAATGGCTAAGGTTATGGTTGGAATGAGCGGCGGAGTTGACAGCTCAGTCGCCGCAAAACTGCTGATTGACAGCGGTTATGACGTTACGGGAGTTACCCTCAAGCTTTTTGACGGCGAGGACGTTATTGAGGGTACGAGGACCTGCTGTTCACTTTTGGACGTTGAGGACGCAAGGAGCGTGTGCTACAGACTGGGAATAGAACATTTTGTGTTCAATTTCAAGGAACTGTTCAGAGAAAAGGTAATGGACCAGTTCGCCGAAAGCTATCTTAAAGGCGAAACGCCCAATCCGTGTATCGAGTGCAACAGGCATATAAAATTTGACAAGATGTTAAGACGTGCCGAAGAACTGGGCTATGACTATATCGCAACAGGTCACTATGCCGTAAGGGAGTTTGACGAGAAATCGGGGAAATACATTTTAAAGCGCCCTAAAGACCGCTCCAAAGACCAGACATACGTCCTATACGGACTTACGCAGTATCAGCTTTCAAAGACACTTTTCCCTCTCAGCAGCTATGAAAAGCCGGAAATCAGAGATATCGCAGAAAATGCCGGACTGGTAAACTCACGCAAACCGGACAGTCAGGACATCTGCTTTGTGCCGGACGGCGACTATGCGTCATTCATAACAAAGCATACAGGCGCTGAAATAAAAGAAGGAGACTTCTTAAACACCGCCGGAGAGGTTATCGGCAGACACAGGGGCGTTATAAACTATACAATAGGACAGCGCAGAGGTATCGGCATATCAATCGGCAGACCGGCTTATGTCACAGACAAAAACGCCGCTGAAAACACAGTAACAATCGGTGACGAAAGTGACTTGTACAAAACCGAAATTACAGTCCGTGACGTAAATCTCATTTCAATGGACTCATTACCGGAGGAAATGCACGTCACAGCAAAGGTAAGATACAGCAGAAGCGAAATGCCGGCAGTTGTAAAACCCCTTGAAAACGGCGAAGTACTCGTCACATTTGATAAACCGCAGAGAGCACCCGCAAAGGGACAGGCAGCTGTATTCTATGACGGTGATGTGGTAATCGGCGGAGGCACTATAAAATAAAGTATTTTTCAGGTTTTTTGGTAACATTTTGCCATTGACAAATTTAAATATTAGTGTTAAAGTAATATTGTGTAAGTTTATAAGACTATTTATGGAGGTAACATATATGAAAAAAACTTTTAAAAGAATAATTGCGGCGGTATCAGCCGTTTCAGTTATTGCTTTCGGCGGAATATCAGCATCTGCTACAACTGCGGATGACGTTATTGCTGCTGCAAGAGGTGCAGGTATTCTTGACACATATGTTGCACAGCTTGAAAACTTTCTCCGTGCCAATGATTTTACTTCAAATCAGTATGATATGATGATTGACGGCTTAGGAAACATCAGAAATATAAGCATAGACGTTGTGCACCAGTATTTCCCGGATGTTGAGTCAATTGACGAATTTTTCGGAGGCGGCGGTTCTTCTGAGGAAACAACAGATGACAGCAACTCAGACAATACTTCCCCGACCTCAAAACCGAACCTCAGCAAGGATGAACAGACAATCCAGGATATGGCTCAGCAGATTCAGGACAACATGACAGACGAACAGATGCTTCAGGCAATCCAGGAAGTTATTGACACAGGTAAAAAAATCGGTCTTGACATTACAGTTGAACAGACAGGCGACAAGAGCTTTACAATGACTGTAAAGGACAAGGACGGCAATGTAAAGCTTGTTGCACCGATAGGCAAGCTTGTTTCCACAACCGGTGTTGAGGCTCAGCAGCAGGACGGAAGCTTTGTAACAGTTGCTGCAATCTGTGCGTCTGTACTGGCTGTCGGCGGAATCGGTGCATATATTTTAAGCAGAAAAAACCGCAGAATCGGAGAATAAGCATATGCCTGAAAAGAAAAAAAAGGGTAAGGCAGTTCTGTTTCTGACTCCGGTCACAGTCCTTGCGGTATGTGCTGCGATAATTACAGCAATCGGTTATACGCCTTTCCGACAGGCTATGAATTATGCAAACGTTATCTTTTCAGCTGATATTCCTCATGAGGAAGTCAGCGAGATAAAGTATGACACCAAGGAAGTCGAGGACGAGCTTGATGACGGCAGCAAAATAGTTTATCCGTCCTTCGGCGCTGAATATGCTACGCTTAAAATTGAATCTATTGATCTTGAGGCACCTGTTATCTGGGGCGATACAAGCGACCTGCTGCAAAACGGCGTGTGCCAGTACACAGGCTCGGCTTTTATCGGCATGACAGGAAACGTTGTCCTTGCTGCACACTGCAACACTTTCTTTTATCATCTCGGCGAAATGCAGCCGGGTGACACAGCTGTTCTGACAACCTCATACGGCGAATTTACTTACCGCATGACTGAACAGGTTTTTTTCAAGGACACAAACAATGAGTATCTCTACCCCACAGACGAAGACCGTCTGACAATGTATACCTGCTACGGCAATCTTCTGGGTCCTACTGAGGACAGACTTGCAGTTATCTGCGAGCTTGTCGAAAAGAAATTCTATGAATAGAAAGGATTCAGAAAATGAAAAGACTTAAACACTATTTTCCGAATTATATACTGACAGTTATACTTGTCTTTGCCATTTCCGGTCTGTCACTATTCTCACTTATTTCCGGCTGTCTGCTTTCACCGTCCTTTTACATATCGTCAGTTGAAAAGCATGATATTTATCAGCGTGTAACTGACTATACAGAAGATTATTTTTCAAAAAGTTATGCGGTTTCAAGTATTCCGGCTGAAATTTATACAAACGGTCTTGATGAGAAAATTGTAAAACAGGCTGTGGATGGAAAAATCAACTCTTTCTTTGATTATATAAACGGTAAAACAGATAAAATCGAGGAAACAGAAATTGATTTCTCACAGCTTGAAGAAAATATCACCATTTTTTTCAATGAATTTGCAAATGAAAACAATGTAGAGCTTAACGATGAGTTTAAAAAGCAGCTTGACAAAACAATAAAGGCTGCTGAAACTGACATCAACTCATTTACCAATATTTTCATGCTTGACTACATGGAAAAAGCAGGTATTCCGCAGAAAATCAGAAAGATTTATCCGTTTGTTACGCCTGCATTCTATGCTTTTATTGCAGTTACTGCAATATGCATTATTCTTCTGGTATTACTTAATAAAAAAGAAATCAAATCGTTCTTATACTGGCTCTCAGTATCAGGTCTGTGTTCATCTGTCATAATGCTTATACCATGCATTATGCTGAAATCCTCAGATTATTTCAGCAGGCTTATAATGAGAACCGATTATATCTATTTTGCAGTAACCGGACTTCTTAATGATACGGTAGATTCATTAATGAATATGCAGCTTATGATACTGGCAGCGTCGGCATTTATTATGATTCTGTACATCATAGCCGCAGCGATTTCCGGAAGAAAAGAGAAGAATTAATACAACAAAACCCTGTTCTGAATGAACAGGGTTTTATACTGTTACGGCGACATGGTGTATACTACCAGATAATTTCCGACATTTTTCGATATTTTCTATTGACAATGCGGCAGTATAAGTGTATAATAGAATCAAGAAATAATTTCGCCTTATCAAGAGTGGTGGAGGAACAGGTCCTGTGAAGCCCGGCAACCTGATGTGTCATAACAAAAAGGTGCTAATTCCTGCGGTTTATCCGAGAGATGAGGATTTTTTAATAAAAATCACAGCGTTCGGAAACTCCGGACGCTTTTTCTTTAACACAGGTGAATATTTTCTGATATTTTATGAAAGGAACTGAAAAAACATGGCAGAAATGGTAAAAAAGTTTTTTACATCAGAATCAGTAACAGAAGGACATCCCGACAAAATCTGTGACCAGATCTCAGATGCAGTTCTGGACGCACTTCTCGAACAGGACCCTGACTCAAGGGTTGCCTGCGAAACAGTATGCACAACAGGTATGATTATGTGCATGGGTGAAATCAGCACAAAGGGTTACGCTGATATTTCAAAAATCGCAAGACAGGTAGTTGTTGATATCGGTTACGACAGGGCAAAGTTCGGCTTTGACGGTTACACCTGTTCTGTTATCACAACAATCGACGAACAGTCCGGAGATATTGCAATGGGAGTCAACGAGGCTCTTGAATCAAAAGAGGGCGAGATGAGTGACGACAATTCAACAGGTGCCGGTGACCAGGGACTTATGTTCGGCTACGCCTGCAACGAAACTCCTGAGCTTATGCCAATGCCTATTTCTATGGCTCACAAGCTTGCAATGAAGCTTACAGAGGTAAGAAAGGACGGTACACTCCGTTATCTCCGTCCGGACGGTAAAACTCAGGTTACTGTTGAATATGACGGCGACAAGCCTGTAAGAATCGAAACAATCGTTGTTTCCTCACAGCACGCACCGGAAATTTCCCTTGACCAGATTAAAAAAGACGTTATGGAATACGTTATCAAGCCTGTCGTTCCGGCAGAATTGCTTGACGAAAACACAAAGTATTACATCAACCCGACAGGCAGATTTGTAATCGGCGGTCCTCAGGGCGACAGCGGTCTGACAGGAAGAAAGATTATCGTTGACACCTACGGCGGTTATTCACGTCACGGCGGCGGCGCATTCTCCGGTAAGGATCCGACAAAGGTTGACAGGTCTGCGGCTTATGCGGCAAGATACATTGCAAAGAATATCGTAGCAGCAGGACTTGCTGACAAGTGCGAGGTTCAGCTGGCTTACGCCATCGGCGTTGCAAAGCCGGTTTCAATTCTTGTTGATACATTCGGTACAGGCAAGGTTGACGAGAACAAGCTTTCAGCGGCAGTTGAAAAGGTATTCGATTTAAGACCAGCTGCAATCATCAAAATGCTTGACCTCAGAAAGCCACAGTACAGAAAACTTGCGGCTTACGGTCACATGGGACGTGAGGACCTCGGTGTTGCTTGGGAAAAGACTGATAAGGTTGACGCAATCAAAAATGCTCTCAGCGAACTTTAATTTCTGAATAAAACTATAAACCCTGATTCGTATGAATCAGGGTTTTTATGTTATTTTTTAAAAGGCTCAAGTTCATCGTAGCTTACATAAATTACAACATAGTCGCCGACAGCATGAGGATGTATTACAATAATTCCGATATCCGTATCTGTCATAAACCAGTTAAGGCTGTGAACCCAGTTTCTGCTGTCATCAGATGTAAAGGCATTTATTACTTTTTCAGCACTTAAAATTTTCAAATCTTCGGATAATTCTAAAGATGAAACTCCGGTTCTTCTTATAAACGCCTCCTCTGCCTGTTCCTCATAATTCTTACTGATAACATCTGCAAATTCACTGTCAACATTATATAAATCTGACATTTCAACAACACAGCAATTTTGTGCGTCAACTACAACAGAGATGAAAGCAGCATTAGGGTGGGCACATCCCTTGACATAAAAACTCCCCTCAAAGGAAACACTCATATACATAGAATCCATTCTCTGTATCTTGTAATCCATTTCAAGAAGAAGTCCGCCGTCCTCAAGATTATGCACGGTTTCATTATAATCCCACATTTCAGGTTTATCACAATCCTCCATTAATTCCGGATCATATTCACCATTATACATTGGACTGATATAGGAATTCACATAATCATAAATAAGCTGATTTATCTCTTCCGAATTTCTGCAGGAACTATCAATCTGAGGATAGCTGAAAAAGATATTGTTTTTGGTGGTATATTCAGTAATACGGCAGCACTCTATCCCCGAATAATCTGCTGTTTCAACATCTGCAACCGTTTCAGAGACGATATCATTATTATCCCTACACCCCGGAATAACCGCCAGCAAGACAGCAATCATAAGAAAAAGAAAACATTTTCTTTTATTTTTCATGAATTATCTGATAAAACTTTCCAGACCAGCCGCAAGCCTTTCTTCCTTTCTGCGCTTTTTGTTTTCATACATAGTCTGGTCAGCCATTGAAATAACCTTGCTGAGAGAAATATCCTCGTCAACATTGGTTATGATATAACCCATACTTGCATCAATTGCATAAGGCTTGTCAGAAAATCTGTTGAATTTTTTTATCTGGTCATAAATTTTTTCTATAAGATTTTTAGCGTCCTCATCTGTATGATGGTCAGCAAAAATGATAAATTCATCACCGCCGTACCTCGCATAAATCTCATTGCGGTCGCAGGCGTTTTTGATTGCAAGAGAAATCTGCTGGAGGGCAAAGTCGCCGTCATTATGTCCGAACCTGTCGTTTATATACTTAAGTCCGTCCATATCAATGAACATAACCATTACATCTCTTTTTTCAACTATACAAGCCTGGTAAACTGCTCTTGCATTTTTGTTGAAACCGTTTCTGTTGTAAATCTGACAGAGCGGGTCTATGATTGAAAGCTTATCAAGCTTATCCACCATTTTGTCAAGGCAGATAATTTTTCTGATGTTCTCAACAGCATTGCATACATTCATAATCCATGTCTGGAAAAGTCCGCTTTCCAGAGGGAATGTGCTGTTCTTTATTACGCAGTAGCCTAAGCATCTCTCTCTGAAATGAACAGGCACAAAGAAATAATGATTGCTCTTGTCTGACTCTTTGTAAAGGTCAGGCAGCATTTCTGATGATTCAAAAGAACCTTTTTCCTTGAATCTTCCCTGTTCAAAATCAAGAATAACGTCTACCTTTTCAGTATATCCGATTTTGGTATACTTTTCACCGGAATAATTTTCCTGGACATAGTCAAAATCATCATAGCCTCTGAGCCAGTCATCACAAAGGCAGAAAACAAACTTTTCACAGCTTATTTCAGCAACAAAGCGCTTGAGTACATCAATACATTCCTCAATAGTAAGACATTCCTCAAATTCGCAGTACATTCTGTTGATGACCGGTACACCGATATTATATGTTTCAATTGATCTGTAACAGGACTTTCTGAATTCGGTTATATTATCTTCAATGTTTTTGTTTACACAGCCGCAGCTGTCTGTAAACACACATTCAGTATCAAGAATCTCTGTTCTTTCAGGCTTTTCACCATTTATCGCCTGAAAAACCTTTTTGGCAGCGGTATAGCCGGAAAGTCTCAGCGGACGCTTGACAGAAGATACTGCCGGGAAATAGTTTCTTGCCGCATAAATATTGTCAAAGCCTGTTACAAGAACATCATCCGGAATCTTCTTTCCGTATTTTTCCAGTTCTATAACTGCAGAAAGCGCCATAGCGTCATTTGCGCAGATTATAGCTTCCGGAAATTCCATGTCAGAATGCAGAAATTCATTGATAGCTGCTCTTGCGTCCTGTCCTCTGAAATATCCGTGATATATTCTCTTTTCATCAATAGGTATACCGTGCTTTTCGAGTACGCTTTTATAAGCATCAAGACGCATAATGCTTTCCGGGTTGTCATCCGGGCCCGAAATATAGTTTATTCTCTTTGCATTGTGATATCCGACAATATGCTCAACCATTTCCTCCATAGCTTTGAAATTGTCGATACCTATATAATAGAAATCACTGAGGTCATTATCAATGCACGCTGCCGGAATGCCGGCTTTATTTATGCGTTCTGTAAGTTCTTCGGTAATTTTAGGCGAAGAAATAGTATTTGTAAGAAGAATTGCGCCGTCAAATTTCTCGAAATTTGCAAGATTATATATATTGAATTCTCCCATATCATGACGTTTGTTTTTGAGAATACCGCCGAAAGCAATAAAATAGCTTATGTTGACATTATTTCCGGCAGCAAAATCCTGAATGCCGAGCAGAATAGTATTCTGATATTCTTCATCAATTCCTGCAACAATTACTGCAATATTTATGGGATTTTTCATAAACAGCACTCCAATCTGACATATTCACACAGTATAAAATATATAATTTTTTTAAAAAACAAATCGTCTTATTTTGACATTTTCAAAAAACATCTGTCTTTACCATTATACTACATTTAGCAAAAAAATCAAACTATTTTTTACAACTTTTTTAATTTTTGTTACTTTTCAACAAAGCGGTAAAGAATATTTGTTCATATAGTTCAAACAGTAAGCTTGAAAAGACTTTGAAATTTTATAAAGCAGTCATACTGTCAGTATATCCCGATAACCGCATTATTAATTCTATGATGAGTTATTAAATCATTATTAAATAAAATTACATCTGTATTGATATTTGTTTAAATATGTGATATAATCAATACATACAAAAGATATGGAGGGATTTTATGCCAGTATTGGAAGTAAAAAGTCTGTCCAAGCAATACACAAAGGTACTTGCAGCGGACAGCGTTTCTTTTTCTGTTGATGAGGGAGAAATATTTGCACTTATAGGCCCGAACGGTGCCGGAAAAACGACTACTATAAGAATGATATCAACTCTTATAAAGCCGACTTCCGGTGACGCTGTTGTAGCAGGACACAGCATTCTGACTGAACCTGAAAAAGTAAGAGCGTCTATTACATATCTGCCTGACGAGGCAGGCGCTTACAAAACCATGACCGGAAAAGCCTATCTAAAATTCATGGCAGGAATGTTTGCCAAAAACAAAGCGGAAATAGAAGAATTTACAGCAAGAGCCGAAAAAATGTGCGGACTGGGTGACCGCCTCAACGAAAAAATCGGTTCATACAGCCGTGGAATGATAAGAAAGCTGCTGCTTTCAAGAGCGGTCATGACACGCCCGAAGCTTGCCATACTTGACGAGCCGACCAGCGGACTTGACGTTATAAACGCCCTTGAAATCAGAAAAATGATAAAGGAACTTTCCAGGACTGAAAAAACATCATTCCTGCTTTCATCACATAATATGCTTGAGATTGAGTTTGTGTCCGACAGAGTAGGCATTATTGCCGGAGGTAAACTCCTTGAAGTCGGTAAAATCGACGAAATCAAGGAAAAGTACGGCGCTGCCAATCTTGAGGAAGTATTTGAAAGGGTGGTGAACAGCAAATGAAGTTTCTGAATCTGCTCAAAAAGGAACTGCATGAACTTATAAATGTTCAGATGATAATCGGACTTGTTGTTACTGTTGGTCTGCTTATGTCTGTCGGCAATATGATGTCAAATGTCATGGACGACGCCACCTCGGAAACCGGTACGGTGAACATCAGCGACAGGGACGATACAGAGTTTACACGAAGCATCATCTCCTCTCTTGAATCTGCCGGATTTGAGGTAAACCGTGTCAATGAGGATAATAGTGACAGGGCAAAGCTGCTGGAAAGTGCCGGCTGCGACAGTCTTATCATTATTCCAAAGGGATTTACAGATGAAGCACTGGATTCTGCTTCCGGTGACAATACTGTTTCCGTCGGACTTGAGCTAATAACCTCACTGAAATCCACATCTGCGCTTGCTTCAATGAGTGACAAGACCTCTGCTGCTGCGGAGATAATAAGCGATATAGTCAAAAAAGAGTTTATGACCCAGAAAGGTTTAAGCGAAGACGAAATCGGCAAAATTGAAGTACCTTTAAATATCAGTGAAGTTACAGTTGTAAACGGCAAATCAGCTGTTGTAAGTCCGGAAATACTTACGGGTATGATACAGTCACAGGGAATGCTTATTCCGATTGTTGTGTTCATACTTGTTATGTTTACTTCTCAGATGATTATTTCCGCAATTTCTACTGAAAAAATCGACAAGACCCTTGAAACGCTCCTTTCTGCACCTGTTTCAAGAATTTCAGTACTGGGTGCAAAAATGCTTGCAGCCGCAATAGTTGCCATTATCAATGCGGCGGTTTATATGGTAGGATTCTATGGATATATGGGTTCTATGCTTGACGGTGCGGTGAACAATGCCGATGTAGTAGGTTCTGCACTTACCATAAACGATATCATGAAAGAGCTTGGTCTTAAAATCGGAATATCGGGATTTATTCTTGTAGGACTTCAGATGTTCATGACAATCGTTATCTGCCTTGCCGCATCTCTTATTCTCGGTGCGCTTGTAAATGACACAAAGTCTGCACAGACTATGCTCATGCCTATCATGGTGCTTGCAATGGTTCCTTACTTTGTTTCAATGCTCTATGACATCAATATGCTCTCCCCTGTTGCGAGAACACTTGTCTACGCAATCCCGTTTACTCACACATTCAACGCCATGAACAACATAATGTTCGGAAACATGAATCTTTACTGGTTCGGACTTGCCTATCAGTTTTTGCTGTTTATTGTGTGTATGTTCTTTGCGGTCAGAATCTTCACTTCCGACAAGATTTTTACAATTTCACTCAATTTTGGTCAGAAAAAGAAATTCAGATCAAAGCATAAATAAGCTGACATTTGTAGGGGCGACCATTGGTCGCCCTTTATTTTAAGGCTTTTTAAAAAATAAAAGCGGACGCTTTTCGTACAACCTTTGTTGCATTTGTAAGTGCTACACCCTTTTTAAAAAATAAAAGCGGACGCTTTTCACGTCCGCTCAATTTTTTTATTCAGTTGAAACGTCTTGTACCGTTAGCGTTTGTTTCGTCCTTGATCTTGCTCCAGATATATCTGAGCTGCCAGCCGTCATAATTGGTTATTTCAGCTGAATTTCCTGCCATCATGATTGTCGGCTCTGGGAATCCTCCCGGCGGGAATCCGTCTGATTCACCCTCACCGCCGTAAAAGTCGGTTATTCCGAAACCGTGGCCAAGCTCATGCTCAAATACATGGATTCCGCTGCCGTCCAGCATATTCAGATATGCGTTGTCGGAAAGACGCTGTCCCCAGTCGCCGCCGCAGCCGCCGATATCCGGGAATCCCTGCGTTGCCCACATATACATATCAAAACGCTTGTCAAGTCCGCCCGGATAATCAAAGCCTATTCCGGTATCGAAATGATACATTCTTGAAAGCTCGTCAGGGGCATTAGGAAGAACGTCCGGAATCTCCTCCCTGCCGTTGGATGTATCATACTGGCTGTCATACGGAGTAAGATTTGTGTAGATTATTTCGTCCGGCTGTCTGTCAAGAATAGTATTCTCGTCAATTACAGCCCAGCCTACGATGGACACGTATACATGGTCATACTTCCAGCCGTCATAGCCTACAAGATAGTCAGTCCAGTTGTTGACAGATGTTTCAAGCATCTCTTCAAACTTCTGTCTTTGCTCCAGTGAAAGGGTCTTATAGGACTGCCATCTTACAACATAATTAAGTGTACCCTCTCCTGCAACTATCTGGTCAAAAATAGTATTCCATCTTGCAGTAGAATTTTCCTTTGAAATTCTGTTTTCCCATACCCAGTCAAGAGCGTACGAATACTCAGACGGCATATCGCTTAAATCAATCTGCTGTATTGCTGTGGTGGTAGTCACAACAGTAGTCTGAGGTTCAGTAACTGTGGTGGTGACTGGTTCTGTCGGTGGTTCGGTTGGCGGTTCAGTCGGCGGCTCTGTAGGTGGTTCTGTAGTTGGTTCTGTCGTTTCAGGCTCTGTTGGCTGTTCAGTCGGAGGTTCTGTCGGATTTTCCTCCTCAAACTCAAGCTCACGCTCGCCAAGTACAGTTTTTCTCAGCAGGGCTTCGTCAAAGATATTTATTACATTATCTTTGTTCATGTCTGCATAGTACAGGTCATCTTCTTCAAGAACAGCCTTACCCAGCAGGCAATGATTCAGCGCCACAACGTCAGCAGCTGAAACGCTGTAATCCCTGGTGATATCGCCTTTGATTTTTTTGCCGGCCATACCTTCTTCTGCATAAATACCGCCCGATAGCGAGGTTATCACTAATGCAGCGGATAAAAATGCAGAAATTTTCTTTTTTAAGTGCATATTTTCATCCTCCTATTCCAATATATTTCATTTTAACATTTTAAACGTTTAATGTCAATATTTTTTTATTAACGTTGCACATAAATCGTATATGTACACAAACAAAAAGCACTTTTCTTAGTGAAAAGTGCTTTTCTCGTATCGACGGATAATATATTTCAAACCTTTAATTAGTCGTTAATACCGCTTACAGTAAATGTAACTTCAATGCTGTTTTCAATGACAGTATCAGCCGGAACAACAGCTGCTCCAGTATTAGTAAATGTATCTGTCAGATAGATACGTGTTCCGTCAAATGAGCCTTCCTTGTATCCATTGATAACAGCCTTGCTTAAATCAGCTGTTGTGAGTACTTCGCCGTCAACCAGGATTTCATCAACAGTGATTTTAAGGTCTGCAAAATCTTCAGCTTTCAGTCCGTCAAGAGCAACGATAAGGAATTCAACTGAACCTGTTGCTTTATCAAGAACCAGCTTGGCTGTGTATGTTCCGTTCTTTGTAACTGTCGGAACAACTGAACCTTCCGGAAGTTTATCAACTGACCAGAACTCATTTGAACCAAGCATTCCCATCATTGCAGCAGCTGACTCAACTGTTTTTGCAGGTTCAACGTAAGGGTCTGTTTCCACGCCGTCGATTATAACCTTAACATCTGTAAGAACAACACTTGCTTCATTATCGCTCTGCCAGTATTTGCAAATCTTGATAAGTGTAACAGCTGCCGGGTCAGTAATTGTAGAAGGAGTATCTACAGTGATTACGCCGTCAACTGCGTCTGCACTGCTGTATTCAACGTCAAAGTGTTCTCCGTCAACAAAGAACTGTACTGCACCGCTGTATACAATACCCTCATCAGCGCTTACTGCAAACTTAACGCCGTCAACACTGTCTGTGTTAGCAGGGTCAATGTTTGCCTCGTATGGGAATGCATAAGGATTAGCCTCTGTTGTGGTAACAACTGTTGTAACAGGCTCTGTTTCAATTGTAGTAACAACTTCTGTTTCAGCTGTTGTAACAACTGTTGTACCCTCTGTTGTCACTTCCTCTGTTGCGATTGTTGTAACAACTTCTGTACCGGCTGTTGTAACAACTGTTGTACCCTCTGTTGTAACTTCCTCTGTTACGATTGTTGTAACAACTTCTGTGCCAGCTGTTGTAACAACTGTTGTACCCTCTGTTGTAACTTCCTCTGTTACGTCAGTAGCAACTGTTGTAACCTCTTCTGTTACGATTGTAGTAACAACTTCTGTAGCTTCTGTTGTAACTTCTTCTGTTACATCAGTAACAGGCTCTGTCGGGTCAGTAGCAAGAGTTGTTTCAGCTTCAGTAGGAGCCTCTGTTGGTGCCTCTGTAGGAACTTCTGTAGGCTCATATGAAGGTTCCTCTGTTGTAGGCTCTGTCGGATCAGTTTCCTCAGGAACTTCAACAACATCTCTGATTTCAAGCACTGTTCTTCTGATAAGCAGCTGGTCAAATACATTGACAACGCCGTCATCGTTCATATCGGCAATAATAAGCTGATCTTCAGTCAGTTCACCCTTGCCTGTAATGTAGTTTGAAACAGCAACGATATCAGCTGTGCCGACTTTACCGTCACCGTCAATGTCGCCCTTAATGTATCCGGCAGCTGCACCAGAAACACTCAGAGCCGGAACTGCTGACATAAGGACTGTTGCAGCTGAAAGTACAACCGCAAGTTTTTTCTTAAAATCCATTTTTACCTCTCCTTTACCATTTAATATATTACCCGATCGATTTGGACTTCCTATAAGACAAGTCTGAATATACACTTATCTATATTAATAATTGTATCATTGAAAATATCGAAAGTCAATTTCCTTTTTATATAATTTTTCCCAAACATAAAGCTGATTTTTAAGTCAAAATCGCATAATATTCTGCAAAACAAAAAGCCCGCATAAACTGCGGACTTTTGGGTAAAATTTTGAATTACTGATTGTTCTGCTGTCTGTTGTTCTGTGAGTTGTTCTGCTGGTTTTTCTGGTTCTGACCATTCTGGTTATTCTGTCTGTTCTGGCCGTTCTGATTGTTCTGGTTGTTCTGCTGTTCATTTCTCTGATTATTCATGGCTAACTCCATTGACCGCATTTATAAAACAATGCACATTTTATAAATGCAGTTCCGCCTTTTTCAGCAGACGGCAGCTGTATTTAAGCGGTATCACACCGCATTGATATTATTGCCGGAAAATCAGAAATAATTCAGCTTTATTTTTCAGCTTTTGCGTTTGTCTTAGCCATAAATTTTTCGCCGAAAACCACAAAGCGCTTATGTACGCCGTTTCCGATCTCGCCCTTTTCGTCCTCTGCGGAAACCTTAAAGGTGATTTCCCTGCCGTTTACCTCGGTAACTTCGGCGTATGCCTTAACTTTCATTCCAAGCGAAGTTGCGGCTGTGTGGCTGATGTTCAGCATTGTTCCGACTGTAGTTTCGTCGTTTTCCATTGCCTCTGCCACAGCTGCTGCGGCGGCTTTTTCCATGAGTGCAGTCATCATCGGCGTTGCAAAGACGTCA
The DNA here is from genome assembly GCA_002305725.1 of Ruminococcus sp. UBA1394. Classification (GTDB taxonomy): domain Bacteria; phylum Bacillota; class Clostridia; order Oscillospirales; family Ruminococcaceae; genus Porcipelethomonas. The sequence goes on along the minus strand of DBQM01000016.1, from coordinate 30,013 downwards.
AGAGAGCCGCTGCCTACTGCTGACGCAAGTTTTTCAGCTGTAACTGTTGTTTCTGCGGTTGAATTCATACCGGTTTTGATTTCTTTCATAATTTTCTCCGTTCTGAGTTTTTTTGCTCTTGTTTTTATAAATCAGAATTTTCATGATAAATTTTGTAGGGGCGAGCATTGCTCGCCCGTGATACCGGACATTTTTTAATCGGGCGACCAATGGTCGCCCCTACACAAAAATTCAAATTTTACGCTGTTGTAGGGGACGGCGCCCACGACGTCCCTTTGATTTTCTGTATGGCTGCCGGTCGTGTATCAAAGAAACATATACCGTAAATTTTACAGCGAATTGTCCTGTCGGGTCACCGACCGCAGTCCCCTACAAGTCAGAGTTCAGTTTTCTTTTTTCGGATTAATGCGATATAAAATATTTGATAAAAAACGCTGATTGGCAGTATGGGAATATGTAAAGTAAAGTATCCTCCATAATAAGTGACAGAATCAACAAATTCCTCCAATCCATAAGCAATATGAGAAACTTTATCAGGTTCAAACCAATCATAGTAAGCATGACCAACAATAGAGTAATATATTGAAATTATAACTATAACAGTTATAGGTAAAAAGGAAACGCAAAATAGTATTTTCATTATTTTAGATTTAATGCAGTCCATTTCTGCTCCTGTTCCACAAAATATCACTTTATCTCAATTCAAATAAATTATACCACATTTTGAATTTTTCTTCAACTCCCCTGTTGATTTTTCCGGAAAATATGATATCATATAGATGAGGTAAGTAAAGCTTGCCGAAATCTATTTGCCATATTTTGCGGTTGCCGCCTTAGCGGCGAGCAAAATGGCACTTTAAATAGTAATATTGCTCCGCCAATTTAGCAAGGTTTAATTGGTGGAGCAATATAAACAGACTAAAATTTCACAGAGGAAAAATTATGAAAAAAGCAGCCATAATAACAGGAGCGTCAAGAGGTATCGGCAAAGCGGTGGCATATACCCTTGCGAATGCCGGATACATTCCGGTCATAAACTATCTTAACAGCCGCACGAGCGCCGAACAGATTGCGGCTGAAACCGGAGGTATAGCGTTCTGTGCCGACGTATCCGACAGCGACGCCGTTAAAAGAATGACAGAAACCGCATACGAAAAATGCGGCGGTATCGACGTCCTTGTGAACAACGCCGGAATTTCAGTAACCGGTCTTTTCACCGATATCACCCCCGAACAGGAGCAGAACATACTTGATGTGAATCTGAGGGGCGTTTTTAACTGTACCCGCCACGCAGTACCTTACATGGTAAGACAAAAACACGGCAGAATAATAAATATTTCATCTATGTGGGGAGAAGTGGGAGCGTCATGCGAGGTGCATTACTCAGCCACAAAGGCGGCAGTTATCGGCTTTACCAAAGCGCTTGCAAAGGAGCTCGGACCGTCGGGAATAACCGTAAACTGCATTGCCCCCGGAGTTATTATGACCGATATGAATGCACAGTACAGCGAGGAGGAACTGAACATTCTCAAAGAGGAAACGCCCCTCCAGAAACTCGGCACACCCGAAGATATCGCCGGAGCAGCTGCGTTTTTAGCGTCTGATTCAGCCGGTTTTATAACGGGGCAGATTTTAGGCGTAAACGGCGGATTTGTTATATAAGGAGTATTACTATGTTTAGTGAAAGACTTGAAAAGCAGATAGAATTTATCAAAGAAATCGACAAGCTTAAATCCATAAAGCGCCAAACCCTGCTCATAAATGAGGACAGACAGGAAAATGACGCTGAACACAGCTGGCATCTTGCAATGCTTGCGTTTTTGCTCAGCGAATATTCAAACGAGAAAATTGACGTGCTGAAAACCATAAAAATGGTTCTGATACACGATATTGTCGAGATAGACGCCGGTGATACCTACTGCTACGACGACGAAGGGTACAAAACCAAAGCCGACAGGGAAACAAAAGCGGCAGAAAGGATTTTCGGTATTCTGCCGGAGGACCAGTGCGCAGAACTAAAAGCGCTGTGGCAGGAATTTGAGGCAATGAACACTCCGGAATCGAAATTCGCCTGCGTCCTTGACAGATTACAGCCTATTCTGCTGAACTACACCAAGGGCGGTGTTTCGTGGAAAAATCACAAGGTGAAGCGCAGTCAGGTGGAGGACAGAAACCAATGCACAAAAAACGGCTCAGAGGAATTATATGAGTATATAATGAGTATTATCTCCAGGGCGGCAGACAAGGGTATGCTGGAAGAATAAAGAGTGATTTTTCTGCGGTGTTTTATTGACCATGGTATATTGTTAATTCTGCCAAAAAGAAAGATTAAAAATTTGTAAAGTTTATATAAAGAGTAGAAGTGTTTGAAAAGTGTCTGAAAAAAGGAAAATTTATATTGAAGTTTGCTTTTGATTATGATATATTTTAGGTATCGGACTTTTATTGCTTAGTTTCAGAGCAATAATATTTAAGGCAGACTTTCCTGCCATATCTGATTAAAGAAAGAATGAGGGTAGAAATGAAAGAAAAAATGATTGCCGTCAGAGAGAAAATAAAAAAATTCAACGGCAAACGTGAGGAAAATTCTCAGAAATATAAAATGACAAACCTGTTTCTGACAATTCTTTTCCCGATTTTTATTGTTTGCATGGCAGAAATAAACCAGGCAAAAAAGCTTTCAAAATTTGTTCTTTTTGTTGCTGAAAGACCGTCAGTTATGCTTTTCAATATAATGATAGCATCACTTATTTTCTATGGTTTTCTGCTGCTTTTCAAAAAAGGCTGGATAGCCGTTTTAACTCAGTCATTCATCTACATGGCGCTGAGTATTACGGAGCTTTGCAAGTTCAACACAAACGGAAATCATCTGATAATGACTGACATGAAGCTTGTAAAGAGCGTCAAAAGTCTTACTTCATTTGCGTATATCAAGATTACACCTATACTGATAACCTACATACTGATAGTTGTGCTTTATTTTGCGGCAGTATTCTGGTTCAATCCGAAAATGAAAATGAAGATGTCAAGGAGAATCGTTCCCGCAATCGCCTGCATTGGTGCGTGTATATCAGTTGTTACAATTCCGGCAGTATCAAAACCGGTTTACTCACTTTTCGACGTTGATACAACAGCCGCAGACAACACTTTCAAGCTTAATGAGAAGTTTGAAAACAACAGTTTTCTTGCGTTCTTCTGTCAGACAGCCTCAGAAAACCTCGCAAACAGGCTGACTGAACCGGAAAATTACAACGAAGACACTGTTGCAGCAATGATGAATGTTGATGTTGAGGATGACACAGCCGGTTCATTTGAAAATGAAAAGCCAAACGTTATCATGGTTATGTCAGAGGCACTCGCTGATTTCAGACGCTTCGACGACCAGCTTGACCTTAACATCGGTGATACATATCAGGGCTTTGACAATGTTGCCGCACAGGGCTATAAGGGTACTGCAATAGTCCCTACCTACGCAAGCTGGACTGTAAGAACAGAATTTGAGCTTAACTTCGGTCTGCCGGTAAGGTCGCTCAATGACCCTAATATGCCGCAGCGTCTGCTGCTTGACAGAGCACAGCCGACAATTGCCTCATACTACAAAAGCTGGGGCTATTCAACAGCTTATGTTCACCCGTTCATGGGTTCATTCTACAGCAGACAGAGAGTTTACGCAAACTTCGGCTTTGACCAGCTGATATTTGACGAGGACTTCACAGTTCCGATAAACTACTATGGCACATACATTGATGACCAGACTGTTTTCAACCAGGTCGAAAAGCTTATCAAAGATACCGACGAACCGCTTTTCCTCCACACAACAACAATGCAGAACCACCAGCCATACAATCAAGGTGAAGACCCGAATGACGAAATGGGCAACTATTTCCAGTGGATTGCAAAGACAGGTACTGACTTTGAGGCGTTTATAAATGACCTCAGCGAAATTGACGAGCCGACAGTTGTATTTATTATCGGCGACCATTATCCGTCACTCAAGGGAGAAAACAGCGTTTATGACCAGCTTGGCATGAACGGTGACAACTGCAGCGTTCTTTATGAACAGCCATTCATTATCTGGAGCAATTATGACCTTGATTACAGTTCAATGCCTGAAGAAGAATTTTCAGCATTCTATATGCCTTATGTTATAATGGACCTCATCGACGCTCCTAAGGACGAATTTATTCAGGCTATGCAGAATAAAATGGAAACACAGCCTGTTTACTCAACCAACTATGACCCGTCAGTAGAAAGAGATGAAGAACTCGACATTCTGACATATGACAGAATTCTCGGTGATATCGTTTCATCAAACGCTATTCCTGAAGAACTCTACAAAACAGCTGAAGAGGCTGAAAACTGATAAAAGGTAACAGGGACGTTCCGCAAAGAGCGTCCCTTTATTTAAAATTATAAAGGAGGCAAAAATGGAGCAGAAAAAGCTTGACCGTATCAATTTTCTCGCAAGAAAATCCCGTGAAACAGAGCTTACTCCCGAAGAAAAAAAGGAACAGGAGCAGCTCAGAAACGAATACCGCAGAAGTGTTGTGGGCAACCTTGAGGCACAGCTTAACAACACCTATATTGTCGAACCGGACGGAAGAAAAATCAAAGTTCAGAAACGGAGGTAAATCACAATGTCAAACAATGAAAAAAATTCAAAGAACACAGCTATGATAAGGATTATCTTATATGTTGTTGTTATAATAATACTCTTTCTGGGTATTTTCGGAATCGTAAGCAGAAAAATCACTATCCCTGTTTCAGCTGTAATGCTGATAGCGGTCGCAGTCTGGAACGCTGTCGCATATCTCAAAGACGGTAAAAAGAAACCTGCTGTCTTTACCTTTGTCACATCAGCAATTCTCATTGCTATGTTAGTGGGATATTTTATTACGTCTTTTAAGTAAACAGTACAAAAAAGGAGGTAATTAATGGCTTCATCACTCCTTGTTGCATCACTCGTCATTCTTATATGCGTATGTTTCAGCAGAATATCCGGAAAAATCGGTATTCCCTTTCTGCTGGCATTTATTCTGCTTGGAATGGTCTTCGGTTCTGACGGACTGTTCAAGATACCATTTGCAGATTTTTCGCTGGCAGAAAAAATATGCTCTGCCGCCCTCATTTTCATTATGTTTTACGGTGGTTTCGGTACACGCTGGAGCGAGGCAAAACCAGTCGCCGCAAAATCCATACTACTCTCAACCATAGGCGTTGCGGCAACTGCCGGAATCACAGGAATATTCTGCCGCTTCGTTCTGAAAATGGACTGGCTGGAGGGTATGCTCATTGGCTCTGTTATCAGCTCAACAGACGCAGCGTCAGTATTCTCCATACTGCGTTCAAAAAAGCTTGGACTTAAAGACAACACAGCGTCGCTGCTTGAAATGGAAAGCGGAAGCAATGACCCCTGTTCCTATATGCTGACTGCAATTATGATTTCCGCAATGAATTCGGATGTAAGCGGCGTGGGCGAAATACTCTATCTCATTTTTGCACAGTTTGTCTACGGAATAGTTATCGGTGTTCTGATTGCTCTGGGCGCAAGGTACGTTCTGGCTCATTTTAAGTTTACAAACGAGGGTTTTGACACGATTTTTCTGCTGGGTATTGCCGTGCTTTCCTATGCACTCCCCTCTGTCATCGGCGGAAACGGATATCTCAGCGCTTACATAGTGGGAATAATTCTCGGTAATTCGGATATCAAGAACAAGCAGTCCATGGTTCACTTTTTTGACGCACTTACCGGACTTATGCAGGTTCTGATATTCTTTCTTCTGGGACTTCTCTCCTTTCCGTCGTCACTTCCTGCGGCATTTCCAAAGGCACTGGCGGTCACGCTTTTCCTCACATTTATCGCAAGACCGGTCGCCGTTTTTGCAATACTCACCCCTATGAAATGCAGCATAAAACAACAGCTGCTGGTTTCCTGGGCAGGACTCAGAGGTGCGGCGTCGATAGTTTTCGCAATTATGGCAACAGTCAGTCTGGACTCGCTGTCATGCGATTTGTTCCACATAGTTTTCTGCATTGTCCTTATTTCCATAACCTGTCAGGGCACGCTTATTCCGTTTATGTCACGAAAGCTTGATATGACAGACAAAAGCACAAACGTACTCAAAACATTCAACGACTATACCGAGGAACTTGATGTACAGTTTATCCGGCTCACCATAACCGGCAGCGACCACCCGTGGAAAAACAAGAAAATAAGGGAGCTTTCCATTCCGTGGGACCTGCTTTTCGTACTCGTCATAAGAAACGGAAAACGGCTTATCCCCAACGGCAAGACTGTACTCCATGAAAATGATATTGTTGTTGTCAGCGCACCTGTTTACCAGGGCAGCGACGCTGTGCAGTTCGGCGAAAAGAAGGTTCACAGCAGCAGCAAATGGATAGGCAGGAAGATTTCTGATTATGCAGCTGAAACCGGTATGTTCGTAGTACTCATAAAAAGAGGAGCAAATGTCGTAATTCCGAGAGGACCTACTGACATTGAGAAAGACGACGTTCTTGTAACTCACATTATTGAAAACGAAAAAATCAAGGCATAAAAAAAGAGGACACCAACTGTCCTCTTTTTGTTTTATTAAATTGTAAAGTAAATTCACTCGTTGGAGGTTAAATGAATTACATTGTTAATCAATAAATTTTAGTACATCGGTACCACCCTTGTAAAAATTTGTTATAAATCAGAATGTATTTTCTGGCGGTCTCACTCCCTTGCCATTATGTAATTCTCCTGCTTCTGAAGGATATTTTCATATCACATCATTCCTTTACCAAGAATTATTTTCAAAATACCAAATCGCAGTCAGCCGTGCATCGGTACCACCTTTTCTTAAAAAATTATCTTTGCTTTTTATGTAAAGACATTACGTCATAAAATTGAGATTTAACTTTCACATCTCAAAATATGAAACATTGAAGCTGTTGCTGAAACAGTAACTTCATCCTCCATTTTACAACTCAAACATCTCAAATAAATTTCAAAGAATCTTTTCTGATATAATAATCGGAATGCTGATATACCTTGTATAATCACTAATTCCCGTAAATTTTCATTTAAAAGTTATTCTTGAATATTGAGTCACCAACAACAGCTTCGGAAAACTGCTCTTCAATAGTTTCCACCGGCAACTCCTCCATCCTGATATAAATTTATTTCCGCAAAAGAATCTTCCGAAATTCTTAAATATAGCCTTGCAGAAATATCATCGTGAAAGGACAGCAACAATACATTTCTTAAACTTATTCATGAACATTTTCTGAAAATGACTTTCAAAAGTCTTACTGATTTATCATTGCTTTGTGTTCCTTTCGTTGTATATATAATACCACACTTATTTAGCAATGTCAACAGTTTTTCGCAAAAATCATGCACAAATATATTAAAAATGTTTAAACACTATGCCTATTGACTTTAACAATAAATTGTAGTATAATTAATTCTGTTAGGGTCAAAGGGGTAAAAAATAATTACGAACTGGAGAAAATAAATGTCAGATATGAAAGAATACCAGCCGGATCTGTTCACACTTGAAGATGAAAACGGCAATGAAGAAACTTTTGAGCTTGTTGACGTATACAATGAAAACGACATGACATACTATGCGCTCATTCCTCAGGAGACTGAGGGCGAATCCGACGAGGAGGATTATTTCGTTATCCTGCGTCAGGACGACAATGAGGCTGACGGTATGCTGGTTTCAATAGAAGACGAAGACGAGCTTGACCGTCTTGCAGACATTTTTATGCAGCGTATTTTCGGTGATGACGATGAAGACGACTGCTGCTGCGATGATGACTGCGACTGCTGTCACTAATTTATAAAAATCCATTAATTTACTATTGATTTTTTGTAAAGATGGTGTTATAATAATAACAGAAGTTAATATTCTGCCTTGTTCGTGTCAATATGGTTTTTATAATCCAACACTTTTTTAAAGGGAATCTGACTCTGACTGAAGATTGCAGACCTCCCGCTGTTTACAGCGGACGAAGGGAGCGTGAGGCTTTCAGGAGGATACCCACCTGGCTGTATAGCTTGGTTTTATTCGCCATATGACGGCAAGGCGGTTTATTTACATATTATTTATTAAAAAATTTTGAGCCGCTTTGTTTTTAAAGCGGCTTTTTCTTTTGGGTGAATCGGAATTTGCAGCTGAGCCACCTGCACCGCAATCTTTATTTTGAAAAATTCGATTTGTAGGGGACGGCGCCCACGACGTCCCGATATTTACAGCTGACTTACAGGCTGTCGAGGGCGCCAGCCCCTACAAGAGCGTAAATTATGGATTTGTGTGTAGGGGCAATCATTGGTCGCCCGATAAAAAAATGTCCGCTATAACAGGCGAGCAATGCTCGCCCCTACAAAAAATTCTGATTTTCCCACAAACACAAACCCCCGGAAATTCCACACTTCCGGGGGTTTAAACATATCATGCAACAAGCTTTACAATATCTTTCACCAGCGAAACAGCGCCCAGTACACCAAGCACTCCCCCGCCTGCAAGCATAATCAGAAATTTCAGCTTGTCCTTTGTCTGAATTAATTCTTTCGACAGTTTTGTCTGAATCGCCTTTGAAACGAGAAACACGCCCACAGCCATTATGGCGAACGAGGACGAAACCGCAGTCCGTTTGCCGAATTTTTCTTCAAGTATAACAGCAATACCGTAAACCGCCGCACCCACTCCGAAAATAATCTTGTCTGCTTTGCTGAGGACTATTTTGCTCTCCTCATGGGGTTTGAGTCCGTTAGTGTTTCTTCTCATGATTTTCAACAGACGCTCTTATAAAGTCTGCAAACAGCTTCTGTGGCTTGTTAGGACGTGACTTGAATTCCGGGTGGAACTGAACGCCCACAAACCACGGGTGATTTTCAAGCTCAACGATTTCAACAAGCTTTTCGTCCGGCGAAACACCGGCAATTTTCAGACCGCTCTCTGTCAGCTTTGAACGGAACGCATTGTTGAACTCCCAGCGGTGGCGGTGACGCTCATAAATAAGTGAATCCTTGTAGATATCAGCACATCTTGAACCAGGTGTAAGCTTGCACGGATAAAGTCCAAGACGCATTGTACCGCCCTTGTCTGTGATGTCCTTCTGGTCTTCCATGATGTCAATTACGCTGTTCGGACCGTCCGGAGCAAACTCTGTTGAGTTGGCGTCTTTAAGTCCGGCAACGTGTCTTGCAAATTCAACAACAGCCATCTGCATACCAAGACAAATTCCGAAAAGAGGCACTTTCTTTTCTCTTGCGTATCTGATAGCCTCAATCATACCCTCGATACCTCTGTCGCCGAATCCTCCCGGAACTATGATACCGTCGCAGCCGGAAAGCATACTTTCAGCTGTTTCAGCTGTGATTTCTTCTGAATTTATCCAGTCGATATTAACGTTTGCATCGTTTACGATACCGCCGTGGCGCAGAGCCTCTGCAACGGAAAGATAAGCGTCCGGCAGGGCAACGTATTTGCCTACAAGACCGATATTTACAGTCTTTGTGGCTGCTTTCTGTCGCTTTATCATCTCAGTCCAGTCTGTAAGGTCAGGCTTCGGATTGTTAAGCTTCAGATGCTCGCAGACAACCTCTGCAAGTCCCTCGTCCTCAAGCATGAGAGGTACTTCGTAAAGTGAAGGGGCAGTAAGGTTCTGAATTACGTCCTTTTTGCGCACGTTACAGAAAAGCGCTATCTTTTCAAGCATATCCTCCGGAATTTCACATTCGCTTCTGCAGACGAGGATATTCGGCTGAATGCCCAGTGAGAGCAGTTCCTTTACGGAATGCTGTGTAGGCTTTGATTTGAGCTCGTTAGAGCCTGCGATAAACGGTACAAGTGTAACGTGGATTGAAATTGCGTTTTCACGTCCCACTTCTTTCATGACCTGTCTTATAGATTCAAGGAAAGGTGTGCTTTCGATATCGCCGACAGTACCGCCGATTTCAGTAATTACAACATCAGTATCAGTTTCCTTGCCGACCTTGTAAATCTTTTCCTTGATTTCGTTTGTGATGTGAGGAATAACCTGAACAGTACCGCCGAGATAATCGCCCCTGCGCTCTTTGTTGAGGACTGTCCAGTAAACCTTTCCTGTTGTAACGTTTGAGTTTACAGAAAGGTTTTCGTCGATAAATCTTTCATAGTGACCGAGGTCGAGGTCGGTTTCAGCGCCGTCGTCAGTTACGAAAACCTCACCGTGCTGATACGGACTCATAGTACCCGGGTCAACGTTGATATACGGGTCAAATTTCTGTATGGTAACCTTGTAGCCTCTTGCTTTGAGCAGTCTGCCGAGGGAGGCAGCGGTAATACCCTTACCAAGACCGGAAACAACACCGCCGGTGACGAAGATATATTTTGTAGGCATGATAATACTCCAATCTGTTTTGAATTTTCGCTTTTTTATCACTCGCATTAAAATGAGCGAATAAAAATCATATCATTTCTATTTTACTATTAAATCGTAAAAAAAGCAATAGCTAAAATAAAATATAGTGAAAATGTCATAATTTTTTTTGAAAAACCGCCGGTCTTTTCCCAAACCGGCGGTTTATAGTGAACGCAAAAAATAATTTTGCGTTCACTATAATTATTTATTTTATTGCCTTGCACATCCGCTTACTTCGTAAGCTCCGTGCATATCGGCTAATAGTAAACTAAAAAATATTTTTCGTTTACTATAGAACATTATCAGTCAAGTATTACCGACATTGCCTGTGCGCACAAATCTATAGCCTTGTCAATTTCCTCTCTGCTTATGATAAGCGGCGGATTGAAGTAAAGCACATTTCCCAGCGGACGCAGAAGAAGTCCCAGTTTAAGTGCCTCCTTATAAATCTGATACCCGATTCTCAGCGAACTGTCAAAAGGCGTTTTTCTCTCCTTGTCAGTCACAAGCTCAATTGCGTTTATCAGTCCGATATGGCGTATCTCTCCGACGTTTTTATGACTGCCTATCCTTTCAGTCAGTCTGCGGTGGAGATACTCGGCAGTTTCAGCGGCATTTTCAAGTATCGGCTGTTCACGGAAAACTTTAAGCACCGAAAGCGCCGCCGCACAGCCTAAAGGATTTCCGCTGTAGGTGTGACTGTGCATGAACGCCTTTCCTGTACTGTACTCGTCATAGAAAGCGTTGTATATCTCGTCCGTTGTAATGGTTATCGCCATTGGCATATAGCCGCCGGTGAGTCCCTTTGAAATGCACATTATATCCGGCGATACGCCTGCATGGTCAAAGGCAAACATCTTTCCCGTCCTGCCGAAGCCTGTCGCTATCTCGTCAGCAATGAGCAGTACATTGTATCTGTCGCAAAGCTTTCTGAGCTTTTTCAGATAAAGCGGCGGATAAATCCTCATTCCTGCACTTCCCTGCAAAAGGGGTTCTACTATCATTGCACAGGTTTCAGCCGCATATTTCTCAAAAGCCTTTTCTGCCTTTTCAAAACACTCGCACTCGCAGCAGTCACGGCATTTTCCGTAAGGACAGCGGTAGCAGTCGGGAGCGTCTATCCTGATAGTGTTCATGAGCATGGGCTGGTATATCTTTGCGTAAAGGTCAAGGGTACCCACAGAAAGCGCACCGATAGTTTCACCGTGATAGCCGTCTGACAGGCACATGAAACGTGTCTTCTCCGGGTGTCCTGTCTGGTACTGGTACTGGAAAGCCATTTTCAGCGAACATTCCACCGCCGCTGAACCGTTGTCCGAAAAGTTGAATTTTTTCAGTCCGGACGGGATTATCTCAGACAGCTGTTCGCATAAATTTATTGCACCCTCGTGAGTGAAGTTTGCGAAAATAACGTGTTCAAGCCTGTCAAGCTGTTCCTTTATGCCACGGTTTATGTCCGGATTGCAGTGTCCTAAAAGATTGCACCACCACGAGCTTACAATGTCAATATATTCTTTTCCGTTTTTGTCATAGAGGTATACGCCTTTTCCGTGGTCTATCACGATAGGAGGCAGTTCTTCGTAGTCTTTCATCTGGGAACACGGGTGCCAGATATATTTAAGGTCTTTTTCTTCAAGAGTCATTTTTTACACTTCCTGTTATTCATAAAGTCCTGCAAGAAACTTGCTGTCAATGTCAATATCCTTATCGTCCGGTTTAACACAGGCAATAACCGGAAATCCCGAAATTTCCTCAATCATTTCAAGATTGTCCTCCTGCATTTTACCGCCCGTATAATTATTTAAAATTATACCCTTTACCGCTATTCCCTTTGCCTTTAAATATTCCGTTGTCAGTACTGTTGAGTTTATCGTCCCCAGACCGCTTTCCGCAATCACAACAACCGGAACACCCAGCAGCTTTATTATGTCTTCAAGGAGAATGTGCCTGTCGTCCCAGCGGATAGGGCAGATAATTCCGCCGCTGCCCTCGGCGGTTACATAATCATAAATCTGACAGACCCTTTCATAGTCCGCTTTTACCTTTTCAAGTTCGACAGGGTTTCCCTCGATTTCAGCCGCAAGGTGCGGGGAGACAGCGTTTTTGTAAAGGTAGGAAATAAGAGTGTTTTCCTCCTGATTTATACCTGCGGTTTTGTTAACATATCCGGCGTCGCTTTCCGCAATACAGTCCGCACCGCTCAGCGCCGCCTTGTAATATCCTGCGTTCAGACCGCTTTCACGGAGTTTTTTCACGATAAGCGCCGTAACATAGGTCTTGCCGACGTCAGTTCCCGTAGCCGTAACAAAAATCCCCTTACTCATTGCAAAGCACCGTCCTGTAATCAAGTTCTTTCAGCAGTTGCATATCCGTTTCAATGGTAATGCCGGAAGTTGTCAGCATATCGCCGGAAATTGCGGCGTTTGCCCCGGATTTGAAGCATTCTTTTCCTTTCTGCTCCATAAGTCCCCGTCCTCCTGCAAGGCGTATCGCCGCATCGGGAAGAATAAAGCGGTAAACAGCGCAGATACGGCACATATCCTTTTCAGTAAGCTTCTGGTTGTTTTCAAAGGGCGTGCCGCAGATAGGATTGAGCATATTCACAGGGACTGACTTTATACCCAGCTCTCTCAGAGTCAGCGCCATGTCGGTCCTGTCCTCATTTGTTTCCCCAAGTCCCATGATACCGCCGCTGCAGACGTTCAGTCCTGCGCTCTGAGCCGCCTTTATTGCGTTTATCTTGTCCTCAAATGTATGAGTGGTACAGACATTTCTGAAGTTATTCTCTGAGGTTTCAAGGTTGTTGTGTACCCTTGAAACGCCTGCGTCTTTCAGCCTTTTATACTGCTCCTCGTTAAGCAGTCCGAAAGAAACACAGACGGAAATGTCAGCATTTTTATGTATCTCTTTTACAGCCTCGCACATCTTGTCTATCTCGGAATCGTTCAGCTTTTTTCCGGAAGTAACGATAGAAAAGCGCAGTATGCCGTGTTCGGCATTGTAAACAGCCTCTTTGACAATACTTTCCGTATCAAGCAGAGGGTATTCCCCTGCACCTGTATGGTAAAAAGAGGACTGCGCACAGAATTTGCAGTTTTCGGAGCACTTACCACTTTTGCCGTTAATAATAGTACAGATATCGAAATTGTTTTTGCAGAAATACTGTCTTATTTCGTCAGCGCTACTGCAAAGCTCATCATAGTCGCAGTCCCAAAGCTGCATAGCCTCGTTTTTTGTGACCTGATATCCGCTTAAAACCTTTTCCTTTAATTCTGATACAAAACTCATCTTTTTCCCCTCTCTCTGTTAAGAATCGGAAGAAGCCTCTGCGACAAGAACGCCGCAAGAAAGCACAGTGCAAAATCTCCGGGGACAATGAAAAGAAAGCAGTATAAAAATACAGTCTTAACGCTCATATCTGTTCCGAGATAGAAATTTGAAATCATGTAGCAGTAAATCATGCCGAAAGCATAGACAATAGCAAGACCTGCTAAAGACGCCGCAAGAAGTCTTTTAAATGACGGCTTTGAGGACTTTGTCGCAATAATTCCGGTAACATACGCTCCGATTACAAAGCCTATTATATAGCCGAAGCTTGGCTTGAAAATATAGCCGGGACCGCCTCCCTCAGTAAACACAGGAATACCGATAAGACCGGTTATCATGTACACAAGCGAACTTGCCGCACCCCACTTAGGACCGAGAAGAAGTCCGGCAAGGGTTGTAAAGAAAAGCTGCATTGTGAACGGTACATAGGGCACAGGTATTCTTATAAATGCCCCAACAGCAATAAGCGCCGCAAACATAGCACATAAAACCATGTCTGCGGTTTTGGTGAATCTTTTCGTTTTAACGTTTTCCATATTTAACCTCCGGTTTGTTTTGTCAGTATGATTATATCACATATCCGTTGTAATGTCAACCTGTATATTTCCATTAGGGTGACAATTCGAATTTGCGGTTTGACATAAGCAATAAGGAGGTGATATAATAAATGGTACAAGTACAAAAACAGGAGTGTTTTAAAGTGTCCTTTAACGCAATAGAATATATTAACAGTTTCAGCCATACAGGCAAGAAGGTAACCGACCTTTCAAGAATATCCGGTCTGCTAAAAAGGCTTGACAACCCTCAGAACGGGCAGAAATTCGTACACATTGCCGGAACAAACGGCAAAGGCTCAACCCTTGAATATATGTCTGAAGTCCTCATAAAATCCGGATACAGAACCGGACAGTTCACCTCCCCTTTCATTGAAGAATACAACGACCGTATCAGAATTAACGGCGAAAACATTCCGGATGAAAGACTGGAAGAAATATGCGGCAGGGTAAAATCGGCAGTATCCGACGAGATATACTCGCAGTTTGAAATAACCTTTGCTGTTGCGCTTATTTATTTTCTGGAAGAGAAATGCGATATCGTGTTTCTTGAAACGGGTATCGGCGGACTCCTTGACGCCACAAACATTATTGAAAGTCCGCTTTTATCGGTCATAACCTCCGTTTCCCTCGACCACACCCAGCTGCTTGGAAATACTGTTGCTGAAATAGCCGTGCAGAAAACAGGTATTATCAAAAAAGGCTGTCCTGTTATACTGTCGGCTGACAATATTGCTGATACAGTTGATATTGCAAGGAAAAAGGCGGCAGAATGCAGCAGTCCGCTTGTTATGCCGGAAGTTTCTGAATGTGTTACAGTTCACTCTGATATTTCCGGAACTGATTTTAAATATAAGGGAGCGAACTATCGCATAAATATGTGCGGCAGTCACCAGGTAAACAATGCGCTTACAGCAATTGAGGCGGTGAACATTTTAAGAAACTGCGGATTTTCAGTATCGGATAAAGCCTTGAAGCAGGGGCTTGAATCGGCTAAGGTGAAACTGCGCATTGAGGTTTTAAGCAAAAATCCGCCTGTCATTGCAGACGGCGGACACAACATTTCCGGTATAGATTCGCTCATTGACATAATTAAGTCATCTGACCGCAGTATCATAGGAATTGTGGGAATGATGAACGGTAAAAATCCGGAATATGCCGGAAAGAGATTGTCTGAAATACTTGATACTGCAATCTGCGCAGACGGCTACATTGAAAACAATATGGACGCCCGTGAGCTTATGAAATATTTCAGCTGTGCGTGTGAAGCCTGTGACTACAAAACCGCCCTAAACAAAGCAATGGAACTTGCTATGAAAAAAAATTCAGCCGTTCTTATCTGCGGTTCGCTTTATCTTGCGTCAGCAGCAAGACGGGAATTTATAAAGAAATACAGAAACCTGCCCAGATAGGACAGGTTCAGCTGCATTTTCTGTTAAACGAATTGCCCGAAAAATCAAGCCACACATTTGTTATTATCTTATCTCTCTTCTGACTGCGAAAAATAAATCCGTTATATTTTGCAAGGGTATAGCTTATTATCTTATTGCGGTAAGGATTAAAAGGGACAGATTCGCTTTTTTTGTCCTCCATAAGCAATTCCACATCCGTACCCCTGATATAATGTGAAATTATAATGCTCATATATTTATTTTTACTGAGAATTTCCATATCAATATTCGGCTTATATTCCCATCTGTTATAAGCCCCGATGGATTCATTCAAAAGACCGGCAATCACATTTTCAATATCATTTTCCGGAAATTCATGAATATTAGGGGAAATACTGTAATTGAAAATAATTTTTTTCCTTCTGCATTTTTCCTGTGCATTAAGTATAATACAGTTCAGATTGTGGGAATACTGCAAATCATGCCGTATATCTGCACTTTTTTCAGCACTTTCAATCCGGTTTATCTCTGCATTGCTGATTTCCGGATAAAACTGATAAAGTTTTTTTATCTTTTCATTCTGTTTTATGATTTCCTGCGCTATTCTGTCTATCCCCGCTGAATTAACACTTATCTTATGAATTTTTCTGACGATTACCAGATTCAGAATATTAACTGCAAAAAGCGCCGCAAAAGTTATGGCGGAAAATTGTATGGAAAATCTTGCTGATGCGGTAATTTCAAAAAGAATATTTCCGGCAACGAGCGTCATAAGAAAAACAGAAACAGTATAAATACTCTCAGCTTTGGAAAGGCGCAGTGTAAACGATTTTGAAAGCCTTATCATAAACTTTGTTACTATAAAATAAACCGACTTTGTAAGGAACAGGACGGCAAGTCTGAGCGTCCCCGAGGTTGAAATAAGAACAAATATCGGGGTCTTAAAAAGGGTGCTCATAAGCGTTAGTATAACAGAATTGATTATAAGAATAAAAAACATGGAAAGCGCTGATACATATATTTTATAGAGAAAACTGCCCCTTAAAAAGAATATACTGAATAATGCACATATCAATATCTGATTTGCTGCTGTAATTGAATCTACACCTATGTAAGCCGAAATAAATATACTGTTTATACATGATACTCCGATAAAACCGATTGTCTTGACGTTTTTTAAATGTATGTTCCTGAATCCGAGCATACCTATGACAAAAAAAGTGATCATAACGCATTCAAGAACCGTTGCGATCAGCTCTATTATTTCCCATATAATATTTATGTACTCACTCATATTATAAAAATCCTTAAATTACAATCTCTCACATATATGCCGGGGAACATTTGTCAAGATATCCTTTCAGCCTGTCCCTTATCTCATCTGCCCTGCCCTTGCTGACAGGGAGTGTTTTCATGTTATGAAGCGTTATATTCTGACGGCTGACTGCGTATACAAAACGACAGTTAACAAGATAACTTTTATGTATCCTTACAAAACCATACTGGCTGAACTGGTTTTCAAGAGATTTAAGACTGCCCCTTATAGGAATAACCCTGTCATTCAGATTGATTTCTATAGTATGCCCGAAAGTTTCAAAATAGCTTATATCATTAACATTAATATTTATTGTGGCATTTTCAGTTTTAAATGTGAAAAGTTTTCCCTTTCCGTTTATTTCATGAATAAATGAGGACACAGCCTCGGAAATATCTATATCCATATAGGAGGTCCTTATAAATGCATATGGCTGATACTTTATAGCCTTGTATGCTGCACGCTGATTTCCGGAAACAAATATAAGCTTTGTAAGAGGAGAGGAAAGCTTTATTGTTTTTGCAAGGGCCGCATCGTCTGTATCCTTAAATTCAGTACTGATAAAAATGACATCAAATTTGTCATGGTCAAGCAGAAGCTCATCCCTGCTGGTATAGAGCATTATTTCATACTTCTGACTATATCTTCTCATGCAGTTTTCCACAGAATTTCTTATATAAACTGCGCTTTCTATGTCATTGTCAAAAACCGCCATTTTAATCATATTTATTCTCCATACATTATACTCTATTCCTTATCTGTTTGTCAATCAGATTACTGTATTGTAAAATATACTACATTTATTATAGCATAATCTTTTGATTATGCTATAATTGACCGATATGCAGGGAGCAAATCTTTGATTTGCGTATCTGCAAGGACTTTTAAAAAAATATAATAAATGTTATACATTTATTATAGCATAAAATAAATCTAAAAACTGAACATACTATTAATAAACTATTAACTTTTTGTTAACATATTAAAAATTATGTCTAAACAATTAAGTATATATTAAAAAACAATTTACAAAGTATGAACAAAGTGTTAAAACCGAATTTTAGTGAAAATAATTAACTTTTCAGGCAAACTGTTTGAAAACGCCGGAAAAATGTGTTATTATATGATTGTCAGATGGAATTATATTCCAGAAGCAAAAAAGCATCAAATAAATTGAAAGGCGGAAATTAAAAATGAAAAAGATTTCAAAGAAAATCATGGAAGCAGCTGCAAAGGTTGGCATGAACACAGCAATCAAGGCTTGTGGTTCCACATCATATTACGGCTGTCACCAGCCGAAGGAACCAAAGGCTCTTAAGGAAATGATCAAGTAAGAATTAAGGAAACACTGATTAAATCTGGTGCGCAGATTGCGCAGTCAGATTTTTCGGCAGATTGCATAGAAATTTCGCAGGCATACTGGCGTATGTCAAGAAATTTCTGTGTGAAATGACGGAAAATATGCAAGCAAGATGTGTGCCAAGCCGAAGGCGTGATTTAATCAGTGGTTCCTTAACCCCCATTCTTTCTTTATTGGTATTTTCTTAAATCTATCTTTGTCCTGTAAAGGCGGCATTAGTTTATAAAAAACTGTGCTGCCTTTTTACTTTAGGCAACACCGCACAATTAACAGCTAACGCCTTTGCCGCACATCTGCTTGCAGATTTTCTGTGATTTATTTATAATTTTCCTTGAAATATTTTCTTTTCCCGTCTTTATAAATTTCAGAATTTATGATATAATAAATGCAAAGCATTTATTATAATTTATTTATATGCCCTTGCAGATACGCAAATCAGAGATTTGCTCCCTGCATATCGGGCGATTATATCAAAAATCCTTGATTTTATGATATAATTGTAAGTGTCAGGAACACCAGTAAACAAACACCTGACAAGTCAGAAGAAACAGGAGGAATAAATGTGTATTACAAAGAAAACACAAAGGATATTGTGTCAATAGTCGCATATATGTCCGGTGTAAACCGGCGTGCGCTGGAAGAAAATTATTTTAATGACTGCCCCGAAGCAATCACTCAGCTTGATGAAACAAAAGAATTAAGAATCATAAGAAGTCTTTGCAAGCTGAGAACTACTTTACTTCTCAAATTCAAAAAAACTGATGATTTAATGAGATTTGACCTGAAAAATCTTAATTCAATAAGCTGGTTTTCTGCCCAGGATATCAAAGAGCTTGAAAAACAAGGTATATCAATTATAAAAGTCAATTACAGAGCCTCAAAATATATGGCTGATTTCAACAGACTTATACAGGAGAATATAAACAACTGCAAGGACGTTTTCCCGGCATGGCTTAACTGGGAATACTTAAAAGACCTCTTTATAATGCCCAAAGGACATTCAGACAACGCAGTTATAAAAGAATTCAATACTTATATGGAAAATTTAAGCTGTTACCCGTATCAGGTTTATATTCACTGGAAGCCCTATGACAACGGAAATATATTTTATAACGATAAAAAATTTGTCAGCATTCTATATGATATGCACGGCGATTTCTTTGATGACAATGAAAAAGTTACAGATGCCGCCGACTATACCAAAACAAATATTTATGATTTTATACAGAAAAATGAGAGTACTGCAATAGTTGTAGACTGCGAAAATTCTGACGTATACAAGCTTTTTGCAATGCTCAAGAACTTAAACCAGGAAGAAATATCAAAAATCAAAAAAATAATTCTCTATGACGATTACCACACGACCACTGGCTGGGACTGGCTTGAAAAATTCACATCAATTCCCGTGGAGCATATAGAAGTTGAAAGAGTTGTGGACAACAAATCGCTTGTTGATATAAAAATGACTGCCGGCGTATGCCGTGAATACTACAATGGAAACGTTACCTCGTTTATACTTGCGTCAAGCGATTCTGATTACTGGGGACTTATTTCCTCTCTGCCGGACGCTGATTTCCTTGTAATCTACGAATACAGCAAATGCGGCGGCGCTATCAAACAGGCGCTTGACACAAGGGGTATATATTACTGTGCCATAGACGATTTCTGCTCCGGAAACATTGAGGCATTCAAGCATACAGTACTGATAGATATTCTCAAAACAAGGCTTCATGAAATTCCGGATATAAACGGACGTGACCTTGTTGAAGAAATTTACGAAACCGCAAGAATTGAGGCAAGCGAAACTGAGAAAAACCAGTTTTTTGAACGCTATATAAAAACTATCAGACTTTCAGTTGATTTAAACGGGGTGTTCACTCTGCATATCAATGACTAATCAAAACTCCCATGGATTTCCATGGGAGTTTAGTTCTTTATTCTGTTTTATCTTCTGATGATTCCCCTGTGCTGCCGGAATTTTCTTCCGTTTCATTTTCAGGCTTATTCTCCGGTTCGTCCTCTTTGAGAACGCTTTCGTCCATTTCGCCTTTCATGAGCTTTTCAAAGTCCTCATCGTCAATCTTCTCGTACTTCATAAGATACTTTGCAAGGAAATGCAGCTGGTCGATATGCTGTTCCAGCAGTTCCTTTGACTTTTCGTATCCCTCTTCGATTATCTCACGCATTTCAGCGTCAATTTCAGCTGCGACATTTTCAGAATAGTTTCTTGAACTGTTAAAGTCACGTCCGAGGAAAACTTTACTCTGGTCGTTGCCGTAAACCATAGGTCCGAGCTTGTCGCTGAAACCGTATTTTGTTACCATGTTCCGTGCAATACCGGTGGCTCTTTCAATATCGTTTGACGCACCGGTTGAAATATCTTCAAGGATAAGCTTTTCAGCAACACGTCCGCCGAGGAGTGTTACAATATTCTCCTTCATTTCAGTCTTGCTTACATAGGACTTGTCATGCTCCGGCAGGGACATTGTAAATCCGCCAGCCATTCCTCTCGGAATAATTGAAACCTGGTGAACCTTATCCTGTGTAGGACAGTAATAGGTACAAACGGCATGACCAGCCTCGTGATATGAAGTAAGCTTCTTTTCACGTTCTGTAACAACTCTTGACTTCTTTTCCGGACCGGCAATTACCTTGATTGTTGCCTCCTCGATATCTTCCCTGATAATAGCCTTTCTGTTGGCTCTTGCAGCAAGGAGTGACGCCTCGTTTACAAGATTTTCAAGGTCTGCACCTGTAAAGCCGACAGTTGTCTTTGCAATTGTTTTAAGGTTAACGTCCGGTGCAAGCGGCTTGTTTTTAGTGTGGACTTTAAGGATTTCCTCACGTCCCTTTATATCCGGATAACCTACAACTATCTGTCTGTCAAAACGTCCCGGACGCAGCAGAGCAGGGTCAAGGATATCACGTCTGTTTGTAGCCGCAATTACGATTACGCTTTCGTTGCCTGTAAAGCCGTCCATTTCAACAAGCAGCTGGTTTAAAGTCTGCTCACGCTCATCATGTCCGCCGCCTAAGCCTGCGCCTCTGTGACGTCCGACAGCGTCGATTTCATCAATAAAGATGATTGACGGAGCATTTTTCTTTGCCTGTTCAAAAAGGTCACGCACTCTTGACGCACCCACGCCGACAAACATTTCAACGAAGTCAGAACCGGATATCGGGAAGAACGGACAGCCTGCCTCGCCGGCAACAGCCTTTGCAAGCAGAGTTTTACCGGTACCCGGAGGACCAAGGAGAAGTACACCCTTTGGTATTCTTGCACCAATTTCCGAATACTTCTTCGGATTTTTAAGGAAGTCAACGATTTCCTCCATCTCGTGCTTTTCTTCATCAGCGCCTGCAACGTCGGCAAAGGTTACTTTCTTGCCGTTGTTCTGACCCTGATTCTTTATATTAGCCTTTCCGAATGCGGAATACTTTCCTCCGCCGCTTGTCTGTTTCATCATAAAGACGAACAGAGCCACGCCCAGAACAAGCAGCAGTACAGACGGTACAACAGAAATAAGCCATGAATTATCCTTTATTTTCTTATAATCCTGGCTCAGCGGTTTGTCCGGATGCAGCCTGTTGTATTCTGTTCTGTAATCATTTTCGTCAGAATCAGTATCGCCAAGGAAAATGCTTACATTCGGCACCTCATACTTATATTCCTTGTCATCATCAATAAGCTTGTATACAAGCTCTCCTGTACCCAGATCGAGAGTATACTCGCAAACTTTATATTCATCAAAGTTTTTTATAACCTCGGAATATTCTTTCTTTTCTCCCGAACTTAAAAGCTTCGGGAAAATAAACATAATCGCAATGATCAGTATTGCTGCAACCGCAGCATAGGCAGCAATGCCCCTGTTCCTGTTAGGTGTCAATCAATTCACACTCCATTCTTTCTCTATGTATTACTGTACCCCCTGTATTCTCAGAACTTGTCCGGAAGAATACAGATATCAGGTGATACGGGAGTTTCCCGTATCAATTATATCCTCAATAATAACGGCATATCTGCCGCCTGTATCACAGGTCAGATCTTTGAGTATCTTTACTTCTCCCGAACTGACCGTATTACTATTATAGCTTGAAACAGCCATAAAGTCAATTTCACAGGGAATTTTTATTTTTCATGACTGGTCGGCAGCACTGTAATATACAGACTTTTCCGTGTATTGACGTCCGGTTTTACCCTGTCTACGACCCCTATATTTTCAATAAATATAACTCCCGTATCATCTGCAAGAAAATGAATATAAGGTCTGATATCAGGCCTTATTTTTTCATTGAGCAGTTTTTTTACCGATGAGGTGAAGCTTCTTCCGGCAAGCTGAATTCTGTCGCCGTTTCTGCGGCTTCTGAGTACAATATCGCCGCACACCTTGTCAGTATCTATTATGCCTCCGCTGCCGTCTTTTATTTCAGCAAAAACTGTCTTATGAGGAAATATACTGTTTTCCCCGCAGCAGAGTTTAACAGGCTGTATTTCAGTTTTCTCCGGCATTCGCAGGATTGTCAGAATATGCTTTCTGCACACTGCAAAAACGCCGTCAGAAATATTGATTTTTCCTCCGCTGTCGAGTATATCATTTACAGCATTGATTTTTTCTGCGCTGACAGGCAAGGAATTTTCCCTCAGAAAAATTGAAATACATCTTTTTCTGATAACGGTATCATATTTTTCAAGACCGCATAATGCACCGTTATCAATACATATATTATAAGCTGTTTTGACAGAATTTTCAATAAAAATATTCTCCTCAGAAAATATTTTCAGTTCTGCACAAAAAGTTTTATAAAAACCGCTGTTAATTCTCAATATTTCCGGTATTATATTGTGTCTTATCCTGTTTCTGGTATAATCATTGTCCAGATTTGTTGAATCGGTGACAAAATCCTGCCCGGTTTCTTTAAGATAATTTTCAACATCCTGCCGTGTAACATCAATAAGCGGACGGATTATACTGTCCCTCACAGGCGGTATTCCGCACATTCCTTTAAGACCTGTCCCTCTTGCAAGGTTCAGCAGGACTGTTTCAGCGTTGTCCGAGGCTGTATGGGCGGTTGCTGTAAGCCCCCCCGCAGAGTGCTCTGCAAAGACTGCATATCTCACATTCCTTGCCGCCTCCTCCAGCGACTGCTTTTTTTCAGCGGCAATTGCAGGGACGTCTATCCTTTTTACAGTAAGCTCAACACCGAGCCTTTCGCACAGCTTACGGCAGAATTGCTCATCTCTGTCCGCCTCCTCGCCCCTTATGCAGTGATTTACATGGACTGCGTCAAGCTTTAAGCTGTACCTTTCCTTTAAGTCATTCAGCACAAGCAGCAGGCAGACGCTGTCCGCACCGCCGGAAAGAGCCGCTGTCACACACTCTCCGCCTTTGAGCATACCATAAGTTTCTATGGTACTGATAATTTTCTCAGTCAAGGCTTATCCCTCCAGACTGCTGTCAAAATCAGCATTTGAAAAGCGGGTAAACTGACCGTCCCAGATAAGCTTTATTGTACCCGTTTCACCGTGACGGTTTTTTGCAACTATACATTCCGAAACATTCGGCTCTGTACTTTCCTTATTATAGTATGCGTCACGGTACAGAAACATAACAATATCAGCGTCCTGCTCGATAGCGCCGGAATCTCTCAGGTCTGACATAAGCGGACGCTTGTCCGGACGGCCTTCAACGCCTCGGTTAAGCTGTGAAAGCAGTATGACCGGAACATCAATTTCCTTTGCAAGTATTTTCAGATTACGGGTTATCTCAGCCACTCTCAGCGCCTGGTTTTCAGACTTTATAGTCGATTCCATAAGCTGCAGGTAGTCAATAACAACCAGCCCGATATTTTTCATGCGCCTGAGCTTTGCTTTTATCTGGGGCACGTTTGTACCTGGCGTATCATCAAGATAAAGGGGCAGTCCGCAGAGGACGTCGGCGCTGGAGGCAAGTCTTACCCAGTCATCATCTGAAAGATGACCGCTTCTCAGCTTGTTTGAGTCAACAAGCGCCTCGGTCGAAAGCATTCTTGTTGCAAGCTGCTCCTTTGACATTTCAAGAGAAAAAACCGCAACTTCCTTTTCAGAACGTCTTGCAACATTTGTCGCAATGTTAAGGGCAAACGAAGTTTTACCCATACCAGGACGTGCCGCAAGGATTATTAGGTCGGATTTGTTAAGACCCGTTGTTACTGAGTCAAGCATTGTAAATCCGGTCCTTGCGCCAAGATACTTGTCCTTGTCAGGACCGGAGATTTTCTGAAGCCTTTCCCACGATTCAAAAATAACATCGCTTATAGGAGCCAGACCCTTTACATCTCTGCCCTGTCTTATATCATAAATTTTCTGTTCCGCAGAATCAAGCATGACCTGCGCACTGCTCTGCCCAAGAGAAATTTCATGGAGCAGTTCCCTTGCAACAAGTGCAAGACTTCTTATATAATATTTTTCCGCACATATCTGACAATAGCTGTCAATATTGTCAACAGACGGAACCATATTGACAAGCGCCGCAAGGTAATTTCTTCCCTCCTGCGCCGTTTCAAAAATATTTTCCTTGACAGCCTCGTTCAGAACGGTTATAACGTCCGCCTTGATACCGGAAGTAAACATCCTCAGCATTATATTGAAAAGCTGCTTGTGCTGTTCATTATAAAAGCAGTCCGGCTTGACCTTTTCAAGTACAGTTGAAATAACCGACTGGTCAATAAGTATTGCGCCTAAAATAGTCTGCTCTGCCTCAAGGCTGTAAGGCATTTCCTTATCGGAAAAATCAGGGTAATCCATAGCAATCTCCGTAAACATCCTAAGGCAGTCTGACCGACTGCCTTAGCAACTCATTTATTCTTCAACAACTTCAATTGTAACCTTGGCACTGACGCCGTTATAAAGCTTTATATCAGCCTCGTATGTACCAAAATTCTTTATATCGCTTTTAAGTGAAATTTTCTTCTTTTCGATTTTTCTGCCAAACTGCTTTTCGATAAGCTCAGCAATAGTACCTGTTGTGACAGAGCCGAAAAGCTTGCCGTTTGAACCGGCCTTTGCAGGAGCAACCACCTTTTTGCCGTCAATAGCAGCCTTTATATCCTCAGCATTCTGCTTTTCAACGTCCTTTTTGTGCTGCTCTGACGCTTTCTGACCGTCCAGCAGATTCATGTTTTTAGCAGTTGCCTCAACAGCAAGTCCCTTTCCTATCAGAAAATTTCTTGCGTATCCGTCAGCAACATTCCTGACCTCTCCTTTTTTGCCGGAGCCTTTGACGTCCTGTAAAAAAATAACCTTCATTTTGCATAATTCCTTTCTCAGTCCTGATTTATTGCATTGACAAGCATTTCCTTTGCTGTCTGTTCAGAAACATTTTTAAGCTGTGCCGCAGCCATGGTCTGATGACCGCCGCCGCCCAGTTTTTCCATTATTATCTGAACATTCATAACCCCCAGCGACCTTGCGGATATATTAACAACATCGCCGGTCTTGTATATAACAAATGATGCGTCCACTCCCTTGATTCCCAGCAGTTCATCAGCCGCCTGGGGCGCAACTATCCTTATATCATCAGTTTCGTTTTCAGCTGACGCAACAGCACAGCGGTCAAATATTTCCGCCGACGCAATAAGCCTTGACTTGCGCTTGTAAGCCTCGAACGAGCTTGAGAACAGTCCCTTGACGCTTACTGTATCAGCACCGTTTTTCCTCAGATAAGCCGCCGCCTCAAAGGTTCTGACACCGGTTTTCATAACGAAGTTTTTGGTATCAAGCATAATTCCGGCTAAAAGTGCCTCGGCATAAACCTGAGGAAGTACGCTTAAATTCTTGAAATACTGTATTACCTCAGTTACCATTTCAGACGCTGACGACGAATATGGTTCGTGATAGAAAATAACTGCGTCATCTATAAAGTCAACCGACTTTCTGTGATGGTCAATGACAACCTTATGGTGTGCCATTTCATAAAGCTCCCTGCTTTCAACAAGGTGAGCGTTATGGGTATCAACTATTATGAGCAGACTGTTTTCCGTAAAGGATTCTATCGCCTGTTCCGGAGTAAGCAGCAGATCTATGACCTCGCTTCGCAGCTTTTCCACAAGTTCCTGCGCAAGATTCTGGCTGGGGTCAACCACATAATAAGCCTCTCCCCCTGCCTGTCTTATAGCGCCTGCAAGTCCTGCACCGGAGCCAACAGCGTCAAGGTCAGCAAATCTGTGTCCCATAATATAAACATTATCGCTGTTATGTACAAGCTCCTGAATTGCATTTGAGATAATTCGTGACTTCGCCCTTGATTTCTTTTCAACGCCCTTTGCAACACCGCCGAAAAATCTGAAACCGTTTTCCGTCTTGACAGCCGCCTGGTCGCCGCCTCGTCCGAGACACATATCAAGCGCCTGCCTTGCAAAGGATTCGCTCTCCTCAAGAGTTGACGCTCCTCTGCCCACGCCGATTGAAAGAGTGATAACGCTGCTCTTGTCGCCGATGCATATATTTCTTGCCTGGTCAAGTATCTCAAATTTCGACTGAATTATCGTATTGAGATGCTGTTCTTCCATTACGGCAATAAACTTGTCATTTCCAAGCTTTCTTAAAACACCCGTTGTCTGTGACATGAATTTTTCAAGCATGGTTTCAATTTCAGCGGCAACCTGCGCCTTTTCGCTTTCCTTGAAATTCTGAAGCACGTCCTCGTAATTGTCTATCACAAGCAGCAGTACCGACGGACGTGTGCGCTTGTATTTGCTGAAAAGCTCTGCAAATTCGGTAATATCCGTAAAGGTCAGGAAAATAAGCTTCTGCTCGCCTCTCTGGGTGATAACTGTGCTTACCTTAAATGACCTGTCACTGTAATTGATAGTGACCTCGCCGTTTATCATGAGAGCCTTCATGTCAATATCAGCTATTTTATAAAGTTCCGTACCAAACGCCTCATATTCCGGAATTATCTGTGTGCTGAATGCCTGGTTACACCACAGAACTCTGAAATTTTCGTCAACGATAACAGACGGGGTATCAAAATAATACAATACCTCGTTTTCCGCTGTTCCTACCGATTCATTGAGCCTTGCAATGAATCTGAGGGAATTTTTTTCCGCAATGATAAGTTCCATAAGCATAATTGCCGCAAAAACGGCAGCCGGTGCAACAACGGCGGCAAATTTCAGAATGTCATACTTATAAAGCATAACCGCAGCAGCGGCACTGGTCAGCACAAGCATTACAGCCGAAAATATGAATAAATACGGATATTTTTTCTTCAACGGGTTTTCACCTCCGCAAAACAGTACGCAGATACCAATATCAGATTTCCATTATGATTGGCAGTATCATAGGACTGCGCTTTGTCTTTTCATATATATAGTCAGACAATGCATCTCTGAGCTTTGTCTTTATGGAATTCCATTCTCTGAAATCCTGTATCGAACAGGTCGCAAGAGTGGACGCCAGAAGATGACGTGCATTGTCGATAAGCTCCTCGGATTCTCTCACATAGACAAATCCTCTTGATATGATTTCC
This sequence comes from Ruminococcus sp. UBA1394, assembly GCA_002305725.1. GTDB lineage: Bacteria > Bacillota > Clostridia > Oscillospirales > Ruminococcaceae > Porcipelethomonas. Next base: position 2,159 of record DBQM01000016.1, on the reverse strand, counting down.
GGTCCGGAAACAACAGTGTTGCTTGCCTTTTCAATTCCCACAACAACTATGATAAGACCGTCCTGTGCAAGATGCTTTCTGTCACGCAGAACGATTGAACCGACATCGCCGACACCAAGTCCGTCAACCAGGACTTTTCCGGCAGGGACCTGTGAAACAATGTTCATCTTAACGCCGTCCGTTTCAATAACGTTGCCTATCTCGCCGATAATTACGTTTTCCTTTGGCATACCCAGTTCTCTTGCAAGCTCGGCGTGTTTTTTCAGATGCTTGTATTCACCGTGTACAGGGATAAAGAACTTAGGCTTTGTAAGCGCCTGAATAAGCTTTAATTCCTCCTGACAGGCATGACCGGAAACGTGTACCTCATACATAGCCTCGTAAACAACCTCTGCGCCGGATTTCATAAGTTCATTTACAACCTTTGTAACAAACTTTTCATTTCCCGGAATAGGCGTCGCAGAAATGATAATGAAGTCCATAGGGGTAATGTTGACTTTTTTATGGTCGTTCATTGCCATTCTTGTAAGCGCAGACATAGGCTCGCCCTGACTTCCTGTTGTGATAAGGATAATCTCAGAGCTGTCATATCTGTTCATCATATCTATATCAATGATAATTCCCTTCGGGACATCAAGATAACCCAGTTCAATTGCAGTTGTGATAACATTTATCATACTGCGTCCGAAAATTGCGATTTTTCTGCCGTATTTCACAGCACAGTTGACTATCTGCTGTATACGGTGGATATTTGAGGAGAATGTCGCAATAATGATTCTCTTTCCCTCTGCCTTGGTAAACAGCTTTTCAAAGGATTCCCCGACTTTTCTCTCAGACTGTGTATAACCCGGTCTTTCAGCGTTTGTGGAGTCCGCCATAAGTGCCAAAACGCCCTTGCTTCCCAGTTCGCCGAATCTTGTAAGGTCCATAATCTCGCCGTTTATCGGGCTGTAGTCTATTTTGAAGTCACCTGTATGAACAATAATTCCGGCAGGAGTATGGACTGCCATTCCCACAGCGTCCGGAATAGAGTGGTTGACTCTTATAAACTCAACTGCCATACAGCCCATTTTTACAGTTTTTCTGTGCGCAACAACGTTTAAGTTTACCTTTCCGGAAAGACCGTGTTCTTTAAGCTTTCCCTCAACAAGTCCGAGAGTAAGCTTTGTGCCGTAAACAGGAACATTCACCTTTTTAAGCAGGTATGCAAGACCGCCGATGTGGTCTTCATGACCGTGAGTCAGTACAATTCCCCTTAACTTTTCCTTGTTTCTCTCAACATATGTGAAATCCGGTATTACAATATCAACGCCCGGCATTTCTGTATCCGGGAAAGCAAGTCCGCAGTCGATAATAAACATATCGTTGGAACACTCGATAACTGTCATGTTCTTTCCGATTTCGTTAAGACCGCCGAGAGGAATTATCCTTACAGGAGTTCTTCTCTGTTCTCTTGGTTCTCTTTTCGGACGTGGTGCAGGAGTTTTTTTCACAACTGCCGCCGGAAGAGTACTTCTGTTCTGCGCAGAGGACGCAGTTGTATTCTTCCTGCCGAAAATTTTTTTCCTGTTATCCTGGTTGTTTCTGGTTGAATTATTTTCCACTTTTTAACCTCGCTTTTCTTTACCGGAGCAGTTATCAGAAAACTTCATTAAATTTAAAAATAATTATTCCTATTATAAATATTCGTTACATACAATAACAGTGAATAAACTGAATTTACCGCAATAAAGCAATTTTCGTACACAATATTGCGTATTTCGTATTTAAAGCATTTTGAGAATAAATCAGCTGCTGAAGGCACGTCCGCCAAAACTGCAAACGCCCTTTCCGGTTTAAATTATGTACTTCTTCTTATGGTGAAACTTTTTTACGAATCCTTTGAATGAGCCGGGTTCTATAAAACGTTCGGAACCCTTTTACAAAGACTTCCTGAGTGTGTTTCTGCCAAAACAGGCTGTGACCGCACAAATTTAACGGTATCTGTGCGGTGATGCCATATATTTCAGGAAGACGCCGCTTCCTTAAAATCTAAACAATTAAAAATAGTATGATATGCGTATTATATTAAACGTCAAAATTAATTTATCGTTTACTATAAAAACACCATATCCTTTCAAATCAGATAAATATACAGGCAACCCTGCAAAACAGTCAGT
>DBQM01000015.1 GCA_002305725.1 Ruminococcus sp. UBA1394 | reverse complement strand
CCAATATCTATTGTAGCACTACATACAACTTTTTATAGAAAAAATTATTTTGCTTTACTTTCAGGACTAAATGTGTTATAATAGATTTAACTATTAAGAAAAAATGACTGATTCTGCGAACAAAAAGCGTGCAAAACTGTAAGATATAATTTAAATGGCAGAGAAAGTACGCATATATGCAGAGAAATAAAATCTGGAGGATTATAAACATGAAGCATAATGATTTTGAGTTTGACAGCTATTTCAAAAATTACCCGGACTGTAACGGGTATTTCGGCAAGTACGGCGGTTCGTATATTCCTGATGATTTACAGAAGGCAATGGACGAGATAACTGAAGCGTATTACACAATATGCAAATCCAGCAAGTTTATAGGTGAACTTCGCAGAATACGCAGAGAGTTCCAGGGCAGACCAACCCCTGTTTCACATCTTGAAAGACTTTCAAACAGTCTGGGAAATGTTCAGCTTTATGTAAAAAGAGAGGATCTGAACCACACAGGTGCTCACAAGCTCAATCATTGTATGGGAGAGGCTCTCCTTGCAAAGTATATGGGCAAGAAAAAAGTTATTGCTGAAACCGGTGCAGGACAGCATGGTGTGGCTCTTGCAACAGCTGCTGCATATTTCGGACTGGAATGCGATATTTACATGGGTGCAGTTGACATTAAGAAACAGGCTCCGAATGTGGCAAGAATGAAGATACTCGGCGCTAACGTTGTTGAAGTAACTGACGGTCTTGCAACGCTGAAAGAGGCAGTTGACGCAGCGTTTGCGGCTTACTGCAGGGAATATAAAGACTGCATTTACTGCATTGGTTCAGTTGTAGGACCGCACCCGTTTCCTATGATGGTGCGTGATTTCCAGAGTGTTGTAGGAATCGAGGCGAGAGAGCAGTTCCTGGAAATGACAGGTGAGCTGCCGGACGCAGTTGTTGCCTGTGTAGGCGGCGGTTCAAATGCCATGGGAATGTTCTCCGGATTTCTCAATGACCCTGTTGCAATTTACGGTGTTGAACCACTTGGAAGAGGCCCTGCTATGGGTGACCACGCTGCAAGCCTCCAATATGGTACTGAGGGTATTATGCACGGATTTAACAGTATTATGCTCAAAGACGAAAACGGCGAGCCGGCACCGGTTTACTCAGTTGCAAGCGGTCTTGACTATCCGTCATCCGGCCCTGAGCACGCTTTCCTCCATGACATCGGCAGAGTAAAGTATGACGTAGTAAGCGACGAAGAAACAATTGACGCTTTCTTCACACTTTCCAGAATGGAGGGTATTATTCCTGCAATTGAAAGCTCTCATGCTGTGGCATACGGAATGAAGCTTGCAAAGCAGATGGAAAGAGGCTCGATTCTGATTAATCTCTCCGGCAGAGGAGATAAGGATATGGATTACATAATTGAAAAGTATGGTATCCGCTGATTAATATAATCTGAATATACAAAAATAAGGCAGACACATTAAACAGTGTCTGCCTTTTAGTATTTATGATATAAACTTCAATTTTAGATAATGCTGAGGAGTATTCCGGCAGCAACGGCTGAACCGATAACACCGGCAACGTTAGGTCCCATAGCATTCATAAGCAGGAAGTTTGTAGGGTCTGTCTGCGCACCGACTTTCTGCGAAACTCTGGCTGCCATAGGAACAGCAGAAACTCCGGCAGAACCGATAAGCGGATTAACCTTGCCACCTGTAGCCTTGCACATAAGCTTGCCGAAGAGTACGCCGCAGGCTGTACCAACAGCAAATGCAATAACGCCGAGGATAATAACCTTTGCAAATTCAAGGTTGAGGATTTTGTCAGCCTGTGTTGTAGCACCAACTGAAACACCGAGGAAAATTGTGATAATATTCATAAGAGCGTTCTGCGCTGTATCAACAAGACGTGCACATACGCCGCTTTCCTTGATAATGTTACCCAGCATCAGCATACCTACCAGCGGAGCTGCTGAAGGAACGAGCAGAGCTACGATAAGTGTAACAGCAACAGGGAAGATAATCTTTTCTGTTTTGGAAACTGTTCTGAGCTGCGGCATCTTGATAGCACGCTCTTTCTTTGTTGTGAGCAGTTTCATAATAGGCGGCTGAATTACAGGTACAAGCGCCATGTATGTATAAGCGGCAAGGGCTATTGTACCGGTACTGATCTTGTATCCTCCGCCTGAGAGAAGACGGCTTGAAACGTAAATCGCAGTCGGACCGTCCGCACCGCCGATGATAGCGATAGAACCACATTCAGCAGCAGAGAATCCGAGAACTGCAGCGCCGATAAAGGGAAGGAAGATACCAGCCTGTGCGGCAGCACCAAGCAGGAAGCTCTTCGGATTGGCAATCAGCGGACCGAAGTCTGTCATTGTACCGATTCCAAGGAAGATAATAGGCGGATAAATTTGCAGCTTAACGCCTAAATATAGTATATCCAGCAGTCCGCCCTCATGCAGGACCTGTCCGAAATCAATGTCAGCGGCATTCGCCCAGAGTTCCGGGTGATACATACCAACTTCAGGAAGGTTTGTAAGGAACATACCGAATGATATCGGCAGAAGCAGAAGCGGTTCAAATTGCTTAACGATTGCAAGATACATAAAGACAAAGGAAATCAGGATCATAACAGCGTCTTTCCATCCCATGTTAGCGATACCGCTTGACATGGCGAGGTCTTTTATTGTATCAGCAAAGATTCTGAAAACTTCACTCATGAAATAAAAAGTCCTTTCTTAAATTTACTTTGCCTTTCAGAATGGGGTTGTATCATTCTGAATACCAGCCAGTGACCATGCAGATCTTGAAGGCTTGTTTTTAACTGCCTTAACTGATTTAAGCTTATAGGTTTTTCCTTCGGATTCACCCATAGCAGCAACAGCAGCGGCAATAACAGCAATAACTTCATCCTGATTATCATCTGTCACAGGTTTTGCAGCAGCAACAGGAGCCGCAGGCTTCGGTGTTGGTGCAGCAGCAGGCTTCGGCTGAGCAGGTCTGGAATTTTTTCTTGTGAAAATCTTGCCAAATGCCCATACGAATAAGATAAGGATGACAAGGCCGAGGAAAACAACAGTCAGACCGGTTATAACAACAGCGGTTACATAGCTGAGGGTCATTTCTTCAGCCGCAGGAATTAATGTTTTGCTGATTAAATTCATTAAATCCATATTCACAGCACTCTCCTACATTAAATTTTTATAATACACATTCTATATTATACACTAATATTTTCTTTTTTGCAAGAAGAATTTCCAAATTAAATCAAAAAACTGTAAGTCGTTAAAAGATTAGTCCGGAGAAATGGTTATCAGAGCAACTTCCGGACGGTTAAACAATCTTACAGGCAGCGACTTTTCTTTTATATAGTTTCCAAGTCCGGCGGTAATAAATATGTGGCCTCCGTTGTATTCAAACAGTCCCTTATCGTAAATTTCGGCTTTGTCTGAACGAAGTCCGGGGAAAAACTGGTCATTACAATAGGCAGGACCAATAAAAGGCAGCTGCATTATTCCTCCGTGAGTATCTCCGCAGAGGGTGAGGTCAGCGCCGAATTTTTCATAATCGCTGTACATGGGAATATGTGCCAGCAGAATGTTAAATTCTTTCCTGTCAATGTCAAATTCATTTCTCAGGTCAAATGACGGTGAAAAATAAGCATTGCTTATACCGTACAGATTGATGGAAGTTTTCCCGACTGTTATTGTTTTTTTCTCATTGTTCAAAACAATAATGCCTTTTTCTTCCATTTCTGATATGTAGCTGTTGGTACGGTCATCATGCTCTCCCAGAACAAAGTATAGCCTGTAGCCCTCTCTGATAATATCAGTCATGAGGGAAAGCGATTTTTCCTTTTCGCTTTCTGTGGCATTGTTTGAGTGCATATCTCCCAGTACGCATACGATATCCGGATTGGTTTCATTGATTTTCTTTATGACATAGTCATTTTTCAGAGAAAACTTTTTTTCGCTGGCATGATAATCGCTGATGACCGAAATTTTTATTTCATTGTTTACCTTTGATGAGGTAATATTTTCTTTTGTTATTTTAATTGTGCAGTTGTTAAACCACCACACCAAAATAAGTATAAGCAAAAGCTTTGCCATTCCTGAAAAACATGAGGACCTGCTTTTTCGTTTTTTCGGTGTTTCCTCCTGAATCACCTGTTCCTGCTGTGGTATTTGCTGTGTTTCCTGCATTTACTGCTCCTTTATAATGTGTACATCAAGCTGTCTGAACGGTATTGTAATGTTATTGTCAATGAATGCCTGGTTGACAAGCTCAGTAAAATCAAATTTGACCGTCCAGTAATTGGGTGTTTCCGTCCAGACTCTTACAGTTATCTGAAGACTGTCCTCCGCCTGTTTTCCAAGACGTGCAAAAGGCGCAGGGTCTTTGAGTATAAGCGAGTATTCATCGGCATATTTAAGGATTATTTCCTTTGCTTTTTCAATATCGTCAGAGTAGCTTATGCCGAATTCAAGGTCAACTCGTCTTGTGGACTGTTCGCTGTAATTTACAATCATGGAGTCGGATATCTTTCCGTTTGGTATGTATACAGTCTTGTTGTCATCGGTGAGTATTTTTGTATAAAGGATGCCAATGCTCTGGACTTTTCCGGAAGCTGAGTTTGTTTCAACAAAATCTCCGGACTTGAAAGGCTTGCTGAAAAGAATTATAAATCCTCCGGCAAGATTGGAAAGGCTGTTCTGCAGTGCAAGTCCGATGGCAAGTCCGGCGGCACTTATCACAGCGATAATTGATGTCATCGGAATATTCAGAATTGAAAGTGTTATAATGAAATCTATTGTGTATAAAAGTACTTTTAAAAGTGAACGTAAAAATCCGACAGCGGTATTGTCAACGTTTGTACGGTTAAGGCACCTGGTAAAAATTCTTAAAATAAGCTTGGAAATAGCTAATCCTATAAAAAAGATTATTACAGCGAAAATTATTGATGGTATGGATTTTTTAATCTGACCGGTAAAAGCCGAGAGCATACTTTCAAGTCTGCTCTGTTCATCAGCAGTTGAACTTACTGCATTTGCAATAATTCCCTCAACAGCGTTCGTGATTTCAGTATTCGTTTCATCTGAGGTAACCGCTGAAACAGCTGATGAAATAAGGGTTGTTGTCATATTTATCCTTCCTTTATAATAAAGTTGTCATAATCTATTATAATGAATATCCGGAAAAAGTCAATCTAAAAATAAAGGCAGATAAAAAGGAATTCTGATGAAAGGGTAAGAAAATGTCGAAAAATGTGAAAAAATACTTGAAAAATCACACGTTATGATGTATATTAAGTATGTAACCCCATTCCGTATGGGAAAATATTCCATTTAAAAATGTGTGTATAATAATGAATCGCAGAGTAATTTTATATTTTATTGTTTCGATATTTGCTGTTTCGTCGGTATCAGCATATTTTATATCAAGGGAATTACATGAAAACGAAATGGTCATAACCGGTGAATATGACATATGGCAGTACGAAAGCAGCGCAGAGACTGTATTGTTCAGTGAATACACCGAAACTATGGACACAATAGCTCCGCAGGAAAGCCGGACTGAAACTGATATCACGTCTGATGCTTTTTCGTCAGCCGGAAGCAGTAACGAAAACATAGAAACAACTCAATTTCTGTATCTGAATATCAATACTGCCTCCTATGATGAGCTTATGCTGCTTGACGGAATAGGTGAGGTCCTTGCAGGAAATATAATCGGTTACAGGAATTCAAACGGCGGTTTCAGAAATATTGAGGAGATACTGAATGTAAACGGTATCGGTGAAAAGACATTTTCAGCAATAAGGAATCATATATATGTAGAAAATCCGGTTTACCCTGCTGACCCGACTGAAGAGCAGTATCAGTATATTTATGAAGAGAGCCGGTATTCTGCTGAAACTTCAGCATTTCAGGAGGCAATACAGCCGACTGAGCATGAAACAGTCCCTCCAGGTACAAAATTTGATCTGAATAAGGTCACACAGCAGGATCTGGAGATGATACCGGGAATAAACACGGAAATGGCTGAAAATATAATCAGTTTAAGGACAAGCATACAGTATTTCAGCCATCCGTATGAGCTTTTGTATGCAGACGGAATGACGGAAGAATTTTTGTGTAAAATCATAGATTATTTTTATATAGAAAAAACCGAAAATTAATATAAAGACAATATATTTTGTGAAAAACATTAATAAGATTACAAAAAAAGCAGTAATATGATGTGAAAAACAGACAAAAACCGACATATATTTTAGATAAAAAGCCGATTTTTCATTTTTACCGTTTTGTAATAATATGAAATTTAAACTGAAAAAACCGTAATTTTAGCCAAAAAGAATAAATAAAATTTGTCTAATGTGCTAAAAAAGTATTAAGGATTGGTATTAAGCATTGACTTTTTCCTGTGAGTATTGTATATTAATATCACGAAACAATTTGAATATTTTTCTGATTTTTTGGTCAGTCAGCTGAATTAGTGATAATGTATGAAGGGTGCGATGGTGTGCATGGTATCAATTAAAACTATCGCAGAGGAATGCGGTGTGTCTATAGCGACTGTAAGCAAGGCGCTTAATAACCACAGTGATGTCAGCAGTACAACAAAAAAGCTTGTTTGTGATACTGCAAAAAAACTTGGCTATTTCCCGAATGCACAGGCGAGAGCACTTAAAACCAATAAAACATACAATATCGGAGTTCTGCTGCAGGACAAGGCTCACAGCGGTCTGACGCACAGCTATTTTTCAGCAGTTCTGGACAGTTTCAGGGTCGAGGTTGAAAAAAACGGATATGACATAACGTTTATATGCGGAAAAATCGGCGGAAATGAAATGTCTTACTATGAACATTGTATGTACAGATCAGTTGACGGCATACTTGCTGCGTGTGTTGATTTTTGTGACAGCGAAATAGCTGAACTGATGAAATGCGATATACCGCTTGTAACTATAGATTATCAGGCGGAGGGTGTATGTTCAGTTTCATCTGATAATGTAATAGGCATCAGAAAAATAGTCGAATATGCCAGTGAGTGTGGACATCAGAAAATAGCTTATATATACGGCGAAAGTTCACAGGTTACTACAATGAGACTCAATTCATATCTTGATACAATGAAAAGGCTCGGAATACAGGTCCAGCCTGATTATCTGCGTCAGGGCAAATATCATGATGTGGATAGTGTACATAAAATAACTGCGGAAATGCTGACTCTTTATGACAGACCGACATTTATTATACTGCCGGATGATTTTGCGGCAATAGGTGCATTGAATGCCGCCAAAGAGGCTGGTGTGAGAATACCTGAAGACCTGTCAATAGCAGGATATGACGGAATAAAGATGACTCAGCTTATGAAACCTGCTCTTACAACCTTTGAACAGGATACATATAAAATCGGTAGAACCGCAGCAGAAATACTTCTTAAAAGAATCAGAAAGGAAGATATTTCTGAAAGTGAAAAAAGCGCTTTGATAAGCGGCAATTTTATTAAGGGAGCTACCGTTAAGAACATTTAACGGATCCAATATATTCATACGCTTATTATATTTTATCAATTTAAAATATAATATAATCATTAAGGAGGAAAACTACCAATGAACAAACTTAAAAGAACATTAGCACTGGTTGCAACTCTTGCAATCTCTGCAACAGCATTTGTAGGATGTGGTGATGATTCATCATCATCTACAACATCTTCATCAACACCTGCAGAAAGCTCTGCAACAGAAGAAAGCACACCAGCTGAGGGCGAAGAAACAGCTGAAATCAAGCTTCCTTCAGGCGGCGACAAGATGACAATCCTCGCTTGGAACGCAAACGACGTTGACCCAATGCTCAAGATGTGGCTGCCAGATGCTGGTTACACAGAAGACCAGATCAACTTCGTAAACTTCAACGTAGGCGGCGGTGAAGCTGCTGCTCAGTATGATCAGTACTTCCTCGGCGGCGAAGACGTAGACGTATTCATGGTTGAAGCTGACTGGGCTCTCAAGTACATCAATGATGACGCTGCAACTGCTCCAATGAGTGACCTCGGTTTCACAGAAGCTTACTTCGCTGGTCAGTATCCATACACAATGGAAATTGGTAAGGATTCTAACGGCGTAATCAAGGGTGTTTCATGGCAGGCTGCTCCTGGTGCATGGTGCTACAGATCAGACCTCGCTGATTCATACCTCGGCGTTAAGTCACCAGAAGAAATGCAGGCTAAGGTAGCTGACTGGGATAAGTTCCAGGCAACAGCTAAGGAAGTTTCTGAAGCTTCAGGCGGTAAGACAGCTCTGACAACAACTCTCGGCGGTATCTGGCAGGCATTTGCTGCTAACAGATCTACTCCATGGGTTCAGGACGGTGCTCTTGCAGTTGACGATTTCTGCAACACATTCATTGATCTCGCTAAGAACATGAGAGACAACGGTTATGTTACAGACCTCAACCAGTGGACAGATGACTGGTATGCAGCTGGTCAGACTGACAACACAATGGGTTACTTCGTTTCAACATGGGGCTTCGGTGATTCAATTCTTCTTACAGCTGCTGGCGGTGACGGCGGTGCTACATTCGGCAAGTGGGCTGTTACAGAAGGTCCTACACCTTACTTCTGGGGCGGTACATGGATGTGCGTATCACCTAAGACAGATAACGCAGACATGGTTGCAAACTTCATCAAGTACTTTACAGTTGATGAAGCTTCAATGGAAAAATATGCTCTCGGTAAGGACGGCGGCGAATACGTTAACAATATGAACGTAATGCAGAAGATCGTTGACGAGGGTTCAAACTCCAACGCTAACCTCGGCGGTCAGGATCAGTTCGCAGTTGTTCACGAGAATGCTAAGGCTATCGACCTTAAGGGACTTATCACACCTTACGATGCTTCTATCAAGACTGCATTCCTCGACGCTGTAAATGCTTACTGTGCAGGCGAAACTGCTGACGCTGCTGCTTGTATCGAAGACTTCAAGGACAGAGTTGCTGAAAGCGTAACAGATATTACAGTTGAATAATTAATTTGTAATACTTATATTTTTAATGTTTACGGGATGGGTAAGCCCCATCCCGTAACACATATTATTAATCTGATTTCTTAGAGAGAGGTGTACTATATGGCATCTGCTGCACAAAGAAATATCCGTTCTATAAGTTATGCAAAATACGGCTATTTCTTTATTTTGCCATTTTTTCTGGTTTATTGCTTTTTTCAGGTTTGGCCTCTGATTAATACTTTTATTCTTAGTTTTTATGGAAACGGTCAAAAGGTTGAAGACTTTATAGGTCTTGACAACTTCAGGGCTTTGCTTTTCGGTACAAGCACAACAGGCATGGGCCGTACAGCTAAGGCTATCCATGAAACTTTTATTCAGACACTTGGAAATACATTTATTGTATGGATAGGTAACTTTATTCCTCAGATTTGTCTCTCACTTGCACTTGCCGTATGGTTTACTGATTCAAAGCTGAAAATAAAAGGTAAGGGATTCTTCAAGATTGTAATGTATATGCCTAATATCATTACTGCTGCATCAGTTGCTGCTCTTTATCTTTCACTTTTTGCTGAATCTGAATATGGTAGTGTAAACAATCTTCTCATGTCAGCCGGAATTATTGATTCTCCGATCAAGTTTGTAACCGGTTGCTGGCAGTCACGTGGAATGATCATGTTCATTCAGTGCTGGATGTGGTTCGGTAATACTATGATCATGCTTATGTCTGGTATTATGGGTCTTAATCCGTCTCTGTTTGAAGCTGCTAATATTGACGGTGCGTCAAGCGGCCAGGTATTCAGAAAGATTACCCTTCCGCTTCTCAGACCAATCATGCTGTATACTCTTGTTACATCCATGATCGGTGGTCTGCAGATGTACGATATTCCTTATCTTTACAAAAAAGGTACACAGAGAAATGAATACACAAGAACTGTTGCCGTGTTCATTTACGAACATTTCCGTGAAAAGATGCCTAATCCGAACTACGGTTTCTCGGCAGCTGCTTCTGTAATTCTGTTCTTTATTACAATTATTCTTGGTTCGTTTGCATTTGCAATGAATCGTGATAAGGACGAAGCTATGAAGAAAAAAGAGAGAAAAGCTTATGCAAAAGCTTTAAAAGCTAAACAAAAGGGATTGGGAGGTATGGAGATATGAGTTCTGCTAATGGAGCAAAGGATAATTATACTGCAAAGCTCCGTATCAAATCAATTATTTTGTTTGTTGTAATGATACTCCTTACAATCATATGTCTTCTTCCTATTTACATATTGATTATTAACGCAACAAGAGCTTCTGCTGATGTTACAAGTGGTGTATCTCTGATTCCTGGCAACTACCTTGCCAAGAACTTCGACACACTTTTCAATCATCCTATGTTTGTTAACTTCAAACCATTAATCGGTTTCAGAAACAGTGCGATTATCGCTGGTTCTGCAACTGTGCTGAGCGTATTCTTCTCAGCATTGACTGCTTATGGTCTTGTAGTTTATGATTTCAAGCTCAGAGGACCGGCTTACACATTTATTCTTGCAGTTATGATGGTTCCTATGCAGGTTACATCTGTTGGTTTCTTACAGTTCATGCTGAAACTCAATCTCGGTGACTCTTATATCCCGCTGATTGTTCCTACAGTTGCTGCTCCTGCGATAGTGTTCTTTATGCGACAGTATCTGAAATCATCATTCCCGCTTGATATTGTCGAAGCGGCACGAATAGACGGCTGCGGAGAGTTCAGAACATTCCTGACAATTGCTATTCCAATGATGAAACCAGCTATTGCTGTACAGGCAATCTTTGCTTTCGTTGCTAACTGGAATAACTTCTATCAGCCATCAATGATTCTCGTTTCAAGAAAACAGAATCAACTGACTATCCCAATGATGGTTAGTATGATTACTTCAAACGATAAGGTTAATGACTACGGTGCTAAATATGCTGCAATCGGACTTTCAATCGTTCCAATTGTACTTGTTTACCTTGTTCTTTCCAAGTTTATCGTTGAAGGCGTTGCTCTTGGCGGTGTAAAGGAATAATATATTATATTTCTTATAAAAATAACAGCAAGTGTCATGCTTGCTGTTATTTTTATAAACAGAAAAGGAGTATAGAATGATAAGAAAGTTCGCTGAATCTGATAAAACAGCCTTTTTGACCATGTGTATGGATTTTTACAGCGGTGAGGGCGTTGACCATACAATACCTGCTGCATACGCTGAGAAAACCTTTGAGATATTGCTACATGGTAATTCACCATTCTGTGATGCGTATATATGTGAACGCAATGGGAAAACTGCAGGGTATGCACTGCTTGCAATAACCTACTCAAATGAGGCTGGGGGAGAAGTTGTGTGGATTGAGGAACTTTATACCGTTCCGGATGCGAGAGGTACAGGTGTTGCCTCTGAACTGATTGATTATGTGCTTGATAATTACAGTACAGCTGCAAGATTACGGCTTGAAGTTACTGACGAAAATGAAGGAGCAGTCAGACTGTATAAGAAAAAAGGTTTTGTTCCTCTTAAATATAACCAGATGGAGATATTAAAAAACAAACAGAGTATGCTGTAATAGCATACTCTGTTTGCTTATTTGTTAAAAGTAAGTGTAATCGTTGTACCTTCTCCGAGGACGCTGTCCACATCAATCTTTGCATTGTGAAGTATAGCACCATGCTTAACGATAGACAGTCCCAGACCGGTGCCGCCTGTTTCCTTAGAATGACTTTTGTCTACGCAGTAAAACCTCTCGAAAACACGCTCTGTGTCTTCCGGCGGAATACCAATACCGGTATCTGATACGATAAGCTTTGAATTATCATTGTTTTTTACAATTGTAATATCAACCCTGCCGTTTTTCTTGTTGTATTTTATAGCGTTGTCACAAAGATTAAAAATCATCTCGTAAATAAGATGAGGTACAGCCTTAATCTCAGCATCTTCACCGCTGACTTTTATTTCAACATTCTTGTCCGCTGCTTTTTTAGACAATGTATTCACAACATCTTCTGCCATAAGGAATAGGTCAACATCTTCCATTTCCATTACTTCAGAATTTTCGTCAAGCTTTGAAAGATTGATTATATCATCAATCAGATTTATCAGCCTTTTGCCTTCATTATAAATTTTCTCGGCAAACATCTGATAATCCTTTGGATCAGCCCAGCCCGATTTCATAATTTCAGCATAGCCGGAGATGGTGGTCAAAGGGGTTTTAAGTTCATGAGAAACATTTGCTGAAAACTCACGTCTGAGTGCTTCTCTTGAACTTTTCTCTGTTGTATCAATCAGCAGAATAACTGCACCGGTAACAACATTATTATCAAAAACCGGACTTGAAATCATCAGATAATTTTTACTGTCAATTTGCAGATTGACTTCATTTGCTTTTCCGCTGAGAGTCGATTCAACTGCGTTGATAAACGCTTTGGAATGATTAAATTCAAGAATACTTTTTCCGCTGTAGTCGAAATTTTCGTTGCCGAGAATTCTGAGGGCACTCCGGTTACATGAAAGAATATTATGCAAATTCATAATAATCAGACCTTCACTCATATTCTGTGTGACAGTTTCAAACTCATTCTGCTTTGCTTTAAGCATATCAATGTAATCATGGATATCCCGGTTCTGTTTTTCAATTCGAGAAAGCAGAGGAGAGAGCTCGTCATAGGGAACGTTCGACTGAGGAGCGTCAAGATTTATTTCATTTATTGGCTTGACAATTTTTTTTGTCTGGTAGTTTGAGAGAATAATAACAATAATCAGAATGAAACAGGTGACAAGTATAAGATAGGGCAGACTGCTGAAAATGTCGCTGAAAATACTGCTGGTAGTGTCTGAAACCCTTAGTACTGTCTTGTCATTCAGAAGTATTGCATAGTAATATGTTTGCTCTCTCAGAGTTTCAGAAAGCCTTGAGCTTTCACCGACGCCATTTTTGACTGCACTTTTAAATTCAGGACGGTCTGCATGATTTTCCATTTCCTTGCCGCTGTTGTCAAAAAGAACATTTCCGTCAGCAGAGATCCATGTAATACGGCTTGGAGAAACATCTTTAACGGAGCTGAGGTATTCAACTCCGTTAGTATTCATTGCCGCTGCCATATACTCAGCTTCATTTCTGATATTATTTGTCATGTTCTTATAATTTCTGTTGTAAAGCACAAAAGAAATAAGAACTGCGGTTACAAGTACTGAAAATGCCACAATACAGCACATACTAAGTGATATTTTACGTTTCATATTCTGCTCCGATTTTATAGCCGATGCCTCGTACTGTTTCGATTATATTTCCGCTTTCGCCCAGCTTTGAACGAAGTGAACGGATATGAACGTCGATTGTACGGGTTTCACCGTCAAAATCATAACCCCATATACTTTCCAGCAGCTTGTTTCTTGAAAGAACAAGTCCCTTGCTTTCAATAAGCATACACAGCATTTCAAATTCCTTGTAGGTCAGGACAACATTTTCGCCTTTTACCGTCACATTGTGCTTTCCGGGATTTACTGTTATATCTCCGGCGTGCAGTTCATAATCGGCCGGATTGTCGCTTGTCCGGCGAAGTACCGCCTTGATTCTTGAAACAAGCTCCAGCATTCCGAAAGGTTTGGTTATGTAATCGTCTGCGCCGTTGTCCAGACCGAGTACTTTGTCATATTCCGTACCCTTTGCTGTCATCATGATTATAGGCAGCGAACGGGTTTTTGAGGAATTTCTGATTTTTTTCAGAATTGATATACCGTCCTCGCCGGGCAGCATTATGTCCAGAAGTACAAGCTCCGGCAGAGGGGAATTGTTCAGTGCATTGAAAAATTCCTCGCCGTTTGGAAAGGTAGCAGCTTCAAAGCCTGCCATTTTCAGAGTGTACGCAACAAGTTCTCTGATGCTGCTGTCGTCTTCTACGATATAAATCATAGGGTTTCTCCTTTGTAAACACCAGTTATGGAAAATTCAACCCATTCGGCAATATTAGCAGCATGGTCGCCGATTCTCTCGAAATATTTTGCAATCATGAGCATATCAAGACAGTTTTCACTGCTTTCAGGGTGCTTGGAAATATACTCGATAAGATATTTTCTGATTGATAAAAACAGATCGTCAATAATATCGTCAGAACCGATTACTCTTCCGGCAAGTGTAAGGTCACGCTTGATAAAAGAATCAATTGCGTTGGTCACCATTCTTACAGCGGCTTTTGCCATTTTGTCAACAGGAGCAATTTCACGGAGAGCAGTTAACTGAACATAGCGTGTAATTTCAGCAATATCCGCCGCCTGGTCGCCGATACGCTCCATGTCTGAAATCATCTTCATAGCTGCTGAAACAACTCTGAGGTCTGAGGCGACAGGCTGCTGCTGGAGCAGAAGCTTCATGCAGAGTGCTTCAATGTCACGCTCTTTCTGGTCAATTTCAGTTTCAAGGTGGAAAACATTCTGAATGATTTCCTCGCTGTTTTTCTCAAGTGCGCTGACAGTACCGGAAATAGCGTCCTCACACAACGCACCCATTTTTATAAGCTCAACATGAAGTTTTTCAAGCTGCTGATCAAATTTATTACGCATTTAACCGAACCTCCCTGTAATATAATCCTCAGTTTTCTTGTTTGACGGCATAGAAAAAAGCTTTTCAGTCTTGTCATATTCGATAATTTCGCCAAGCAGGAAAAATGCTGTATTGTCGGAAATTCTGACTGCCTGCTGCATATTATGGGTTACTATGATTATAGTATACTCCTTTTTCAGCTCAATTGCAAGGTCTTCTATTTTGGAAGTTGAAATCGGGTCGAGGGCGGAAGTCGGTTCGTCCATGAGGAGTACCTCCGGCTGAACTGCAAGCGCTCTTGCAATACAAAGTCTCTGCTGCTGACCGCCTGACATTCCCAGTGCGCTTTTTTTCAGTCTGTCCTTCACCTCGTCCCATATCGCAGCGTCACGGAGCGATTTTTCCACAATATCGTCAAGCTTTGCCTTGGAACGTATTCCGTGAGTCCTCGGACCGTATGCAATGTTATCGTAGATACTCATAGGGAACGGATTAGGCTTCTGGAAAACCATGCCTACACGCTTTCTGAGCAGATTTACGTCCATTTTTCCGTAAATATCCTCATTGTCAAGGAGTACCTTACCCTTGATAGAACAGCCTTCAACAAGATCGTTCATTCGGTTTAAGGATTTGAGAAGTGTGGATTTTCCGCAGCCGGACGGTCCGATAAAAGCTGTAATCTCGTGGTCCGGAATTTTGATATTGATATTTTTAAGAGCCTTGAACTGTCCATAGTACAAATCAAGGTTTTCAACTTTAAATTTATCCATGATTTACCCTTTCGATAATTTTTTTGCAAGAAGTCCCGAAAGACCGTTTATAAGCGCAACAAGCACAAGAAGTATAACGGCTGTCGCATAGCATTCCTCAACATGAAGTCCCTCGCTTGAAAGATTGTACATATGCACCGCAAGAGTACGTCCGGAAGACATAATGTTCAGGGCTATCTTTGTACCTGTTCCGGCTGTGAAAATAAGTGCGGCGGTTTCTCCGCATATACGTCCTGTTGCAAGAATAACGCCGGAAAGTATTCCCGGAATTGCGGGAGGAAGAACTATTCTGAAAACTGTACGGAGCTTTCCGGCGCCAAGTCCGAAACTGCCCTCTCTGTATGAATCGGGAACAGATTTAAGCGCCTCTTCTGTGGTTCTCATTACAAGCGGTAAAATCATAATTGCAAGGGTCAGAGCGCCTGAGAGTATTGAATAACCAAGCTTTAAAGTTGTAAGGAAGAACAGAAATCCGAAAAGACCGTAAACGATTGACGGGATACCCGAAAGAGTTTCGGTTGTCATACGGATTATTCCTACAAGCTTGTTTCCTCTTTTGGCGTACTCAACAAGATATATTGCAGAAAAAATACCAAGCGGTACTGCAATAAGCAGTGATATAAGCGTCATAATAAATGTGTTTATTATGGCTGGGAGCATTGATACGTTTTCTGAGTTGTAGGTTGGAGAGAACAGGGAAAGTGACAGATTCGGTATTCCTCTTACCAGTATGTAGATAACAATGAAAACAAGTGTAAGAACTGTCAGGGCGGCGCAGAGCAATACTGAAATCAGAAGCACCAGCGAACCGGGGGAGTTTTTATAATGCGAAAGCTTATCCTTCAAGCTTTCCTTTTTCATAGGATTCATTTCTGATTACTCCTCCTTTTCAGCATTGATGACGCAAAGTTGATGATAAGGATAAACACGAACAATACAACACCTGTTGCGATAAGTGCCTCACGGTGTAAGTCTGTGGCATAGCCCATTTCAATGGCGATGTTTGAGGTAAGAGTACGGACACCCTTGAAAATGCTCTTAGGCATACCAGTATTGTTTCCGGCAACCATCATAACAGCCATTGTTTCACCAATCGCACGTCCGATACCCAGCACCACTCCGGCGAAAACGCCTGAGCTTGCCGCCGGCAGCATTACTGTAAAAACACTTCTCTCATGTGTCGCACCAAGTGCAAGCGCACCCTCATAATAGCTTTCCGGTACTGCTCTCAGCGCCGATTCAGATACGCTGATAACAGACGGCAGAATCATAATCGCAAGTATTATTGACGCTGCTATGATTGAACTGCCTGTTATGGGAACTATCATGACCAGTCCGAAGAAGCCGTAAACAACTGACGGGATTCCGGCAAGGAGGTCAATTGCAGGCTTTAAAATCCTGTGCAGCTTTTTAGGGCAGAAACGTGCCATAAAAACAGCTGTCATAATTCCGATAGGTACGCCTAAGATAATCGCACCGGCTGTAACGTAAAGACTTCCCAGAATAAAGGGGAGAATGCCGTAAATGTCGTTTGACGGGCGCCATACATCACCGGTGAGGAATTTCAGAAATCCGATCTTGCCTATTGCCGGAATGCCGTTTGCAAAGAGAAACAGGCATATCATAGCAACTGCTAAAATCGAAACACAAGCGGCGGCAAGAAACACGCCGCTCATGACTTTTTCGAGAATATTTTTTTTCATACAGAACCCTCCGGCTTATTCAGCGAGAGTTTCCCATGTCTTTGTTTCGCCGACATAGATTGACTTAACTTCCTCGCTTGAAATATCAGCTGTCGGGTTATCGTTGTTTACGATTACTGCAATACCGTCCATTGCGATTACCAGAGGAGTAAGACCGGATTCAAGCTCGCTGTCTTTCAGCTCTCTTGATGCCATACCGATATCGCAAACACCGTCTGCTGCTGAAGTCATACCTGTTGTGGAATCGCTTGTCTGCATTTCAATGTCAGCGTCTGTGTTGACTTTCATATAAGCCTCTGCAAGCTTTTCCATTACAGGTGATACAGAAGATGAACCAGCAACAACGATTTTTCCGGCTGGCTTTGTACCTGCATAAGGCTGTGCACCGTCAATGTTGATATAGCCGTTGTCGGTTACAATCTGCTGACCCTCGCTGCTCATGATGTAGTCAATGAAGTCCTTTGAAACGTCGCTGAGTGAGTCCTCCTTGTAAGCAATGTTGAAAGGACGTGCAATTTTGTAGCTGTCGTTCTTTACGTTGTCAACTGTCGGTTCAACGCCGTCAATCTTTACTGCCTTTACTGTATCGTTAAGAGAACCCAGTGAGATATAGCCGATAGCGTACATATCGCCGGAAACAGTTGTCATCATAACTGATGTGTTGTTTGTAATCTGTGCGTCTGTTGTTGTTCTGTCGATTTTTTCACCGTTTTCGTCCTTTTCCTCAATTCCGAAAAGCTCAACGAATGCTCCTCTTGTACCTGAACCGTCCTCTCTTGAAACGATTGTGATATCTTCCTTTGCACTGAATGAGTCAGAGCCGCAGCCAACTGCCAGTGTGCCTGTGATTGCTGCTGCCATAATTAAAGCTAAAGTCTTCTTTTTCATGATTATTCTCCTTTTCCGCCTTTGCGGCAGGCGGTATGCCAAAAATAATTATAACCTTTTTGATTACGTTTTATATTTTAAGGCATGAATGTAAAATCCAAAAGAGATGAAATGTAAAATTTGCGTAAAATAAATTTTACAAAAGTAGTGCTAAAATGGGGAAATGGGTATAAAAATGCTGTATTTCAAGCTTTTTTGTTGAAATACAGCGTTTAAAGTGCTTTTATAAATCAGAATTTATTACAGAAATAATTATAGAAATCAAGTTCTTCATCTTTGGTAGTATCCTTATCAATGAAATTTTGTAATTCTATTTTCATTGTATCATAAAGATTCTGATAATGTTCAAAATCCGAAAAAACAGTATGTATCATCGAACCATAAATCCCACAAGTAATAGCATAATATTTTTCACATTTTTCCAATGTGATTCTACAAGAATTTTTATACTCTTCATCTGCAAAGACGATTCCACCTTCGCTGCCAATATCCCCTGCAACATATAGGCTTTTCCACATATTAACCTCCAAAATTCTGATTTATATCATCAACAGAATATTTTACTTACTCTCCACAATATTCCCCATGTCATAAATCCCAGCCGGCTGTGACTTGATAAACACCGCCGCATTTACAGAACCCTCTGCAAAAACCGCCTTTGATGCCGCAGAATGTGAAATTGTGATTGTTTCGTCGTTTCCGCAGAACATTACCTCGTGAACGCCCACAATTGTTCCGCCTCTGACAGCGTGTATTCCGATTTCCTCCGGTTCACGCTTCTGACGTCTTGAATGTCTGTCGTAGACGTACTTCATTTCGTTGCTGCGTGTTTCATTGATAGCGTTTGCAATCATAAGCGCAGTACCGCTTGGTGCGTCAATTTTCTGATTGTGGTGCTTTTCGATAATCTCAATGTCAAACTGGTCACCTAAGATAGCAGTAGCCTTTTTGGCAAGCTGAACAAGAAGATTGATACCCAGTGACATATTCCATGAGAAAAATACCGGAATCTGTTCTGCCGCTTTTTTTATCTGTGTTATCTGTTCGTCGCTGTAACCAGTTGTTGCTAAAACGACCGGAGTGCCTGTTGTAAGGCAGTATTCAAGCAGACTGTCTAAGCATGACGGGTGAGAGTAGTCGATAATTACGTCCGGCTTTTCCGGCAGTTCCTTTGCGGATTTGTATATTTCAAAATCAGCATATTTGTCTGTGTTGATATCAATACCGGCTGAAACAACGCAGTCATCACGCTGAGTAATGCAGCTGTAAACGTTTTTTCCCATTTTTCCGTTTGCACCGCTAATTACAATTTTTGTCATAGTATGTATTTTCCTTTCATTTTAAACAACACCGCATAAAGTGTATTATGCGGTGCTGATAATTTTTGAATTAAACGAGATTGAATTTTGCAAGTGATGCTCTGAGTGCAGCCTTGTGCTCATCAGTCATTTCACAAAGCGGAAGTCTGCACGGACCTGCCGCCATACCCATCATGTTCATAGCCTCTTTTGCAGGGATAGGATTTACCTCGATAAAGAGATTGTTGATAAGTTCAAGGTACTTCATCTGGAGCTTTGCAGCCTCTTCGCAGTTGTTGTCAAGGCAAAGCTGAGTCATTTCGTGAGTTTCCTTTGGCATTACATTTGAAAGAACTGAAATAACGCCCTTTGCGCCAATCGACATCATAGGAACGATTATATCATCGTTGCCGCTGTAAACGTCAAGGAAGTCACCGCATTCCGCAATAAGCTTTGAAGTATAGCTGATATTGCCGCTTGCCTCCTTAACTGCAACTATGTTCCTGTACTGAGAAAGCTTTTTGTAAGTACCGATTTCAATGCTCATGCCTGTTCTGCCGGGAATGTTGTAGAGAATAATCGGAATGTCAACAGCCTCTGCAACTGCTCCGAAATGTGCCACAAGACCATTCTGTGACGCCTTGTTGTAGTAAGGGGTAACAAGCAGAAGTCCGTCAGCGCCCTTCTCCTGTGCAACCTTTGAAAGCTCAACTGCATACCTTGTATCGTTGCTTCCTGTTCCTGCGATAACCGGAACTCTTCCGGCAGTCTTTTCAACGCAGAAACGGATACATTCGATATGTTCCTCGTCAGTCATTGTTGACGCTTCGCCGGTAGTGCCGCATACGATAATTGAGTCAGTACCGTTTTTAATCTGATATTCAATGTTTTCTGCAAAGCCGTCATAATTAATTGAACCGTCAGCGTTCATAGGGGTAATTATTGCAACGCCTGCACCGGTAAAAATTGTGTTTTTCATAAGCTACTCCAATCTGACTGTTATCAGTCAAAATAACCCTTTGCTGCAAGCAGTTCAGCTAAAAGTACGCCGCCGCCTGCTGCGCCTCTTAATGTATTGTGTGAAAGACATACAAACTTGTAGTCATACTGTGAATCTTCTCTTAAACGTCCTGTTGAAACAGCCATTCCGCCTTCAAGATTTCTGTCAAGCTTAGCCTGCGGACGGTTATCCTCTTCAAAATAGTGGATAAACTGCTTTGGTGCTGACGGGAGGTCGAGTTCCTGCGGTGCACCCTTGAAGTCAGCCCACTTCTTGAGAATTTCTTCCTTTGAAGGCTTCTTGTCAAAGGATACGAAAACAGCTGCTGTGTGACCGTCTGAAACAGGTACTCTCAGACACTGTGTTGTGATTGACGGTGCTGTTGCGTTAACAATCTTGTCACCCTCAATGTGACCCCATACCTTCAGCGGCTCCTGCTCTGACTTTTCTTCCTCTCCGCCGATAAACGGAATAAGATTGTCAACCATTTCCGGCCATGTTTCAAAAGTCTTTCCTGCGCCGGAGATTGCCTGATATGTGCAGGCGAGAACCTTTGTGATACCGAATTCTCTCAGCGGGTTGAGAGCCGGAACATAGCTCTGGATTGAGCAGTTGGACTTAACTGCGATAAAGCCTTTCTTTGTGCCAAGACGATTTCTCTGTGACTCGATAATCTGAATGTGGTCGTCGTTGATTTCCGGAACAACCATCGGAACGTCCGGTGTGCCTCTGTGTGCTGAATTGTTGGAAACTACCGGAATTTCAGCCTTAGCGTACTTTTCTTCAAGAGCCTTGATTTCGTCCTTTTTCATGTCAACTGCGCAGAAAACGAAGTCAACAAGTTCTCCGATTTTTTCAATGTCATCAACAGCATTGAAAACAACCATCTTCTTCATTTTTTCCGGCATCGGTACCTGCATAGCCCATCTTGAACCTACAGCTTCTTCGTATGTCTTGCCGGCTGATCTCGGGGACGCTGCAAGAGCCTTTACCTCAAACCACGGGTGATTCTCCAGCAGAGTAGCGAATCTCTGACCAACCATACCTGTTGCACCAATAATGCCGACGTTAAAATGCTTCATTTTAAAAACTCCTCACATAGTTAAATATAATAAATTAAAAAAACCGGTTGAAAACCGGCGCATCATACGATATAATAGAAATATTGACATTGCAACTATATTTAAAATTGAATGCCGATAGCTCTCCATCAAACGCTGATGACAATCACAATCCTGTTAAGACTGCAATCAGAACGAATTTTACCAGGATTCGTCCTTCGGCAGCATTGCCTTTTGCGTCTGCATAAAGCGGAATGGTTTTCCTGTCAGACGTTACTCATCGCAGCTGCACCTCTACCATAAACCTATAATATCACGTTATCTTTGTTATGTCAATAGAGTTTTTAAAATTTTGAGGTATAGAAAATGAAAAAATCTGATTTTTACTATGATCTTCCTGAAGAACTCATTGCTCAGACACCTGTCGAGCCGAGAAATCATTCAAGACTTATGAAAATTGACAGGGAAAGCGGTGAAATCACCCATGCCCGTTTCTATAATTTATGCGATTACCTTAAAAAAGGTGATTTGCTGGTGCTTAACGATTCAAGGGTACTGCCGGCAAGGCTTTACGGCGAAAAAAAGGGTACAGGCAGCTTTATTGAATTTCTGCTCCTTGAACAGAAAGGTGACAAGGTGTGGGAGATTATCTGCCGTCCGGGTAAAAAGGCTAAAGTCGGCACGGAATTTTCCTTTGGAAACGGAAAGCTCAGTGCCGTTGTTACAGAAGTCAAGGACGACGGAAACAGAATCGTAAAATTTGAGTGTGAGGGCAATTTCTATGCAGTCCTTGATGAAATCGGACAGATGCCGCTGCCGCCGTATATTACTAAAAAGCTGGAGGACAAGGAGCGCTATCAGACGGTCTACTCAAAGGAAATCGGCTCTGCCGCCGCTCCTACTGCCGGACTTCATTTCACAAAGGAAATGCTTGAGGAAATAAAGGCAATGGGCGTTGATATTGCCTATGTGACGCTCCATGTGGGACTTGGTACATTCCGTCCGGTCAAGGAGGACGATATTTTAAAGCACAAAATGCACAGCGAGCATTACCATTTGAGCGATGAAACCGCCGAAAAGATAAACCGTACCAAAGCAGCCGGCGGACGTGTTATAGCCGTCGGCACAACGTCATGCCGTACTCTTGAAAGTATGCCCCTTGAAAACGGTCTTGTAAAGGCAGGGGACGGCTACACGGATATTTTCATTTACCCCGGCTATAAATTCAAACTGCTGGACGGACTGGTAACAAACTTCCACCTGCCGGAAAGCACCCTTATCATGCTTGTTTCAGCATTTTTAGGGTACGAGAAAACCATGAACGCATATAAAGTTGCAGTTGAGGAAAAATACAGATTTTTCAGTTTCGGTGACGCAATGGTGATTTTGTAGGAGGCGGCAATGGAGCAGTTTTTTAAGAGTATAGTTGAAGCGGACACAGCGCCGGTTGTTATATGCAATACTGATTATGAGATAATTTATCTCAATAAAACCGCAGCTGAGAGGTACGCAAAAAGGGGAGGATATTCCCTTGTCGGAAAGTCGCTATTTGACTGTCACAATGAGGATTCAAACTGCAGAATCAGAAAGGTTGTTGACTGGTTTAAGGCAAGCCGTGAAAACAACAGGATTTTCACATATCACAATCCCAAAGAAAACAAGGACGTTTACATGATTGCTCTGCGAAATGATGCCGGAGAACTTATCGGCTATTATGAAAAGCATGAGTATCGTACTCCGGAAACAGAAAAGCCTTATAGCGCCTGTGAATAAGGAGAGAGCCATGAACAAATTCAAAGCGTATATTAAACGTCCGGTGAATTTTAATTTTGTTTCTGTATTGGCTGTTGCGGCATTTCTTGTAGTTTTGCTGCTGGTATGTCTGGCAATATATATAGGCAGTGAGGCAGAACTTAATGAGATGGGTGCAAGACTTGATGAAATACGCAGTCAGGAAGAAATAGACGATGTTGAGGGATACGGACTGATAGTTGAATCAATCGGTTACGGCTTGGGCGTTTGGGGAAATGCACTGTTTTTAGGCTTTGGTGTTATAATTCCGGGGATTATCTCTGCGGTTATTGCAGTTTTTGCTGTTACAGCGAGGCTGATTTATTCTGATACAAATAAAAACAGACTTCTGGCATACAGAATAGTTTCAGGGTTCGGGTATTTCTTTATGCTTGCTTTTTGTCTGATGTATTCAACGATTTTTTTGCTTATTGATATTGCAACGGCAATTCCGGCGGCAATTTTTGACATACTTGTAATAGCAGTATTTATTATTGGAATAAGAAATACATATTCCGAAAAAATTTTAAAGGGAGCGGCTAATGAAATTGAAATTTAAAAATGCAAATTCAGTATTTATGTTTCTCGGCATTCTATTTTCTGTAATAGGAACGGTTTTTCTTGTGGCGGGCATAGCTGTGCTTATAATTCATAATACATTTATGGACAATGCGGTACAGACCGAGGCAGAAATAACCCGGATAGAGTCGGACAGCTACAGAAGAAACGGCAAAACTCATACTGATCATGATGTATGGGTCGAATATGAAATTGACGGGGAAGTTTATGAAGAAGAACTCGGGTACTACAATTCCGGAATGAACGAGGGGGATAAAATTGATGTTTACTATGACCCTGACAATCCGTCTGATGTAAGCTCCGGTTCAATACTCCTTGAATTGATATTTATACTTATCGGCGGTGTATTTGCGGTATTGGGAGTAATTTTGATAATCATAAATATATTATCCGGAAACCGCAGGAAAAAGCTTATGCAGACAGGCGAAAGGCTCACCGGTACAATTACCGATGTTGTAATGAATAATGCGGTGAGAATAAACGGACATCACCCGTTCAAAGCTGAATGTGAAGTCATAAATCCCTTTGACGGTGAAAAGTATCTTTACAGTTCGGAAAATGTGACCTGCAATATATCGGAGCTTGTGGGCAGGGAAGTTACTGTCTATGTGGACAGAAACGATAAGAAAAAATATTACGTTGACATCTTTGAGCTCATGGATAAATACAAAGAGGAAGAAAATATACACGATTACAGATAGGAGAACCTATGTATACACTTATAAAACAAGAGGGAAAAGCAAGACGGGGACAGTTTGAAACGGTGCATGGCACATTCCAGACCCCCTGCTTTATGAATGTAGGAACTGCGGCGGCGATTAAAGGGGGAATATCCTCCCTTGACTTAGTTGATCTGAAATGTCAGGTTGAGCTTTGCAACACCTATCATCTTCACCTGCGCCCGACGGACAAGGTAATAAAGGAAATGGGCGGACTGCACAAGTTCATGAACTGGCACAGACCGATCCTCACAGACAGCGGCGGATTTCAGGTATTTTCCCTTGCAAAGCTGCGTAAGATTAAAGAGGAGGGCGTGTACTTCGCCTCACACATAGACGGCAGACGTATTTTCATGGGACCGGAGGAGAGTATGCAGATACAGTCAAACTTAGCCTCCACAATTGCAATGGCTTTTGACGAGTGTATCGAAAACCCGTCGGAGCATGACTATGCCGCAAACTCAATTGAGCGCACCACACGCTGGCTTTACCGCTGTAAGGAAGAAATAGAAAGGCTAAATTCATTGAGTGACACCATAAACAAAAAGCAGATGCTTTTCGGCATAAACCAGGGCAGCACCTATGACGACCTGCGCATAAAGCACATGGAGGATATAGCCAAGCTTGACCTTGACGGCTATGCCATAGGCGGACTTGCAGTAGGGGAGCCGACCGAAGAAATGTACCGCATAATCGAAGTGGTGGAACCGTTTATGCCGGTAAACAAGCCGAGATATCTCATGGGAGTTGGTACTCCGTCGAATATAATCGAGGCTGTGGCAAGGGGTGTTGATATGTTCGACTGCGTTATGCCGAGCCGCAACGCAAGACACGCAACAGTCTTTACATGGTCGGGAATCATGCACCTTACAAACAAGTGCTATGAAACGGACGAAAAGCCGATTGATACAGAGTGTGACTGTCCGGTCTGCCGTAACTTTTCAAGGGCGTATGTCCGTCATCTTTTCAAAGCAGGGGAAATGCTCGCCGGACGGCTTGCAGTCATGCACAATCTTTATTTTTACAATACTCTTGCTGAGAAAATCAGAGAGGCTCTTGACAACGGAACATTTGAGCAGTTCAGAAAAAAATATTCCTCATTGCTGGCAGAGAGGATATAGGAGGACAAAATGGGTATTACAGAGCTGATTTTAATAGGAATAGGACTTTCAATGGACGCCTTTGCGGTTTCAGTAACAAACGGACTTTGCTGCAAGGAAATAAGGACCGGAAAAACTCTTCTGACAGGACTCTGCTTCGGCGGTTTTCAGGGTCTTATGCCGTTAATCGGTTACTTTTTAGGCAGAGGCTTTGCGAAATACATCACCGCATTTGACCATATTATAGCACTTGTCCTGCTGGGATTTATCGGCGGTCAGATGATTTTTGAGTCATTCAAAAAGGAAGAGGAAAAGAACGACGCAGTCTGTCTTACGGCGAAAATGCTGCTTATGCAGGGAATTGCCACCAGTATTGACGCACTTGCGGTAGGGGTAAGCTTTGCGGCGCTTGACAATGTAAACATTGCTTTTGCAGCGTCGGCTATATGCTGTATCACCTTTGCGTTCAGCGTTGTAGGCGTGTTTATCGGCAAGAAGTTCGGTACTGTTTTAAACAATAAGGCGCAGCTTGTGGGCGGTATTATTCTTGTGGGAATCGGCGTTAAGATTTTCGTGGAGCATACATTTTTTTCGTGATGCGGATTTCTTGTAAAATTACTGTAAAACCAACAAAATAAGTCAAAAAAACCCCGTTCACAGTAACGGGGTTTAGTGTTATAATTGAGTTATCAAAAAGAAAGGACGGTAAAATGTTATGATTACAGCGTTAAAGAGAGAAAAAGCCGTTATGACAGAAAAGACAAGTTATATGGAGGTGGTCGGAAACAACAGGGTGACTTACCGTGTCACAACAGGACGTGCTGTCTTAAACGGCAGAGAATATGTTACATACGGCATTGAGGCGGAAAAGTGGATAGGACCTGTCAGATTCAAAGAATCCATAGACGATTTCTCTGCAGACCTTAAAACTGCGGTGTGCTTTGCAGAAATGCTGCTGAAATACAATATAAAGCCGTCGCTGATTTACAATGCGGCACTCTGCTTTCTTCGTGAAAACCTATAAAATTACATAATTACTAAAAAATCTATTGAAATTTCCTTTTTGTTGGTGTATAATAAATACTATTAATAAACTCGAAAGGAAATAAGAAAAAATGTACGAAAATCTTATGGATACAATCGGCTTTCTTTCCAAGTCTGACCCCGAAGTGGGAGAGGCAATGGCTAAGGAGCTTGCAAGACAGAAAAGAAACCTTGAGCTTATCGCCAGCGAGAATATAGTTACTCCTGAAGTTATGGCTGCAATGGGTTCAGTACTTACCAACAAGTACGCAGAGGGCTATCCGGGCAAGCGTTACTACGGCGGCTGCGAGTGCGTTGATATCGTTGAGGATATCGCAATCGAAAGAGCAAAGAAACTCTTCGGTGCGCAGTTTGCAAACGTTCAGGCACATTCCGGTGCACAGGCAAACACTGCTGTTTACTTCGCACTCCTTGAACCGGGCGACACAGTTTTAGGTATGAGCCTTGCACACGGCGGTCACCTTACACACGGTTCACCGGTCAACCTTTCCGGCAAGTACTTCAACTTTGTTTCATACGGTCTGGGTGACGACGAAACAATTGACTATGACAAGGTTGAGGAACTGGCAAAGGAAAACAAGCCGAAGCTTATCGTTGCCGGTGCATCTGCATACCCAAGAATCATTGATTTCAAGCGTCTGTCCGAGATTGCAAAGTCTGTCGGTGCATACCTCATGGTTGACATGGCTCACATTGCCGGACTGGTTGCAGCAGGCTGTCATCCGACTCCTGTAGGCTATGCAGATGTTGTTACAACAACAACTCACAAAACTCTCAGAGGACCAAGAGGCGGTCTTATCCTCACAAACGACGAGGAGCTGGCAAAGAAGATAAACAAGGCTATTTTCCCTGGTATTCAGGGCGGACCGCTTATGCACGTTATTGCCGGCAAGGCAGTATGCTTCGGCGAGGCTCTGAAACCGGAGTTCAAGGCATATCAGCAGCAGGTAGTAAAGAATGCACAGGCTCTTGCAAAGGGACTTGTTGAAAGAGGATTCAACCTTGTTTCCGGCGGTACTGACAATCACCTCATGCTGGTTGACCTTCGTCCGTTCGATATAACAGGCAAGGAGCTTGAACACCGTCTTGACGAGGTTTACATCACAGTAAACAAGAACGCTATTCCGAATGACCCTCAGAAGCCGTTTGTAACAAGCGGACTGAGAATTGGTACTCCGGCAGTTACAACAAGAGGTCTTAAAGAGGCTGAAATGGAGAAGATCGCTGAATATATTTATCTTGCGGCTAAGGACTTTGACAATAAGGCTGACTTTATCCGTGAGGGCGTAACAGAGATCTGTACAAAGTATCCGCTTTATGAATAATAAATAAATCAGCAATTGAAGAGTTACTAAATTTAAAAGTTTCGCCAGCCTTTTCAAAGGCTGCGGGGGTCAATGAGGGCAGCGCCCCCTTGTCGCTGTCCGCAGACAGCGAAATTCCTTGACTTAGAGGCGCTCCGCAAGGGGTGAATTGAAAATCTTTGATTTTCAAGAGGGGACGCCCTGCAAGATAGGGCGTCCCCTTTAAAATAAGATTTTTATTATAAAAAACGGGCAGCTGACAGCTGCCCATGTTTATATTACTGAAAAGGAGCAAACCATGTCAACACCACTTGCTGACCTGATACGTCCGAAAACCCTCGATGAAGTTGTGGGGCAGAAGCACCTGCTTGGCGAGGGCAGACCGCTGAGAAGAATAATTGACAGCGGAAAAATTCCGAATATGATTTTTTACGGTCCGTCCGGCACAGGAAAAACCACCGTCGCAAGAATTATTGCCGAAAACACCAATATGTCCCTGCATAAACTCAACGGTACCTCCGCATCTACGGCTGACATTAAGGAGGTTATTTCCGAAATAGGAACTTTTTCCGGTGCAAACGGTATTCTGCTCTATCTGGACGAGATTCAGTACCTTAACAAAAAACAGCAGCAGAGTCTGCTTGAATATATAGAAAACGGCGATATCACCCTTATCGCTTCAACTACCGAAAACCCGTACTTTGCGGTATTCAACGCAGTAATAAGCCGTTCTACAGTGTTTGAGTTCAAGCCGCCGGAAACCTCCGAAGTTCAGAAAGCGGCAGAACGTGCATTTAAACTGCTTGCGGAGAGAAACGATTCAGTTTACGACATAGAGGACGGTGTTACCGAGCATATCGCAGTAAGCTGCGGGGGAGATGTGCGGAAAGCGGTAAATACAGTTGAACTGAGTGTACTTGCCGGTGAACTGACTGAAAACGGAGTAAAGGTCACTCTTGAAACTGTTCAGCAGCTGGGACAGCGTTCAAATATGCGCTACGACAGGGACGGTGATCAGCATTACGATATTTTGTCGGCACTCCAGAAGTCCATCAGAGGTTCGGACGAAAATGCGGCGCTTCACTATACCGCAAGACTGCTTGAAGCCGGCGATATTATTTCTCTGTCA
The DNA here is from genome assembly GCA_002305725.1 of Ruminococcus sp. UBA1394. Taxonomy (GTDB): domain Bacteria; phylum Bacillota; class Clostridia; order Oscillospirales; family Ruminococcaceae; genus Porcipelethomonas. Next base: position 50,766 of record DBQM01000015.1, on the reverse strand, counting down.
AGACGTCTGCTTGTTATAGCCTGTGAGGATATAGGTCTTGCGTACCCAAATGCAATAACCATTGTGAAATCCTGTGTTGATGCCGCAATGCAGTTGGGACTTCCGGAGGCGAGAATTCCCCTTGCACAGGCTGTGGTACTCCTTGCCACTGCGCCTAAGTCGAACAGCGCCTACGAAGCGATAAATTCGGCTATGGCTGACGTGCAGAGCGGACTTGCAGTGGATTTTCCGAGGTGCCTGCAAAACAAGCATTTTGATGGTGCGGACGTAAAGGTAAAGGGGCAGTTTTACAAGTACCCCCACGATTACCCCAATCACTGGGTGGAACAGCAGTATATGCCCGACGCTCTGAGGGGTAAGGTTTATTATAAGTACGGGGATAACAAGCAGGAGCAGTCGGCGAAAATGTACTGGGATAAGGTGAAAGGTGAGAAAAAATGATCAGAAAAATAATAAGTACCATTGGAATTATCGGCGTTATTGCTATGATAGTAGTGAGCATTATCGACCACATGACATTTCTGGACGACAAGCCGTATTATATCGCTTTGGGAGTGGGATTTGTCCTGTTTGTGCCTATGCTTATAAGGGAACTGATTTCTCTGAGGAAGAAAAAGAAGGAGGACTAAGTTGACAGATAATCGAAAAAAGGATATAAGGAACAGGATTAAGGAAATAGTTAAGCATATCTGGGTGAATGAGATTCATGATGATTACAATAATGATATTTTCCTTTGTGAGGATACCTTGAAGAATGTTTTGTATTTTTATCTGAGACAATATATGAAAAGTGAAATTGAATTTGACAACATCAGAATTTATACAGAATATTGTGTTGAAGATTTAAATTTATGGGCAGATATTGCTGTTGTTTATTTGAATGAAAATAAAATAATCGAATATACACAACAAGGTGCGGAACCAATTGCAATTTTTGAACTGAAATATAAAAACAGAAGAGATGGCAGGAGTTCATTTTTATCTGATGTTAATAAAGTAAAAAACAAATATCAAATGACAAATGAACTGAGTAAATGTGATTATTATTTGTGTTTTATTAGCGAATATGAATATGATGAAAAGTTTTTTGTTGATAAGAGTCACAAGAAAAATTATTGGATTACAGAACTAACTGCAATATGGAATACTAAAAACAAGGAAGATGACCCATTAGACTGGTCTTATCATTAAGGAGAAATTTGATGAACAAAATACTTGAAACCATATACAACCGGACAAGCTACCGTGGAAAATACAGCAGTGAGCCGGTTCCGAGAGCGCACCTTGAAGAGATAATGAAAGCCGGACTTTCCGCTCCATCCGGCTGCAACAAGCAGACAACCTCACTTATTGCCGTTGATGACCCGGATATAATGAAAAAACTGCATGAAGTCATTCAGCCTCCTGTCTGCGAAACTGCGCCGTGCATGATTTGTGTCCTGACACAGAAAATATATGCTTACCGTGATAAATGCTTTAATGTGCAGGACTATTCAGCCGCTATCGAAAATATGCTGCTTGCGGCTGTTTCACTTGGATATCAGAGCTGCTGGATTGAGGGGCACATAACAGATGAAGATAAAATCGGAAGAAAAATGGCGGACATTTTAGGTGTTCCCGAAGATTACGATCTTGTATGTTTTCTGCCGATTGGAAAAGCAGAGGAAGAATTGAAAAAGGCTAAAAAGAAAGACTTCTGGGAACGGGCATGGTTTAATGGGTATGGCAAAAACTGATTTTGAAAGTTAATTTAAGGTAAAATATACTAATAATATAAAAAAATCAAAAAAACCCTTGACAAACGAAAAAAAGAGTATTATAATAGACAAGTATGCGGGCGAAGTATATGCCTGTATAACTATTTTTCGGGAAAAGGAGGAAAAATATGCCAACATTTAATCAGCTGGTACGTAAGGGAAGACAGGTACTGGAAGTTAAGTCAACAGCTCCTGCACTTCAGAAGGGCTACAATGCCAAGAAGAAGACAATGATCGATCAGAGCTCACCGCAGAAGAGAGGCGTGTGCACAGCAGTAAGAACTGCTACACCTAAGAAGCCTAACTCAGCTATGAGAAAGATTGCCAGAGTAAAGCTTACAAACGGAAACGAAGTTACAGCTTATATCCCTGGTATCGGTCACAACCTTCAGGAACACAGCGTTGTTCTTATCCGTGGCGGACGTGTTAAGGATCTCCCTGGTGTACGTTACCACATTATCAGAGGCACACTGGACGCACAGGGCGTTGCAAACAGAATGCAGGCTCGTTCAAAGTACGGTGCCAAGAGACCAAAGGCAAAATAATTTAGTAGGATAACTGCCACAGGATTATATGTGGAGATTTATATATAAATAAATCCTCTGCATTGGTCTTGACGTCTGAACAAAGACGAGTACCTATGAATTCATGAAAAAATGTGAAGGAGGGAAGCGAAATGCCAAGAAGAGGTAATATCGCAAAGCGTGATGTATTGCAGGACCCTGTATACAATTCAAAGCTTGTTACACGTCTCATTAATAATATAATGCTCGACGGTAAAAAGGGTGTTGCGCAGAAGATAGTTTACGGTGCATTTGACATTGTTGCTGAAAAGACAGGTAAGGATGCTCTTGAAGCATTTGAAGAAGCAATGGAAAATGTTATGCCGGTTCTTGAGGTTAAGGCCCGCAGAATGGGTGGTGCGACATATCAGGTTCCGATGGAAGTACGTCCTGAGAGACGTCAGACACTGGGTCTGAGATGGATCACAAAGTACTCAAGAGAGAGAAACGAAAAGACAATGAAGGAAAGACTTGCCGGTGAAATCATGGACGCACTTAACGGTACAGGCGGTGCCTGCAAGAAGCGTGATGATACACACAAGATGGCGGAAGCAAACAAGGCGTTTGCACACTACCGCTGGTAATCTGCAGTTGTTATATTAAGGAGGAGAATTATGCCAAGAGACTGTTCACTTGAACATACACGAAATATAGGTATAATGGCTCACATTGATGCAGGTAAAACCACAACCACAGAGCGTATCCTGTTTTATACCGGTATTAACCATAAAATAGGCGAGACTCATGAAGGTGCTGCTACAATGGACTGGATGGAGCAGGAGCAGGAGAGAGGTATTACAATTACTTCCGCTGCTACTACTGCATACTGGGCAGGCCACAGACTCAATATCATTGATACTCCGGGACACGTTGACTTCACAGTTGAAGTTGAGCGTTCACTCAGAGTACTTGACGGCTCTGTAACAGTTTTATGTGCTAAGGGCGGTGTTGAGCCTCAGTCAGAAACAGTCTGGAGACAGGCTGATGAGTATCATGTTCCAAGAATGGCTTATGTAAATAAGATGGACATTATGGGTGCTGACTTCTACAGAGTTGTTGACATGATGAAGAGCAGACTCCACTGTAATGCCGTTCCGATTCAGCTGCCAATCGGTGCTGAGGAAACATTCAAGGGAATCATTGACCTTATCGAAATGAAAGCGTATGTTTACTATGATGATCTCGGAAAGGACATCAGAGTAGAAGATATTCCTGCTGACATGGTTGAAAAGGCTCAGGAATATCATGACGCACTTATGGAATCAGTTGCTGAACAGGATGACGCACTGATGGAAAAATATTTTGCAGGTGAAGAACTTACAATAGATGAAGTTAAGGCTGCTATCAGAAAGGCAACTATCGCTAATGAAATGGTTCCTGTAACCTGCGGTACTTCATATAAGAACAAGGGCGTTCAGAAGCTTCTTGACGCTATTGTAGACTATATGCCGTCACCACTGGACGTTCCTGCTATCAAGGGTATCAACCCTGATACAGACGAAGAATGCGTAAGACATTCTTCAGACGAAGAGCCGTTCTCAGCTCTTGCGTTCAAAATCGCTACTGACCCGTTTGTTGGTAAGCTCTGCTTCTTCAGAGTTTACTCCGGTACTGTAAACGCTGGTTCAACAGTACTCAATGCAACAAAGGACAATAAAGAAAGACTCGGACGTATTCTTCAGATGCACTCAAACCACAGAAAGGATATCGAAACTGTTTACGCAGGAGATATCGCTGCTGCTGTTGGTCTTAAGAATACAACAACAGGTGATACACTCTGTGATGAAAAGCACCCTGTAATTCTTGAGTCAATGGAATTCCCTGAGCCTGTTATTCAGCTCGCAATCGAGCCAAAGACAAAGGTTGGTCAGGAAAAGATGGGTATCGCTCTTGCAAAGCTTGCTGAAGAGGACCCGACATTCAGAACTTATACTGACGAGGAAACTGGTCAGACAATTATCGCCGGAATGGGTGAGCTTCACCTTGAAATCATCGTTGACAGACTTCTCCGTGAATTTAAGGTAGAGGCTAACGTAGGTGCTCCTCAGGTTTCATATAAGGAAACAATCAAGGGCAATGCTGATGTTGACCACAAGTATGCAAGACAGTCTGGTGGTAAGGGTCAGTACGGTCACGTTAAGATCAGAGTTACACCTAACGAATCCGGTAAGGGCTACGAATTCAAGAACTCTATCGTCGGCGGTGCTATTCCTAAGGAATACATTCCTGCTGTTGACAAGGGTATCCAGGGCGCTATGAAGTCCGGTATTCTTGCTGGATATGAAGTTGTTGACGTATGCGTTGAACTGTATGACGGTTCATACCACGAAGTTGACTCCTCTGAAATGGCATTCCAGATTGCTGGTTCTATGGCATTCAAGGAAGCTATGAAGAAGGCTGATCCGGTTCTTATGGAACCAATCATGAAGGTTTCAGTTATTGTTCCTGATGATTATACAGGTACAGTAATCGGTGACCTCAGCTCACGCCGCGGACAGATTCAGGGTCAGGAAACAAGACCTGGTGCTGTTCAGGTTGATGCACTTGTTCCGCTTTCAGAAATGTTTGGTTACTCAAACGACCTCCGTTCAAATACACAGGGTCGTGGTCAGTACTCAATGGAACCACACAGCTATCTTGAAGTTCCTAAGAACATTGCTGAGAAGATTATGACAACAAGAAACAAGGCTAATGCTTAATTTTTAAGCTTTATCTTATATTTTTTCAAAAAACACTTGAAATCCTTGTGAATATGTGTTAAAATAAATTCATGAGGAATCTAATTAACTTTAAGGAGGATTTTTCCAATGGCAAAGGCTAAATTTGAAAGAACCAAACCACATGTAAACATTGGTACAATTGGACACGTTGACCATGGTAAGACAACTCTTACAGCTGCTATCACAAAGACTCTTGCTCTCAAGGGTCAGGCTCAGTACGAAGCTTACGATATGATCGATAAGGCTCCGGAAGAAAGAGAACGTGGTATCACAATCAATACAGCTCACGTTGAGTACGAGACAGATAAGCGTCACTATGCACACGTTGACTGCCCTGGACACGCTGACTATGTAAAGAACATGATCACAGGTGCTGCTCAGATGGACGGCGCTATCCTCGTTGTTGCTTCTTCTGACGGCCCTATGGCTCAGACAAAGGAGCACCTGCTTCTCGCTCGTCAGGTTGGCGTTCCATACATCGTTGTATTCATGAACAAGGCTGACCAGGTTGACGATCCTGAGCTTCTCGAACTCGTTGAAATGGATATCAGAGCAACTCTGGACGAATATGAATTCCCAGGCGATGACACACCAATCATCAAGGGTTCAGCTCTTGCTGCTCTTAACGCTCCTGATGACCTCAGCGACCCTGCATATGCACCAATCATTGAACTGATGGATGCAGTTGATGAATATATCCCAACTCCTGAGCGTAAGTCAGACCTTCCTTTCCTTATGCCTATCGAAGATACTATGACAATTTCTGGTCGTGGTACTGTTGTTACAGGTAGAGTTGAAAGAGGTCAGCTCAAGGTCGGCGATGAAATTGAAATCGTTGGTCTTAAGGATGAAAAGGACAAGACAGTTGTTACTGGTATCGAAATGTTCAGAAAGACTCTGGACTGTGCTGAAGCCGGCGATAACATCGGTGCTCTTCTCCGTGGTGTTACAAGAGATCAGGTTGAAAGAGGACAGGTTCTCTGCCAGCCAGGTTCAATTCACCCACACACAAAGTTCAAGGGTCAGGTTTACGTTCTGAAGAAGGAAGAAGGCGGACGTCATACTCCATTCTTCACAAACTACAGACCACAGTTCTATTTCAGAACAACTGACGTTACTGGTATCGTTACTCTTCCAGAGGGCGTTGAAATGTGTACTCCTGGTGATAACGTTGAAATGAACGTTGAGCTGATTACACCAATCGCTATCGAAGAAGGACTCCGTTTCGCTATCCGTGAAGGCGGACGTACAGTAGGTTCAGGCGTTGTTACTGCAATTAATGAATAATATTTATTAACTTTTTAAAGAGAGACAGAATTTATTTTCTGTCTCTTTTTTTATGCAACAATAACAAAACAACATTTGTATTTTAAGCAGCTTGTAGGAAAAACGCAAGCTGCTTTGTGCATATTAAATAAAAAAGTGGAATCAAATTTGGCGCATTTTATTTTCATAGTTTTCAAATTAAACTTGACGTTTTTTTGTAATTGTATTATAATAATATGTGCACGGTGGTGAAGTGTGGGATTTTGATGTAAAAAATTCATTTTTTTGGTGAAATGATCCCAAATTGTCGGAAAGGTGGTGTCGGAAATGTCTCTTACAGCTCTTATGGGTACTTATCATCATAATATAGACGCAAAGGGAAGAATGAGCTTTCCGACAAAACTCAGAGATATTCTTGGGGGAGAATTTTACGTCACAAAAAGCATTAACCAGAAGTGTCTGACTATTTATTCAAAGGAAGAGTGGGAAAAACTCGCTGCTAAGGTTGCAGCTCTGCCGGATTCCATGGGCGGTCTGGACATAAAAAGATGGCTTTTTTCAGGCGCCGGTGAACTGATTCCGGATAAACAGGGAAGAGTACTAATTCCGTCAGACCTGCGTGATTTTGCAGGACTGACTAAGGACGTTGTTGTCATAGGTCTTGATGACAAGGCTGAAATCTGGGATAAGGAACTCTGGGATAACCAGCAGAATAATATGGATATGGAAAAAATGCTTGCTGCAATGCAGCAGCTTGGTATCTGAGGAGAAGTATTATGGAGTTTTCTCATGTTTCTGTTTTGCTCAGTGAGAGCATTGAGGGACTTGCTGTCCGGCCTGACGGCATTTATGTCGACGGGACTGCCGGCGGTGCCGGTCACTCAAGGAAAATTGCTGAAAAACTGACAGAAGGCGGTCAGCTTATCGCCCTGGACAGGGATCCTGACGCAGTTGAAATTGCCTCAGAACGTCTTGCTGGATATAATGCAAGGGTTATAAGAAGCAATTATTCAGATATGCGCCATGTTCTTGATTCTCTCGGGATAGATAAGGTTGACGGTGTTCTGCTTGACCTGGGTGTTTCTTCCCATCAGCTTGACACGCCCGAACGTGGTTTTTCCTACAATTATGATGCTCCCCTTGACATGAGAATGAGTCAGGAGGGTATAAGCGCTTACGATATTGTAAATAATTATACCCAGGAACAGCTTGCAAAAATTATTTTTGAATACGGCGAGGAGAAATTTTCAAGGAAAATTGCTGCTGAGATCGTGTCAAGAAGGCAGGCAAAACCTGTTTCTACAACGCTTGAACTTGCAGATATTATAAAATCGAGTGTTCCGGCTAAGGTGAGACGGGAAAAGAATCCATGCAAAAAGACTTTTCAGGCAATAAGAATTGCAGTAAACGGTGAATTTGAGCATCTCTCAAAAGGACTTGACGCTGCGTTTTACAGCCTGAAACCCGGCGGAAGGCTGGCTGTAATAACATTCCATTCCCTTGAGGACAGGATAGTAAAGCAGCGTTTTGCCGGATGGTGTAAAGGTTGTATCTGTCCGCCGGATTTTCCGCAGTGTGTCTGCGGCAGAACTCCGGAAGGAAAGCTTGTTAACAGAAAACCAATTGAAGCAGGCGGGGACGAACTTGGACAGAATAACCGAAGCAGAAGTGCTAAGCTTAGAATCATAGAAAGGAGATAGGTGCTTTGCTATGGCAGCAGATAACTCAGCTTATGAATATTTTCAGCATAATCGTGCCCATCAACCCAACCGAGATTATCGTTATAATGAGCCGGTTTACAGACCTCAGCCCCCTGAGGAACGTCCGGAGGACAGGCGGGCATCCAATATCACCATGAAAAAGATTCCTCCTAAAAGAGGCTCAGCTTCAAAGGTGTTTCTTCTTGCACTCTCTGTATTTTCAATATGTTTCGTTGTCATTTCGGGCAAAGTTGAAACAAGTAAAATTTACCGTCAGATTTCAAGCGCAGAGCGTAATCTTGAAAGCGTGCAAAGCGAGAATGTACGCTTGCAGTCAGAGCTTGAGAGCAAGATGACGCTGAAGAATGTTGAGGAATATGCAGTTAAGGTATTAGGACTGCAAAAGCTTAATAATACTCAGATTGAGTATGTTGAAACGCAGACTGACGATGTAGTGGAAATCCCCGGAGAAGATAAAAACATTTTTGTCAGGATAAAAGATAAATTTGACAAGCTTGTGGAATATATCTTCGGGTAAAGCAATATTATTAAATAGAAAAAAGGCAGTATATAAAAAAAGAGAAACTGCCGGAACAGTAATAAACGGAGAACAAAAAAACGGGTGTACGGAAACAGGAGCTTCGGCACAGAGGATACGTCTGCAAGTATCTGTGTGCCGCAGATTCCTTTTAAATAATATGATCTGTGCCGTTTATCGGTAAAAAAATTACAAATCAAGTAATTGGATGTTCTTGCTTTTATAATTAAGCATATTGCTTTTGTATGCTTAATCATGAAAACAATTATGACATTTGCCAGGGCAGGGAGAAGGAGTTTATCCCTGCCTTATTTTGTATTATTGTTTCCGGATTAAACCTTTTCATAAAGGTGCAGGGAAAATTTCAGAGTGTAAAACTGCAGGAATACTGTGTACTGCCGGGTCTGGCAGAGCAGGGATTCGGGCAGACTTTGATCTGGGGAACAATTTAATATTTTATGGAGGACCTTATGGCAGATAAACCCACAATTCAGATGAAAATGCGAACCAACTGGTTCCTTCTGGCTACTATTCTCGTTTTTGCGGCTGCAATAATTGTAAAACTTTTTAAGCTTTCAGTGCTGGATAATAAGTTTTATCAGGATAAAGCCAATGCCGACCACTTTGGTGCTATTTCAATTTCAGCCAACCGTGGTGCAATATATGATACAAACGGTGTTATACTTGCGCAGAGTGCAACTGTTTACAAGGTATTTATGGACCCGGACCTGTTCCGCAGCGAAATTGCCAAAAAGGATGAGGCAGTAAAGGCACAGCAGAAACAGATTGCAAAAGGCGAGCTGCCTGCCGGGACTGTAATCAGAACGGCAGAGGAAGTACAGAATGATGTTATAGAGTACCTTGCCGAACAGCTTGAAATTGATGTAAAAAAAATTGAAGAGGCAATGAATAAGGATTCGCAGTATCAGGTACTGAAAACACAGGTTGAGAAACCGGCTGCGGACAACATTATTGCTTTTATGGATGAGAATGACATAAACTCTATCCAGATAGAAGAGGATACAAAAAGATATTATCCTCAGGATGAGCTTGCAGCATCTGTTATAGGATTTACTAATGCTGACGGCGACGGACAGTATGGTCTGGAATATCAGTATGATGAATACCTTTCCGGAATCGACGGCAAGGTAATATCCGCAAAGGATGCAAACGGAAATGAGATGCCATACAGATACTCCAAAACCTATGAGGCACAGGACGGCAACTCGCTTTATCTTACAATCGACAGAACACTCCAGTATTCCCTTGAAAAAAACCTTGAGGAAATAGTAAGCCAGTTTGAAATTGAGGACAGAGCCTGCGGAATTATTATGAACGCCAAGACCGGTGCAATTTTAGCTATGGCAACTGCTCCGGGATTTGATCTGAACAATCCGTCAGATGTTGACGATCTGCAGATTGCTCAGACTGCTCAGGATATGGGATTTCTGGATATAGATAAAAATGAGGTTATAAAAAAGGATAATGCCAAAGCATGGCTTGATAAGCTGACAGAACAGCAGTATACCGACGCTTATGTTGCGGCAAGAGAGCAGCAGTGGAAAAACAAAGCGATTACAGAGCTTTATATACCGGGTTCAGTTTTTAAAGTTGTAACAAGCTCAGCAGCACTTGAAGAAAATGCAATAAAAACAAGTGATACTTTTGAATGTACTGGTGCGGTTACGGTTTATGAGGGCACACAGCCTATTCATTGCTGGAAAACCTCCGGTCACGGAACACAGTCATTCTTTGAGGCTATAACAAATTCATGCAACCCTGCCTTTATCGAAATAGGAAGAAGACTTGGGGCAGATAAATTCTTTGATTATTTCAAGGCATACGGTCTGACAGAAAAAACCGGTATTGACCTTCCGGCTGAATCAACAAGTATCTATCAGGGACTTGACGGCATGGGACCTGTCGAACTGGCGTCATGCTCATTCGGTCAGACGAATAAGGTAACGCCTATTGAGATGATTACGGCATATGCTGCTGTAATAAACGGCGGAAATCTTGTCACACCTTATGTTGTAAGCAAAATAGTGGATAATGACGGAAATGTTGTACTTACAAATGAGAGAACAGTAAAGCGTCAGGTCATCTCAGAGGAAACCTCCAAAACCATGTGCGAAACCCTTGAACAGGTTGCTGTCGGCAACGGCGCATACATCAAGGGCTATCATGTAGGCGGAAAGAGCGGTACTTCCGAAAAGCTTGATGAATATGCAGGTACTGACGAAGACCCGATGAGATATGTTGCGTCATACTGCTGCTTTGCTCCGGCAGATGATCCGGAAATTATTATGCTTATCATGGCTGACGAACCGATGTCCGGAGAATATTACGGAAGTAAAATTGCCGTTCCGTGTTCAAGAAAGGTTATGGAGGAGATTCTCCCGTACCTTGGATACTATCCGGAATACACCGACGAAGAGGCGAAGAATATGGACGTACAGGTGCCGTTTGTTGAAGACAAATCCGTTGAAGAGGCAAAGCAGGCGCTTGACGCAAAGGGACTTACATATCAGGTTGTCGGCGAAGGAGATACTGTGTGCGGTCAGATGCCAATTTCGGGAAGTACTGTTGCACAGGGCGGAACAGTTATTCTGTATACACAGAAAAACTATACACAGGAGGAGGCAGAAGTGCCTGACCTGACAGGTTATTCACTTTCTGACGCAAATTATCTCCTTACAACTGCCGGACTTAATATGATAGCCGGCGGAGCGTCAACTGATTCAAGTTCAGCTGTGGTAATGTCGCAGTCTGTTGCGGCAGGAAGCAAGGTCGCAAAGGGTACGGTAATCGAACTGACCTTTGGTGTAAACGACCAGTCGGGCTGATATAACAGATTACATGATACAGATTACATGATATAAGAAGATTAATTTTACAGGCGGTGGAAATAAATGAAACTTTATAAGCTGATTGAAGGAATAGCCGAAACGGCGCTGGACGATATCGAAATAAGCGGTATTACCGATAATACCTCAAAGGTTGAAAAGGACTGTATATTTGTGTGCGTAAAGGGTGCGTCCTTTGACGGACACAGCGCTGCGGAAAAAATGCTTGAAAAAGGAGCGGCACTTGTTGTAACCGAGCATGACTTAGGACTTGGCGACAGGCAGATAATAACTGAAAATTCAAGAAAATTTTACGGCGAGCTTTGTGCGGCATGGTTTGACCATCCGGAAAAAAAGCTTGATATAATCGGCGTTACCGGTACAAACGGCAAAACCACAATAACAAATGTTATAAAAAATATTCTGATGTCCTGCGGTATAAAAACCGGTCTTATCGGAACTATCAGAAATGAAATAGGCGACGAGGCTGTCCATACTGACAACACAACTCCTATGGCGTTTGATTATATGGCACTGCTTGATAAAATGGTAAAGGCAGGCTGCAAATATGCAGTTATGGAGGTTTCATCATTCGGTCTTGTGCAGTACAGAATCGGTCCTACACATTTTAAAGTGGGCGTATTTACAAATCTGACCCAGGACCATCTTGATTACCATAAGACTATGGAAAACTACTATCAGGCAAAGAAAATGATGTTTGACGAGTGTGATGATGTCATAATCAATACTGATGATGAATACGGCAAACGTCTTTATGACGAAATAAACTGCCGTAAATATACCTGCGGAGTAGGGAATAAAGCGGATTTCTATGCCGATAATGTTAGTATAAAGGCAAACGGTACAGAGTTTGATTACCACTGCGGAAATCAGTCAGAGCACGTTGTTACAAAAATGATAGGTATGTTCAATGTGTTCAACGTAATGGCGGCTATGAGCGTTTGCGTCAAGCTTGGACTGGAAATTGCTGATATTCTTAAAGCTGTGGGCAAATACAAGGGCGTTAAGGGCAGATGTGAGATAATACCTACCGGCAGAGATTTTACTGTTATATGCGACTATGCCCATACTCCCGACGCAATTGAAAATATTCTTTCAAGCGTAAGAGAATACACTGAGGGCAGACTTATATGCCTTTTCGGCTGCGGCGGAAACAGGGATTCAAAAAAGCGTCCGCTTATGGCAATGGCGGCGGCTAAGTATGCTGACAGGCTTATCATCACCTCTGATAATCCGAGAGACGAGATTCCGGAGGCTATCATTGACGATATCCTTGCAGGACTTACCGGAAAGGAAATACCCTTTGATGTTGTGGTTGACAGAACAGAGGCGATTTATCATTCGCTGAAAATTGCGGAAAAAGGCGATATAATCGTGCTTGCCGGAAAGGGACATGAGGATTATCAGGTGCTGTCCGGAAACGAGCATATACATTTTGATGAAAGAGAGATAGTTTCAGAGGGACTGAAACTGATTGACTGATGGAAAAATTATTATTATCTGAAATTGCCGGTACACTGGGAGCGTCATGTCCGGCAGAAATGGAAATTACTGAAATATCGACTGATACAAGAAATCTGCCGGAGGGCTGTCTGTTCGTTGCTATAAAGGGCGAGAGATTTGACGGTCATGATTTTATCCCGAAAGCTATCGAATCGGGAGCTGCGGCGGCATTGTCCGAAAAGGAAATAGAAGGCTGCTCTTGCGTAGTCGTTGAAAATACAAGAAGGGCATACCTTGACCTTGCAGCATATTACAGAAGAAAGTTTTCTCCTGTTCTTGTGGGCGTTACCGGAAGTGTCGGAAAAACTACCACAAAGGAAATGATTGCACTTGTACTGTCCGAAAGGTTTCACTGCCTTAAAACCAAGGGTAACCTTAACAATGAAATAGGACTTCCAAAAACGCTGTTTACAATGGACAGCACTCACGAGGCGGCAGTTATTGAAATGGGAATGTCTGATTTCGGCGAGATATCAAGACTTTCAAAAACAGCTGCACCGACTATCGGTGTTATTACAAATATCGGCTTTTCACATATTGAAAATCTGAAAACACAGGAGGGTATTCTGCAGGCAAAGCTTGAGATACTTGACGGTATGGCTGAAAATGCACCACTTGCTGTAAACGGCGACGACTCACACCTTGCGCCGTTAAAGGATAAGCCTTCGGCTCAGCGTCCGGTTTACCTTTTCGGCATTGACAACGAAAACTGTGATTTCAGAGGAACTGACATAGAGGAAGCAGACGGCGTTACTGCATTTACCGTAAATTACAGCGGCAAAAGCTGTAAAGCTGAGATACCGTGCGCAGGCAGACACAACGTTTTAAACGCACTTGCTGCTTTCTGCGTGGGTACAATTGCAGGAATGAGCGAAACTGAAATAGTTTCAGCTCTTAAAAAGTACCAGCCGGACGGAATGCGCCAGAATATCGTTAAAAAGGGCAGAGTTACCGTTATTATCGACTGTTACAATGCAAGTCCCGATTCCATGAAAGCGTCCCTTGGCGTACTTGCAGGAATGAAAACGCAGGGCAGAAAAATCGCTGTTTTAGGGGATATGCTGGAACTTGGCGAGGCGTCCGAAAAGCTGCATAGTCTTGTGGGCGAGTATGTTCACGAGGCAAATCCGGATATGCTTTTCTGCTACGGCAAGGACTCTGAATATATCGCAAAGAAAAGCGGTATCGACAGCGAGTTTACGGATAACAAACAACAGCTTACAGAATCTATAAGGTCATACATAAAAGACGGCGATGTGATACTTTTTAAGGCAAGCCGTGGTATGAAGCTTGAAGAGGTAATAGACAGCCTGTTTGATAAGGAGGGTGAATGATGTCATATTGGATAACTGTCGCAGTCGCTTTATTATCCTTTGTACTTGCGGCACTCATTGGTATAGTTTTAATTCCGTTTCTTAAAAAAATCCATTTTGGACAGACAATTCTTGAAATAGGTCCGGCATGGCATAAATCAAAGCAGGGTACGCCGATTATGGGCGGTTTCATGTTTATAATCAGCAGCGTGGTCGCAACAATTGTGGGATATCTGCTTTTCAAGTCTGACAGCATGATTGACCTTACTGAAAAGACCGCCGGAAACAATGCCATAAGACTTCTTTCCTGCATTATTTTTTCAGTACTGTTTTCCGGAATAGGCTTTCTTGATGATTATATCAAAGCGGTCAAAAAGCAGAATCTCGGACTGAACCCAAAGCAGAAAATGATTATGCAGTTTGTACTTGCAGCCGCATTTTTAGCAATGCTTTACGCTTTAGGTGACAAGTCCACAAAAATAGACTTTATCTTCTTTGACATTGATTTCGGAATTTTCTATTATCCGATAATGATACTTTTCATAATCTATGTATCAAACGCAGTTAACCTTACAGACGGTGTTGACGGACTCTGCGGCTCAGTAACATTTATCACCATGCTTGCAATGTCGTCGATATGCGGCATACTTAAATCTTACGAAATCTCAATTTATGCGTCAGCCGTTGCAGGAGGCTGTCTGGGATTTCTTATCTGGAATCTCCATCCGGCTAAATGCTTTATGGGAGATACCGGTTCAATGTATCTCGGCGGTGCATTTGTAGCAGTCGGACTTACAACTCACCAGCACCTTATGATAGTTGTAGTGGGACTTGTCTATATTCTTGAGGCACTGTCAGTTGTTATCCAGGTTTCATATTTCAAGTTCACTGCAAGACAGCATT
Organism: Ruminococcus sp. UBA1394; assembly: GCA_002305725.1. Classification (GTDB taxonomy): domain Bacteria; phylum Bacillota; class Clostridia; order Oscillospirales; family Ruminococcaceae; genus Porcipelethomonas. Next base: position 35,636 of record DBQM01000015.1, on the reverse strand, counting down.
ATAAAAAGACAGGTGAAAAGGGCAAGGGAAAGAGAATTTTCAAGATGTCGCCTATTCATCATCACTTTGAAATGTGCGGATTCAGCGAGTATAAAATCGTTATAACATTCTCGCTGGCAGCAATTGTTTTTTCCGTTTTAGGAGTTATATCGGTTATGTAAAAAGGAGGATTAGATTTTGTCTGGAAACTACGGCGTCGGTGCGTCTGCAATACAGAGCGGAGCAAATCCGGCAAGAAAAAAAGCAAAACGAAAAATCAATCCTTTGTTTTCAAGAGGAGTAATGGATTTGACATTTTTTCTTATTGTAATGACTCTTCTTGTAATCGGAATTGTAATGATGTTTTCTGCCAGTTATGCATGGGCGCTCAACGAAAGCGGCGGCGAAAGCGGAACAGGCTATGCGGTCAAGCAAACTGTAATGGCTGGAATTGGACTTGTTGCACTTCTGTTTTTCTCATATTTTGACTATCATCATTTCAGCAGTCCGAAAATAGCAATAGGACTTTATGTAATGTGTTTCATTATGCTGATACTGGTCTTTACACCTCTTGGTATTACCCACAATGGTGCTACAAGATGGCTTAATCTGGGAATTGAATTTCAGCCGTCAGAGCTAATGAAATTTGCGATAATTATTCTCTTTTCTTATCTGATAGTGCAGAATTATAATAAAATGAATAAATTTTTTGTGGGTATAGTTCCGTTTGCAGTACTGCTCGGAGCGGTGGTTTTAATTCTCATGAACCAGCCCCACCTTTCATGTACTGTTCTTATCTGCGCAGTTGCTGTTTCACTTATGTTTGTGGGCGGAGTACGCTGGAAACACATAGGAATACTCATTGCAGTTGGCGTGGCAGGACTTGCTCTGCTTGTATTTATAAAGAGCCAGGGGGAGGAGGGTTTTACTTACTTTTCAAAACGATTCCAGTCATGGCTTGACCCGTTTTCCGATGCAAATGACGCAACATGGCAGACCTGTCAGTCACTGATTGCAATTGGTTCGGGTGGACCTTTCGGACTTGGTCTTGGCGAATCAAGACAGAAATTCATGTACCTGCCGGAAACCCAGAACGACTTCGTTTTTGCAATTGTCTGCGAGGAACTGGGATTTGTAGGAGCAGTAACAATAATTCTGCTTTTTGCACTTCTTGTAATAAGAGGATTTTTTATTGCGTCCAAGGCAAACGATAAATTCGGTATGCTGCTGACTATTGGTATTACAGTTCAGATCGGAATACAGGCATTTCTGAATATTGCCGTTGTAAGCAATCTGATTCCTAACACAGGTATCAGTCTGCCGTTTTTCAGCTACGGCGGTACGGCTCTTATAATGCAGCTTGCAGAAATGGGAGTTATACTCAATGTTTCAAGACAGGCGTCAATGGAAACTTGATTTGAAAGGATATTGGTTTTATGAAGGTTTTACTTGCCGGAGGCGGTACAGGCGGACACATCAATCCTGCCCTTGCAATAGCCTCAATTATAAAAGAACACAGGCCTGATACGGAATTTCTCTTTGCCGGAACTCCGAACGGTATGGAGGCAAGACTTATTCCGCAGGCAGGATATAAATTTGCGCCGATTAAGGTAGCAGGTTTTCAGCGTAAGCTGACGCTTAAAAATATAAAGAGAAATGTTCAGGCACTCTGCTATCTTGCAACGTCCGGACCGAGAGCAAAGCAGATAATCAAAGAATTTCAGCCGGATATTGCAATCGGTACAGGCGGATATGTCAGCGGGCCAGTTATCAGAATGGCTGCAAAAATGGGTGTTGCAACGGCAATCCACGAACAGAATGCCTATCCTGGCGTTACCAACAAGATTCTTGCCAAAGAGGTAGACAAGGTAATGCTTACCGTTAAGGAAGCCCTTGACTATATGGACAACATCGTTAATTATACCATAACCGGACTTCCGGTTAGAAACGGTATTGCATCAAAATCCAAGGCGCAGGCAAGACGTGAGCTTGGCTTTGATGATGAAATGTGTATACTGTCCTTTGGCGGCAGTCTGGGTGCTGGGTGCATAAATGATACTATGAATGCTGTCATTGAATGGCACACCAGAAACGGTCTGAAAATAAACCATATTCATGGCTACGGTGGAATGGGCAAGGATACTTTTCCGTCGGCAATGACTAAAAAAGGCATACCAATGAAAAGCAACCGTCTGCGTATCACAGAATATATAAACGATATGGACACCTGTCTTGCGGCGGCTGACTTAGTTATATGCCGTGCCGGAGCGTCAACGCTTGCAGAGCTTGAGGCAGCCGGAAAAGCGTCGATTCTGATACCGTCACCGATAGTTGCAGGAAATCACCAGTTCCATAATGCAAATGTACTCGGAAAAGCCGGAGCGGCTATTGTAATTGAGCAGAAAAACGTCACAAATGAACTTATGATAAAAACAGTAAAGGACCTTTACGAAAACAGGCATAAGCTTGATTCCATGTCAGTAAATGCGGCTGAACTTGCTGTCAGAGACACAAATGACAGGATTTACGCAGTAATTGAGGAGTTAGAAAAACTTAAAAAGTAGCAGTTTTCACCGCCAGAGCATAATATATTGTAAAAAACTTTGGTGGTGCTTGAAATGACTGCTCAGAAATTCATAATTGAGGGAGGGACGCCTTTGCAGGGTGAACTGAAAATTCAGGGAGCCAAAAACAGCGTTCTGCCCATCATTGCCGCAGCAGCTATGTGCAGCGGAGAAACAGTAATAGAAAACTGTCCGGAGATAACCGATACCTATTCTTCGACACGAATCATGACCCATCTCGGCTTTAACTGCGTTTTTGAAAACAATACCATGATAATTAGGAGCAGTGGGCAGAGGATAAGTGAGATTCCCGATGAGCTTATGCGTGAAATGCGTTCGTCCATTATTTATATGGGTGCGCTGACCGGTTCTCTGGGTGAATGTACCATGACTTTTCCCGGCGGCTGTGAACTTGGTCCCAGACCTATTGATATGCATATTGCCGCATTAAAAAAACTTGGGGCGAAAGTAAGCGATGAATACGGTATTATAAGGTGTAGTGCAGAAAACGGTCTGCACGGAGCAAAAATAAATCTGAATTATCCGTCCGTTGGTACAACGGAGAATATCATGCTTGCCGCCGCCCTTGCAAAGGGTGAAACCGTTATTTACAATGCGGCAAGAGAACCCGAAATATCTGACCTTGCCGGATTTCTTAACAGGTGCGGTGCAAAGATAAAGGGCGCAGGAAACAGTACTGTTATAATCGAGGGAGTGAAAAAACTCCATGGCTGTACATATTCAGTAATGCCCGACCGCATTGCCGCAGCAACCTACATTGCCGCAGCGGCGTCATCCGGCGGAGAAATAACCCTTGACGGTATTGACAGGGGCGTCTGTGAAAGCTGTATTTCTGTGTTTGAACAGATGGGCTGCAAATTTTATGAATACAGTAACAGAATCTATGTTGACGCAAAGAGAAAGCTCAAAGGTGTGAACAAAATAACGACCATGCCTCACCCCGGTTTTCCGACTGACGCACAGGCGGTTATAATGGCGGCACTCTGTAAATCATCCGGCAGCAGTATATTTGTGGAAAATATATTTGAAAACAGATACAGGCACGTTGACGCACTTGTGAAAATGGGTGCTGACATAAAGGTCATAGGCAAGGCTGCGATAGTAAATGGTGTTGATAAGCTTTACGGCGCCAAAGTATCAGCCACAGACCTGCGCGGAGGTGCAGCAATGGCAGTTGCCGGACTCGGTGCAGAGGGCATAACGGAGATATCCGAAATACGTCATATCGACAGGGGATATGAGAACTTCGAGGGAGCAATAACAAAGCTTGGGGGTAATATCCGCAGGGCATAACAAAGGAAGATAACAATGAGAGATGTTGTAAAAACAAACGTAAAGAGAGAGCAAAACAGAAAACGCAAAAGAAGACGCCGACGTCATACGTCCCTTTATTTATTCCTTATATTTCTGATGGTTATAGGAATAGGCGTTCTTCTTTCAGTCACACTTCTTTTTAATATAAAAAAAATAGTTGTAAAGGGCGACGTTGATTATAAAAGCGAGGATATCATTAATGTGTCCGGAATCAGTAACGGTGATAATCTTGTAAGACTTGATTCAAAAAAGGCATCAGATAATATACTTGCAAGCATGATTTACATTGAAAGTGCTGATATTGACAAACAATACCCGGGAACGCTTGTTATCAACGTTTCAAGATGCGTTTCAACTGCCTATGTGGAATGTGAGGACGGTTTCCTTATTGTTTCAGCAAAGGGAAAGATACTTGACAAGGTAAAGGAAATGTCTGAGCAGCTGCTGATTATAAAGGGGTTTGAACCGATGAATGAAACTCCGGGTACATATCTTCAGTCGGCTGATGAGCAGAAAAACAGTATAGCAGCTGAGTTCCTTGAAATTTCGGGTAATGAAGAAAAACATAAGATAACATCAGTTGATATGACCGATAAATATGATATAACCGTCGATTACGAAAACCGCATAACCTTTGAAATGGGAAATTCAAATGATATTTCATATAAGCTTAATCTTGCCGGAACTGTTCTTGATGAAATAAGTGATGACAAAAAAGGTACTATGAAAATGGTCGGCTCAAATCAGATATCTTTCCGTGATAAAGATGATAAGGAAAAATCTGAAAACAGCAACAGGATACCGATAAAAGAGGAAGATATGCCTTCAACAGAAATGACTGAAACTGCAGAGCCGGCAGAAGAAATTCCTGCTGATGACGGATATTCGGAGGAGGAGTACTCAGAAGACGATTATTATGAAGACGGATATTATGAAGATGAATACTCCGATGAAAACTATTATGAGGACGAATATTCTGAGGATGAATATTACGAAAATGATGAGTACTACGAATAGTGAAAGCATCAGATCAAAAAAGTATGAAATAAAATCAAAAAAAATTAAAATATGACTTGAAATATTCTGTAAAGTATGATAATATAATAATATGTATTGTTTATATCAGAAATTACAACTTGATTTTTCAGGGAATGAAATAAATTTAGGAGGAATTGTAAATGACAGACTTCAATTTTGAAGAGGCTTTCGATCCGCAGGTTAGTATTAAGGTAATCGGTGTCGGAGGCGGCGGCGGAAATGCTCTGAACTGTATGGTTGATGCCGGTGTAAAGGATATTGAATATATTGCTGTTAACACCGACGCAAAGGCGCTTAACAGATCAAAGGCTACAACAAAGATTCAGATCGGTGCAAAGCTTACAAAGGGCAGAGGCGCAGGAAACAGACCAGAGGTCGGTGAGCGTTCAGCTGAAGAAAACAGAGATGAGATTGAAGCATCTCTCAAGGGCGCAGACATGGTATTTATTACTGCCGGCATGGGCGGCGGAACAGGTACAGGTGCTGCTCCGGTTGTAGCAGAAATTGCTCAGGAAATGGGACTTCTGACTGTTGCAGTTGTAACAAAGCCGTTTGCTTTTGAAAGAGAGCAGAAAATGCAGCAGGCTGAAAGAGGTATTGAGGAACTGAAAAAGTATGTTGACTCACTTATCGTTATCCCTAACGAAAGACTTCTTGACGGTCTTGAAAAGCAGCCTACAATGCTTGAATCATTTGCGCTTGCAGATGATATACTCAAAACAGGTGTAAAGAGCATCTCAGACCTTATTACAGAGGACGGATACATAAACCTCGACTTCGCAGATGTATCCACAATCATGAAGGGCGCAGGCTATGCTCATATGGCTATCGGACACGGCTCAGGCAAAGATAAGGCTGCCGAGGCAGCAAAGGCTGTTATTTCCAGCCCGCTGCTTGAAACATCAATTTCCGGTGCAAGACGTCTGCTTATTAATATTACAATGTCAGAGGATATTATGGCGTCTGATGTTGATACAGCAACAAAGATGATTACAGATACTGCTGCTGAAGATGTTGAATTTATTTTTGGTACAGCGTTCAAGGAAGATATGAACGATGAAATGACTATTACTGTAATTGCTGCCGGTTACGGCGATGATGTGTCAACAGCTGATTCAGATGAAGATGTTATTCCGATTGATAATCCGCTTATTGACAATCCGGGAGATAAGAAAGATACTTCTGATGATGACCTTGACGAAATCCTCAGAATGCTTGAAAAATAAAATTGATATGCAGTCAGCTATCTGGCTGCATTTTTACTTTTTTGAAAAAATTCGCAAATTGTACAATAAAGATATTGAAATCTGGTTTTAAATGTGATATAATAACTATATATAAATGTTAGTTAATTTATGAAATTATTCAGACAGGAGTGTTACCATGAAAAATTCAGCAATACTCAGAACCGCAAAGGTCGGTGGATTTAATAAGGAAGATGTCCTGACTTATGTTGACGAACTTAACGCAAAAATTGACTCATTAAAGAGTGAGCTTGAACAGGCAAAAGCAGTTCAGTCTGACGTAAGCGAGCTTGACAACTATAAAAATGAAGTTGAAAGATTAAGGGAAAGACTTTCGGAAACTGAAATCAAGCTTTCAGAAGTGAGAACTGATGCAGATTCTGCTAAAATGGAACTGCAGAATGAAAAAGACGCTATTTCCGAGGAAAACAGCAATCTGAAAAATGAGATAGAATCACTGAAATACCAGCTTGAGGCAGCTCAGAATGCTCCTGCAGCAGCTGTGGGAGAGATTCAGCCGGTTGATACCTCTGAATTTGAAAATGAGATCAGCGACCTCAAAATGCAGCTTGAGAATGCAAAAAGCCAGATTTCAGAGATGTCCGGCGAAATGACAAAGCTTACTTCTGATATTTCAGAAAAGGCTAAGAAAATTGAACAGCTGACTCTTGACAATAATGAACTGCGTCTTCAGACGGATGACAGCAGTTTCAGCGGTGATTTTGATATGGGTGCGCTCTTTTCAGAGGCACAGGCAACCGCAAAGAAAATTGTTGTTGAGGCAAGAATGGCTGCGGATAAGCTTGTAAGAGATGCACAGGCAGAATCTGATAAGATTCTCGGCGAGGCAAAGGAAAAGTCCGACAGAATAAATGCAGAAGCTGTAGGAAAAGCAGCAATTATGGAGGAAGACGCACGAAAGAATGCCGAAACTGCAACTGCTGCCGCTGATAAACTTAAATCAATTTTCAGAACAGAAATTGAAACACTCAGCAGGAAATTTGCTGACGCTGTGGAAAATATTGATGCTGCGTCCAGAAAGCTCAACAGCGAAATTGAAACAGCCAGAAAATCTATTTCAGAAAATGTTGAAAGCTTTATTGATAACAATACAGTCATGAACGAGGCGGAAAAAGAGGCTGAATCCGTTTCATATTCTGTTCCGGAAATATCTGTTCCGGAAGTAAGTGAAGAAATTCCGGAAGTTAATGCTTATCATGAAGATAATGATGATGACGAGGACGATTATAATTACGATAATTCGCCGTATATTTCAATGCCAGATTTTGAGGATGAAAGTCCGGCAGAACAGCCTGCTGAGGAGGTTACATATGAGGAAGAAGAACCTTATGTACAGGAAATTTCCGGCAGGAACAATGATGATGAAATAGATGATATTTTAAGTTCATTTGCAATTGATCCTGTCAAGGACGAAGATGATGAGACTGTACCGCCGAAAAAGAATCCGTCACTCGGATTTGATCTTGGCGACCTCGCAAAGCTTGCGGCTGAGGCTGAAAAGGATTTGTAATTTACATATGTAATTAGGTTTGAAATAACTGTAAAGGATATGGTTTGAATGTCAGAGGCAATAAAAATCAGAACTGATGAGCTCAGAGAATATACACCAAAGCTTAAAGCGGGAGATAAAATTTTTCTTTCGGGTACTGTCTACACATCAAGAGACGCTGCCCATAAGAGAATAAAGGCGCTGATCGACGAAGGAAAAGAACTTCCGTTTGAGATGGACGGTGCTGTTATCTACTATGCCGGTCCTACTCCTGCGCCGGAAGGAAAGCCGATAGGCTCATGCGGTCCGACAACTTCGGGCAGAATGGATAAATTTGCACCGGAACTGCTTGATATGGGCTTGTGCGCTATGATAGGCAAAGGCGAGCGCAGCAAGGAAGTAAGGGATGCAGTTGTCAGAAACAAGGCTGTTTATCTCTGTGCTGTCGGCGGTGCCGGAGCGCTTGCAGCACACTGTATAAAAAAGTGTGAGGTAATTGCGTTTGAGGATCTGGGCTGCGAGTCAGTAAAGCGCCTTTATATCGAGGACTTTCCTCTTATTGTTGCGGACGATTGTTCCGGCGGCGATATTTTCTCACAGGGAAGACAGGAGTATTCCTGTGCGTGAGTTTATAGTTAAAATATAACAAATAAAACAGGCTTGTTATGTAGAAAATGACAGTTTCAAAAATATTGTTAGTTTTTTGAAAAAAATACTTGACAAAAATTAATTTTTCGTATATTATTAATATATTACATAAATAAATTTTTGTAATATTATATAGAATAAATCTGTTTTTATCGAAAATAATAAAAAGCCTGGTTGTAATAAAATCTTTTGCATTCCTTTAACGTATGCCGGATCTTATTTTTTCATCGGCAAAACGATCTGAGTTTTTAGTTACGGTCGCTTGGTATGATTGTTGGTCAAGGCAGTTTTTAATTCTATTAAAAATGAGACCGGGTAGCTTAATTCCAGAGCGTTGTTTTACAAAGGTGTCGGTGAGAATCCGTCCGGGGTCTAAAAAACTACAAGCGAGGTAAAAGAAATGTACGAAGATAAGACATTGGTATGTAAGGAATGCGGTAACGAATTTGTGTTTACTGCTGGTGAACAGGAATTTTATGCAGAAAAAGGTTTCGTAAATGAACCTCAGAGATGCAAGCCATGCAGAGATGCAAGAAAGAACTCTTCAAAGGCTGAAAGAGAAATGTTCACAGCAACCTGTGCATCATGCGGCGGAGAGGCAAAAGTTCCTTTCAAACCAAGAGAAGACCGTGCGGTATACTGCAGCGAGTGTTTCGCAAAAATGAAGGAAGAAGCTTAATTTCAGATTCCTGTATAATGCAGCCGCATAGGCTGCATTTTTATTTTGGATTGTATAAAAATATAACTACTGTGAAAACTATTTATGGAGGTTAAAATATGGATTATCAGGTAAATAAGAATACAATTATCGGTGATATTCTTGACAAGGATTTTGATGTTGCCCCGTTTTTCCTTGAAATGGGTATGCACTGTTTAGGCTGTCCTGCGTCAAGAGGAGAAACAATTGCGGAAGCTTGCGAAGTTCATGGTACTGACGCTGATGAACTGGTTGAAAAGCTGAATAAATATTTTGCTGAAAAATAATTTGCGTGGCGGACATTTTTGTCCGCCGTTGCTGTATTATAAAGGATTATTTAAATATGATAACACTTGATAAACGTCTTGAAGCCTGTTCGGAGTTCATTTCCGGAAAAGGTGTCGTATGCGATGTGGGCACAGACCATGCCTATCTTCCGGCATACCTTGTGCTTAACGGAAAATGCACAGGCGCAGTTGCCGGTGATATAAATGACGGTCCGCTGAAATTTGCAGAACAGACTCTGATAAAGTATGACCTTACTGATAAAATTAAGCTTGTTAAATCGGACGGACTTGAAAATATAGACCCTGAAAATATAAGCGATGTTGTAATTGCAGGTATGGGCGGCGAAACTATATGCGAGATTCTTTCAAAGGCAGACTGGCTGAAGAGAAACGTCAACCTTGTTCTGCAGCCTATGACCCGTGCGTCACACCTCAGACGCTGGCTTTATAAAAACGGTTTTGATATAAAAGCTGAAAAGGCAGTGAGCCACGAAAGGTTTATTTATACTGTAATCAACGCCGTTTACACCGGAAATAAATTCAATATTGGTTTTATTGCAGAAAATATAGGAAAGATAGATTATGAAACAGAGGACGGCAGAGCGTACGTTTTAAAGCAGTATGAGAAAATCAGTAATATTGCTTTGGGACTTTCAAAAGCCGGAAAAAGTGCAGACGCTGAAATATTTGTAAAGTCTGCTAAAAAGCTTGAACAGATTCTGGAGGGTAAAATGAATACAATTTCTGAAATATATAACTACATAGATAATATTGCACCATTTTCAACGCAGTCTGCATGGGATAACTCCGGACTGATAGTCGGTTCGGGGGAAAGACGTGTCAGCAAGGTGCTTGTGACCCTTGATATTACCGCTGAGGTTGCAGATGAGGCTGCCGACATCGGTGCTGAACTTGTAATTTCCCATCACCCTGTGATTTTTCATCCACTTAAAACCCTCAGAGATGATGAGCCGTCTTTCAGACTTATGAAAAACGGTATTTCTGCAATCTGCATCCACACACCATGGGATATGGCTGAGGGTGGCATGAATGATACAATAATAAATCTGCTGGGATTTGAGAAAACCGAAGGATTGCTTGAAGTTGAAAAAGGCGGAGAAAAGCCTTTGGGATTCGGTGCATTCTGTCTGACCGACAGGGAATATACTCCCGGAGAAATGGCATTTAAGCTGAGGGACGCATTAGGCTGTACCTCACTCAGATACAACAATACTGAAATGCCAATAAGAAAGCTTGCAGTCAGCACAGGCAGCGGCGGAGATCTGGTTGCAAAAGCCGCTGAAATGGGTGCTGACGGATTTGTTACCTCTGAAATCCACCACGACAAGTGGCTGCTTGCAAAAAGACTTGGCATAGCTGTTTTCGACTGCGGTCACTACCACACCGAAACTCCGGGTATGCTGACTCTTTGCAGAATGCTTGCAGCAGATTTCCCGAATATAGAATTTGTTATGTCAGAAATGAACGGTGATCCGGTTGAATATGTGTAAAAGTGTTTTTTCATGTCCTGTTTGCAGAGGTGCGCTGGAATATGATGAAAGAACTTACCGTTGCGCTAAAAACCATTGCTTTGACAGGGCAAAGAGCGGTTATGTGAATCTGCTGACCTCTGACAGAATGCATTCAAAACTGCCTGGTGACAATAAGCTTATGGTGAGGGCAAGGAGAGATTTTCTGAATAAGGGGTATTACTCCGTCCTTGCCCGTGAGCTTTGCAGGCTTGCAGATAAATACAGCGAAAAATATTTCAGAATTATTGACGCCGGCTGCGGTGAGGGATATTATACTGAACAGATTGTTGCATCGCTTGCAGAAAAGAAAGTTTCAGCCGGCGGTATTGATATATCAAAGAATGCTGCTGACTTTGCCGCAAAAAGCGGAAAAAACGGTGTTGAATATGCTGCGGCAAGCGTTTTTCATATTCCTGTCGGGGATAACTGCGCCGACCTTCTGCTGTCGGTATTTTCGCCTTTATGCATAGAAGAATTTAAGCGTGTACTGAAAAAAGACGGATTTTTCTTTATGGTGATTCCGGACAGAAAACACCTCTGGGAACTCAAAAGCATTATTTACGAAAAACCGTATGAAAATCAGGTCAAGGACTACAGCCTTGATGGCTTTAAGCTTGTGGATGCTGTGGACATTCCGGCTGAAATGATAAGGCTTGAATCCCGTGAGGATATAGCAAATCTGTTTACCATGACGCCCTATTATTACAATACAAAGCAGGAGGACAGGCAAAAGCTTGACAATATAGATACACTCGAAACAACTATTGAATTTAAGATACTGATTTACAAAAACAAAGGAGAATAGATAATGGCACTTGACGGCGCATTTTTATATGCAGTAAAAAACGAACTTCAGATGCTGATTGGCGGACGTGTGGATAAGGTCTACCAGCCGTCAAGAGAAGAAATAATAATATCTATAAGGACAGTAAAAGGCGCATTCAGACTGCTTATTTCAGCCTCTGCAAGCAGCGCAAGAGTGCATATAACCGAAACACAGGTTGATAATCCAATGACTCCGCCTATGTTCTGTATGCTGATGAGAAAGCACCTTGGCGGAGGAAAGCTTGCTCAGATAAGACAGGACGGTCTTGAGCGAATTCTGTTCCTTGACTTCAAATGCACAAACGAGCTTGGCGACCCGGTTACAATAACACTTGCCTGCGAGATAATGGGGAAGTATTCAAACCTTATCGCAATCAACAATGACGGCAGTATAATTGACAGCATAAAGCGTGTTGACGAGGATATGTCAAGGGAAAGGCTTGTACTTCCGGGCATAAAATATGAAATGCCGCCGAGAGATGAGCGTATATCCTTTGTTCACAGCAGCGAGGAGGAAATAAGGGCGGCGCTTGACCGCATGAAACCAGCGGAACTTTCAAAGGGGCTTATAGGCGTGTTTGAGGGTATTTCTCCCGTACTTGCAAGAGAATGGGCATACTATGCGGCAAGAGGAAACGAAGTGCGCACAGATGAACTTGACGACAACATAAAAGACAGGCTTACGTTTGCCATTATGCAGTCAAAGGAGGCTCTGATTTCCGGAAAATGCTGTTATACCGCTGTCATGACCAAAGAGGGACTTCTGAAAGACTACTCATTTATCAGACTTTCCCAGTACGGCGCATTAATGATAACAAAGGGGCTGGAATCCGCAAGCGGTCTGCTTGACTATTTCTACGCACAGCGTGACAGGGCGGCAAGGCTCAAACAGCGTGCAAACGACCTTTTCCGACTGCTTGTCAATACCTCTGAGAGAATTTCCAAAAGGCTTGCAAATCAGCGTGAGGAACTGAAAGAGTGTGACAAAAAGAATGAAATGAAGCTTATGGGCGACCTGCTTTCTGCGAACATTTACAGAATAAACAAAGGTGACAGTACAGTTAAGCTTGAAAACTTTTATGATGAAAACTGTCCTGAAATTGAAATAAAGCTTGATTCAAGGCTTACTCCGGCACAGAATGCCCAGAAATATTATTCAGTCTACCGCAAGTCGGTTACCGCCGAAAAAAAGCTTGCGGAGCAGATAGCTCTGGGCGAAGAGGAGCTGCAGTATATAGACAGCGTTTTCGACGCCCTTACAAGAGCCGACAGCGAAAATGAAGTGAATGAACTTCGTCTGGAACTTGCGGAGCAGGGGTATATCAGAGCAGTAAGACTTAAAGGCAAGCCGCCGAAAAGCCAGCCACCTCTTGAATATCTCTCAAGCGACGGTTACACGATTTTTGCCGGACGAAACAACAAGCAGAACGATAAGCTTACTCTCAAAACAGCCGCTAAAACTGATATATGGCTGCATACGCACAATATAGCCGGTTCACACGTCATAATCGTAACGGATGGCACAACTCCTCCCGATAAAACAATTGAGGAGGCGGCGATAATTGCGGCAGTAAACAGCAAGGCAAAGGACTCCGCACAGGTTCCCGTTGACTACTGCCTTGACAAGTTTGTCAAAAAGCCAGCCGGTGCAAAACCGGGCATGGTGATATTTACAAACAATAAAACGGCGTATGTAAATCCTGATGCAGAACTTGCAGAAAAGCTTAGAAAATGATACTGAATGAAGAGTTTTTTCACAGAGACTGCCTTGAACTTGCCCCCGACCTTGTAGGAAAAATACTGGTACGAAAGTTTGACAGCGGTGAGGAGATACGAGTAAGGATAACCGAAACAGAGGCTTACAGAGGTACAGAGGACAAAGCCTGTCACGCTTCAAAGGGAAGAACTCCCAGAACGGAAATCCTGTACCGTGAAAGCGGACTTATCTATGTGTATCTGTGCTACGGAATGCACTGGCTTATGAATGTAATAAGCGGTGAAAAGGAACAGCCGCAGGGAGTGCTTTTCAGAGCCGGAGAGGGTTTTGAAGGTCCGGCAAGACTTACAAAACGTCTTGGCATTGACAAGTCATTCAACTATGAAAGCTTTTGCGGCAATCCGAGAATATGGATAGAGGACGACGGAAAACGCTTTAATCTCCGCACTGATAAACGAGTGGGGATAGACTATGCCGGCGAGGAATGGGCGTCAAAGCCATGGCGGTTTATACTTGACAGTGAGAACTTGTTCTCATAGGCTAATGCACATATCTTTTTGGCAAATTTGTCTGATAACTGCGTTAAAAATTTTTGCCATACGCCAGTATGCCTGCAAATTTTTGCCTTGTTTTCAGCCAAATTATGCTCAAAAATCTATGCACAAATCCTATGAGAATAAGTTCTGAAAGGGACGGTGAAAGCAATGACATTGCAGGAACTATTTGATAAAAGTCAGAATATAGTTTTCTTCGGCGGTGCAGGAGTTTCAACGGAAAGCGGTATTCCGGATTTCAGAAGTGTTGACGGACTTTACAATCAGAAATACGATTTTCCGCCGGAAACTATTCTCAGCCATGATTTTTTCATGTCACAGACCGAGGAATTTTATAAATTTTACCGTGACAAAATGCTTTGTCCGGACGCAAAGCCGAATAAGGCGCATTTAAAGCTTGCGGAACTTGAAAAAGCCGGAAAGCTTAAAGCGGTCATAACCCAGAATATTGACGGACTTCATCAGGCGGCAGGCAGTAAAGCGGTGTATGAACTGCACGGAAGCGTGCTGAGAAATTACTGCATGAAGTGCCATAAATTTTATGATGAGGAATTTATCAGAAACAGCAGCGGTATCCCGAAATGCAGCTGCGGAGGAACAATAAAGCCGGACGTTGTACTCTATCAGGAGGGACTTGACGACAGGACAATAAACGGTGCAGTAAATGCCATTGAGCAAGCCGACCTGCTGATTGTGGGCGGTACATCTCTGAATGTTTATCCGGCGGCAGGACTTATCAGATACAGACAGAAAGACTGTTTTCTTCTGCTGATAAATAAGACGGAAACGCCGGTTGATTCAAGTGCTGATATGGTAATACACGACAGCATAGGAAAGGTTCTCGGCGCAATAGAGGTAAAGGGAGGAACACAGTGAAAGCGGTAGTACAGAGAGTTACTCATGCATCAGTTAAGGTTGACGGTGAGATAAAAGGGCAGATAGGACAGGGGTTTCTGATTCTGCTTGGAGTGGGGCAGAATGACACAGAGGAGGACGCCGACAGACTGGTAAACAAAATCGTAAAACTGAGGATTTTTTCTGATGAAAACGATAAAATAAACTTGTCACTTGCCGACGTTGGCGGTTCGCTGCTTGTCATATCCCAGTTTACCCTCTATGCAGATTGCCGCAAGGGAAACAGACCTAACTTTATACAGGCAGGAAAGCCTGACGAGGCGGAAAGACTTTATGAATACTTTGTAAGCCAGTGCAAAAAGCAGGTTCCGGTTGTGGAAAAGGGCGTGTTCGGTGCGGATATGAAGGTTGAACTGCTTAACGACGGACCTTTTACTGTGGTGCTTGAAGATATCTGATTTGGAGGACACAAATATGTATGATGAATTTCTTGAATGGATAGACGGTCTTGACCTTGAAAATATGTCTGAAAAAATAATTGCATATAATTTTAATCTGTATGACAGCGAGGAAACCTACGATATTCAGCTTATCGGTTCTGATGAATTTGACGAGGAAGACCCGGACTGGGCGTGCAGCGAGGTGTATTCCTCCGAGGAAAACGTCTGCTATATTGAAATTACTGATGAACTGAAAAACTGGGAAAAGGCGCAGAAAATGTTTGCTGAATGTGTAAGGAAATACCTTGAATCGGGTAAGTATGCAGATGTTCTGAAAGCGGCAAAAGCTGTGGGAATCGGCTTTGTTGACGGCGATATTGAACTTGTATATCTCGACGGAAAAATTATCTGACAGGGAGGAATATTATGAACATTAAAGACCTTGTTTCAAAAATGACTCTTGAGGAAAAAGCCGGACTGTGTTCCGGAAGTGATTTCTGGCACACAAAGGCAGTTGAGCGCCTTGGAATACCGGCAGTCATGGTAAGCGATGGCCCTCACGGACTCAGAAAACAGGATCTTAACGCCGACCATTTGGGCGTGAATATAAGCATTGAGGCGGTGTGCTTTCCGGCTGCCTGTGCGCTGGCCTGTTCATTTGACAGGGAACTGATATACAAAATGGGTCAGGCTCTCGGAAACGAATGTCAGGCAGAGGACGTAAGCGTTATTTTAGGACCGGGAGCAAATATAAAGCGTTCACCGGTATGCGGAAGAAACTTTGAATACTTTTCAGAGGACCCGTATCTCTCATCACAGATGGCGGCAAACCACATCAAAGGCGTGCAGTCTCAGAATGTTGGTACAAGCTTAAAGCACTTTGCCGCAAATAACCAGGAGCACAGACGTATGTCCGCAAGCTCTGAAATTGACGAGAGAACTCTCAGAGAAATTTACCTTGCAAGCTTTGAAACGGCTGTAAAAGAGGCAAAACCATGGACTGTAATGTGCTCCTATAACCGTGTAAACGGCGTATACGCTTCTGAAAATAAAAAGCTGCTGACTGATATACTCAGAGATGAATGGGGCTTTGACGGTTTTGTAGTCAGTGACTGGGGCGCAGTAGACGAGCGTGTCGAGGGACTTAAAGCCGGACTTGACCTTGAAATGCCGTCAAGCGGCGGTTTCAATGATGAACTTATCGTTAAAGCAGTAAAGGACGGAAGTCTTGACGAAAAGGTGCTTGACAGGGCTGTTGAGAGAATACTCGGTGTGCTTGACAGGTATCTTGAAAATCGCAGTAAAAATGCCGTATGGGACAAGGAAAAGGACAGCAGACTTGCCCGTGAGATTGAAGGAGAGTGCATTGTACTGCTTAAAAACGACGACAGCATACTTCCTATTTCAAAGACTGAAAAGGTTGCCTTTATCGGTGAATTTGCGGAAAAACCCAGATATCAGGGCGGCGGAAGTTCCCATATCAACTCCTTTGATTCTCTCAGCGCACTTGACGCAGTAAAGGGCGTTTGTGACGTTGAGTATGCAAGAGGCTATGACAGTTCTGCTGATGTAACTGACGAAAAGCTGATTGCCGAGGCAGTGAGCCTTGCTGAAAAGTCGGATAAGGCGGTTATTTTTGCCGGACTGCCCGACTCCTTTGAATCCGAGGGCTTTGACAGAAGTCACATGAGAATGCCGGAAAATCAGAACAAGCTGATTGCAGAAGTTTGCAAAGTACAGCCGAATACTGTTGTTGTTCTGCATAACGGTTCTCCGGTTGAAATGCCGTGGGTGAATGACGTTAAGGGTATTCTGGAAGTGTATCTCGGGGGACAGAGTGTCGGCGGCGCAGAGATTGACATACTTTTCGGCGACGCAAATCCATGCGGAAAGCTTGCTGAAACCTTCCCGAAAAAGCTGTCCGACAATCCGTCCTACCTGACTTTCCCAGGAGAGGGCGACAGGACAGTCTACAGCGAGGGCATTTTTGTTGGCTACCGCTATTATGACAAAAAGGAAATGGACGTTCTTTTTCCGTTTGGACACGGTTTAAGCTATACTCAGTTTGAGTACAGCAACTTAAAACTCAGCGCTGACAGGATAACTGACAATGATACCTTAAAGGTGACAGTTGACGTTAAGAATATCGGCAAGGTGTCTGGCAAGGAGATAGTACAGCTTTATGTCAGCGATCGTGAAAGCCGTGTTATCAGACCGTTAAAGGAGCTTAAAGGCTTTGAAAAGCTCAGCCTTGAACCAGGCGAAAAGAAAACTGCTGAGTTTATTCTTGACAAGCGTTCCTTTGCGTATTACAATACCGAAATTTCCGACTGGCACGTCGAAAGCGGAGAATTTGATATTATGGTAGGAAAATCCTCCCGTGATATTGTTCTGAGCGATACTGTCTATGTGGAGTCAACGGTTAAACTGCCTGTTCACTATACAATGAACACCACATTCGGCGATATGCTTGAAGACGAGGACGCAAGGGTGTACACCGACAGATACATTGAAATTTACCGTGAGCAGATGTCCGGAAATGACGAGGGCAATGAAATGGGTGAAAGCACAGGGGCAATGATTGAGGCTATGCTGAAATATAACCCTATGAGAGCTATGGTAAGCTTCAGTGACGGTAAAATAAGCGTCGAAGAAATAAAAGAGGCAATAGAAAAACTTAATAACAGGTGATATAATCCCTCCCGGCTGTCCATAATAATTCGGGAGGGATTTTCATGTATAAAAGACTTACTGTCCTTGGCTGTGTATTTATGTTTTTGTTTGCCATACTATATATGCGCATATATGTGATTGTCAGCAATCCCAGATATTATGCCGCCGCAAAGGAACAGGGGACATACACTCTTACAGTCGGACACACCTACGGAAATATTTACGATACCAGTTATGACCTTCTGGTCAACGATACAACGGCATACTATGCGGCAGTCAATCCCACAGCAGAGGCGGCGGAAGAGATCCTGCCCTGTGTCAAGGACCTTGAAAGCTACCATGCAAATATTATTTACGGCAAACCTTTTGTATGTGAGGTAACAAAAAAGGATTTTGACTGCGAGGATATAACTGTTTTTGAAGTTCCGGTCAGAAACCGTGAAAAGCAATTGGCACAGCATATTGTAGGATATACTGATGAAAGCGGCGGAGTATCGGGAATTGAGCTTGCCTATGACGAATTTCTCAGGGACTCGGTTTCTGAAAATTCAGTCACCTATAACGTTGACGGACGGGGCGGCGTTATGGACGGTCTTGGAAAGGATATAAAACAGGGCGAGCCAATGACTGACGGGGTAGTGCTGACTATTGACAAGGATATACAGGCTGTCTGTGAGGATGCCGGAAGTAAAATGGAAAAGGGCGCAGTTGTTGTAATGGATATTCAGACCGGTGATATTCTGGGCATGGCAAGCTTTCCGACATACAGTATCAGTACGCTTTCAGAAGATGTCTGCAATGAAAATTCACCCCTTATAAACCGCTGTCTGTATTCATACAATGTGGGGTCAATATTCAAGCTTGTTACCGCCCTTGCGGCATTTGAGCAGGGAATTGATGAAAGCTTTACCTATAACTGCACCGGAGTTACTGAAATCAGCGGACAGCCGTTTAAGTGCCACAATTTAAGCGGTCATGGTGTACTCGACATGACCGGAGCAATGACGCAGTCCTGCAACACGTATTTTATTGAACTTGCAAAACGTATTGATAACAGTATTCTGATTGAAACTGCAAAACGAATGGGATTCGGAAGAAGTATTACCCTTGCCACCGGTATGACGGCGTCGGGAGGGACTTTACAGACAGAGGAAGATCTGTTCCTGCCTGCCGAAAAGGCAAATATGTCTTTCGGTCAGGGAAAGCTTACGGCGTCACCGGTGCAGATTTGTTCCTTTACAGCCGCCATAGCCAATGAGGGAAGACTTTATGTCCCGAGGCTTGTAAAGGGTATCACATATGACGGTAAAACTGTTGTCAATGAAAATGAAGTGAAGTATACGGAGGTATTCGACCGTCAGACTGCTTTTCGTTTACAGGACCTTATGATAGCAGCCGTTGATAAGAATGAGGACTCCAATGCAAGACCGTCAAACACCCACGCCGCCGGAAAAACCTCAACCGCCCAGACCGGACGCTTTGATGAAGATGGCGAAGAACTGTGCCACGGCTGGATAACAGGCTTTTTCCCGCTCTCATCTCCGAAATATGCTGTGACTGTTTTATGTGAGGACGGCGGTTATGGAAATGAGTGTGCCGCTCCGGTATTCAGAGAGATAGCAGAGAGGATAACTGCTCTGAATAATTAGTAAAAAGATAATTTAATTGCAACTGCGGAAAAAAGTTGTTGACTTTTACAGAGATATATGATATAATAAATGTCGAAAATTTGATTCTTTGCAGTTTTCGCTTAAAATAGTAAAGCATGACATGAATTATTGTGCTCCGCAGGCAAGACCCGTCGGGGCGTTGTTTTGAAATTGTTGCTTTACTAATTTAAAGCGACACGATAAGCAGAATGGAGTATAAAACTATGAGTATGAATTTTAAAAGAAAACTTCCTGTACCGGAGGAAATAAGAGAGCTTTATCCGCTTTCAGAGGAAGTTCTTCAGACAAAGGCTAAACGAGATAAGGAAATTATTGACGTTTTTACCGGAAATTCAGATAAGTTTCTCCTTATAATCGGCCCCTGCTCAGCTGATAAGGAAGAGCCTGTAATGGACTATGTAGGCAGACTTGCCGTTATGCAGGAAAAGGTTAAGGACAAGATAATCATTATTCCGAGAATATATACAAACAAGCCAAGAACAACAGGTGAGGGCTATAAGGGTATGATTCATCAGCCGGACCCGTCCAAGGCAGAGGATATCCTTGAGGGACTTATCCACGTTCGTCATCTTCACACAAGAGCAATCGAAGAAACCAAGCTTACATGTGCAGACGAAATGCTCTATCCGGAAAACTACAGATATCTTTATGACCTGCTTTCATACGTTGCAGTAGGTGCACGTTCCGTTGAGGACCAGCAGCACAGACTTACAGCCAGCGGTATGGATATACCGGTTGGTATGAAGAATCCTACAGGCGGCGACCTTTCAGTAATGCTCAACTCAATCACAGCAGCGCAGGGAAGCCACAACTTCCTTTACAGAGGCTGGGAGGTAAGCACAGACGGCAATCCTTACGCACACGCTATTTTAAGAGGTGCTGTAAACAAGCACGGACAGAATCTTCCTAACTACCACTACGAAGATCTCAGACTCCTTTATGAGCTGTATTCAAAGAAAAACCTTGCCAACCGTGCAGTTATTGTTGATACAAACCATTCAAATTCAGGCAAGAAGTATCTTGAACAGATAAGAATAAGCAAGGAAATACTTCACAGTATGCGTCACAGCGATGATATCAGAGGCTTTGTAAAGGGTCTTATGATTGAAAGCTATATTGAGGACGGAAATCAGTCCGTTGACGAGTGTGTATACGGCAAGTCAATTACAGACCCGTGTCTTGGCTGGGAAAAGACAGAAAGACTTATTCTTGATATTGCTGATTTACTTTAATAAATAAAAAACGCCCCGCTGGTTTAACCAGCGGGGCGTTTTAGGATAGAAGTGTGAATTATGTTAAGGCAGCATATATTATGTACCTTAATAGCGTTTTACATAAGGGTTTTTGCAATGTCAATTACATCGTATAAATCCTTTTGTCCGTCACGGTTGAAATCAGCTGCATAAAGCTCTGTTTCATTAAGTGTATCCGGACTCATTAAATATCTTGAAACAGCAATTGCGTCATAGATGTTAATAACTGAATCGAAGTTGACGTCGCCGTATGGAGTGCTCTCATATTTTTTGGCACTCTCCGATACAACCTTTGCACTGTTTTCATTCTTTTCAATTGTGTAATTGAAGCTTGTTACATAACCAAAAGGCGTTTCAGCAGTTTCATTATTCTGCTGTGCTGAAATAAATTTCAGACCGTATTTTTGGTTGCTGTCAAGGCTGTACTGATATACTGTGTAAGTACTTCCGCCGCACAGATACACAAATTCAATCTCGCCGTCACTGTTTCTTCTGCATGAATATTCCGAATCATCTGTACCAATATCGTACTTTGCTGTAAGAACAGGTTTAACTGTGTTATACGGACTTGTACATTCATAAGGGCCAACTACTCCGGCACTTTCCATTACAACAACAGCGTTATCATCATTTACCTTGATATTGCCGTTTTCACTGATAAATTTTATCACTTGTTTTCTGGTTGTAGGTCTGTCAGAAACCTTGAATTCACCGTTTTCCTGTAATGTATAGCTAAGCTTTGTATTAGCAATATATCCTTCGGTATTGTTTGTATTTACAAAATTCAGTCCGATATTGATATCGCTGTCAGAATTAAGTTCGAGGACATAAACGTCATAGCAATTTTTAACATAGGAAGCAGGATATGTCATATTGGGGTTAAGTTTTTCAACATATCTTTCGTGGGATTTGACAGTATATGTCTTTCCCTCGCCGCCGTCTGCAAAAACGTAGCCGTAATTTTCATCATCAATACCCGGGACAACGATAACAGCTTCGTTTCCGTTTACAACTGTTTCAGCGTGATTTTCAACAAACTTAGCTGCGGACGAATAATCTGTGGGAACAACTGAACCGATGTCCTCCGTACCACATATCCGATGTATAAAACAGCACAGTGCATAATTAATAGTAAAACTTTTCACTCTTTCATCCGCTTTCAGTGCATAGTATGAATCACCGGCAGCCACAATTTCATCCTGACTGAATTCTTTACTCCAATATGTATTAGTATCTGATTCGGGAAAATCCAGTGTTTCATAATCAGACAGGAAAGTATCAGCATCATCAGTATTGTTAAGGCTTACAGTAAAACGAAGACCGGATACACATTCGCATTCAGCGGTGTTAAGCTTTCTGACTTCAACGGCGAGACCGCTTTTTATCCAGCTGCCGGCAAGTGCGGCAATTTCTTCATTTTTTTCTTTTGAATCTGTCGAAATTCTTAGCCAACCCTCATAGTCTGCGTATAAATAAGAATCCAGCTGTACAACATCACAGCCGTCAGGCAGTCCGAGAGTTTCAGCAGTTATATCAGTATCTTCAACCGGTTTTAAAATAACAGAACTGAATTCTTTTAATCCATAGGCAACAGTGCCGTCCTCATAAACTCTTAAATTACCGTCTGTCCATGCCAGATTTGAATCGTCGGTAAGATATTCGAATGTCTGTGTGTCCGGTTGTGTATATGCGGATACTGAAACCGGAATGCTGAATGCAGAAACTGCGATTATTGCTGCTGAAAGTGCCGCAGCAAGCTTTTTGAATCTTTTCATAAGAAAACCTCCTTGATATATTTTGACTATATTTGATTGACTAACCCTTTCATTTATATAGAGTGGTCTGTTTTCGATTTTGTCTGCACTTTTTAAAAAATAATTATTTTAATTTAATCGTGGTCGTGTAAGTGAGATCTGATGTTGTTTCCTGTATCTGTTCTGTTGATTCAGTAGTGTCTGATTCACTTCCTGATGTATCATCAGTAAGTGAAGGGGATGGTATAGACTGAGCAGGCGGACCAATAGTGGCAATTACTGAAACTGTTGTTTCATACACAATACCGGTAACATCTCCAATATAATTAATTGTAGAATGTGTTGTTATGTCCGAATCTTCCTCTGTCAGAACAGTTGTAACAGACTGTGTGACGTTTCCTTCCCCCATGACATTGCTTATGACAGTAGTAGTCTGTGAATTTTCAGACCCTGCCGGTGTTGTGGAAACAACAGTAGGGTATGAAGGCGCCATCATTGACGGCTGCTGATGTGCATTTATGCCGTGATATACCGGAATATGCTGAGTTGTTGTTAGTTCTGTAAGCGGATGATATTCGCCTGACATTGTGCTTGCCGGAGTAACAGTAGTAA
This sequence comes from Ruminococcus sp. UBA1394, assembly GCA_002305725.1. GTDB lineage: Bacteria > Bacillota > Clostridia > Oscillospirales > Ruminococcaceae > Porcipelethomonas. Next base: position 12,449 of record DBQM01000015.1, on the reverse strand, counting down.
CTGATGTTGTTGATGTGGCTGTGCCTGAAGCCGGCAATACTGTTGTTACAGAAACTGCCGGAATTTCAGAAGTAACCGGAGTGGTGAAAGACGGTTTTGTAAAGACAGGTGTTTCTGTGCATTCGATCTGACTGCTGAATGTTGTTTTATCTTCGCTGTCATTGAACAATCTGTAAATCATGTGTCTGACTGAATCGCTTGCAGTAACAGTAACCGCACCGGCAAGGACTGCGGCTGCGACAATAACAGAAAATGTTCTGACGCTTATTTTCTTTTTTGATTTTGCGGTTTTGGGCAGAGTATTTTTTTCGCAGGCAATTATGTTTGTTTCCTCAATTTTGTTATTGTATTCTTCTGAGAATTTATGAGGCACATTTTCAAGATTTTTCATTTTATCAGACTGTGGTCTGATAATTGATTCTTCAATTGCCTTATAAAGATTACAATTTTTATCCATTAGCAGCCCCCCAGCTTGTTACGCAGTGTTTTCTTTGCATCGTTAAGATATTTATATACAGTACTTCTTGAAATTCCCATAAGCTTTGCAGTATCATCAGCGCTGTATTCATAATAAAGCATATAAGCAATAACTGACTGATAAGTGTCATTCAGTTCTTTCAGAGCGTCGCATAAATCAGAAATTTCATATTTATTAAACTCATCAAATGAGGAAACCTCAGTTTCATTAACAGTATCAAGCGAAAGAGAATCATAATGCTTTTTTTCGCTGTTATATATTTTGTAACAGCTGTTTCTCAGAGTGATAACAAGATATGCCTCAATATTTTCAATTCCGCCGTCTTTAATTCTTTCAAAACATTTTGCAATTGCAAAAAATGTTTCCCAGACCGCTTCTTCAGCCAGCGCAGTATTATGCAATATGCTGTATGCATAACCATATAGCTTTTTCTCGTATTGCATTACTATATCATTAAATTCTGTCTGACTTTCAGCGTCATCAATAAGAGTCATACAGACGGCGAGCATCGAAGCACCTCCTCTGTGATTTTATAACTTCATCCTGATTTTCATCTATTAATAAAGAGCAGTCCGGATTTGATTTTGTCTACGCTTTTTCAGATATTTTTTTATTTTTGGTACATTGAACAATAAATTGATATAGTATTTGTGTAGATTTAATAAACGTGTAGTTTCTTGACTGTCTTATCTGAAAAAATGTCTTTTTTGTGCTGTAAGGTGTCATTAAAATCATAGTCAATAGGGAGTTTTTATGTTATAATTATAGTGAACGCAAAAAAGATTTTTACGTTCACTATGTTTATTTATTTTTATTGCCTCGCACATCCGCTTACTTCGTTCGCTCCGTGCGTATCGGCTAATAGTAAACGAAAAATAAATTTTTCGTTTACTATAATTATAACATATTTCGGTTTATATTAAAAGTAAACAGGGGGTAAAAAATGAAAAAAACAAAAATCCTGTCCATTTTAACTGCCGCTGTAACAGCAATTGGCATTTTAACAGGGTGCGGAGGAAAAACAGACGAAAAAAATCAGATGCGTGACATGACCACAACGGAAATAGTTGCCGATATGGGTCTTGGAATCAATTTGGGAAATACTCTTGAAGCCTGCGGCGACTGGATAGATGACAGCAGTATCACCAATTATGAAACTGCCTGGGGCTCTCCGGTCATCACAAAAGAAATGGTGGACGGATATGCAAAAGCAGGTTTCAAATCTGTCAGAATACCTGTTGCGTGGTCAAATATGATAGCGGATGATTATACCATAAATCCCGACCTTATGAAACGAGTAAAGGAAATCGCCGGTTATGTAATTGACAATGATATGTATGCCGTTGTAAATATTCACTGGGACGGCGGCTGGTTCGCAAAATTTTCTACAGAATATGACGAGTGTCTTAAAAAGTACACCACAATATGGACGCAGATTGCAGATAATTTCAAGGATTACGGCGACAAACTGATTTTTGAATCCCTTAATGAAGAGGGAGTTTATGAGGATATCTGGAACAGATACAGCGGCTCTGACGAGGGAAAGGAAGAAGCATACGGAATACTTAACAGCATTAATCAGGAGTTTGTAAATCTTGTAAGAAATTCCGGCGGAAACAATGCAAAGCGTCATCTTCTGATTGCCGGTTACGCAACTGACGTAACTCTGACCTGCGACCCCTGCTTTAAAATGCCGGAGGATAAGGCGTCACGCTGCGCAGTTTCAGTTCATTACTACACTCCTGCCACTTTCTGCATACTTGAAGAAGACGCCAGCTGGGGCAAAGCAAGGTCTGACTGGGGTTCTGAAATTGATTTCAATGAACTTGAAAATAATATGGAGCTTCTGAAAACCACATTTGTTGATAAGGGAATACCGGTTATAATCGGAGAATACGGCTGTGCCACAAAAAATAAAAATCCGGAATCCGTAAAGCTTTTCCTTACATCAGTTTGCCGTGAAGCCTATGAGCGTGGAATGTGTCCGATGCTGTGGGATATTACAGACGTTTTCTACAGCAGGACAGACTGTAAAATGATTGATGATGATTTAGGACAGCAGTTTAAGGAAATTGCTGATACTGCAAGAGGATAATAAGAAAAACCGCTTTGATTTCTCAAAGCGGTTTTTGGTTTAAAAAGGATATTATGGGATTTTAATTAACTAAATCAGAGGCAATACGGTTTAAGTTCTGAATAATATCTGTTATCTCAGAAATGCTGCTGCCGATAAACTGAGAACTGTCATTAAGCTCATCAACAGCCTTGTCTGTACTGATTACACTTTCCTGAGTCATTGCAGTCTGACCGATAATGGAATCAGACGATTTTTTTATTCCGCTGACATTTTTCATAATCTGATTGGTATGTTCCTCAGCCTCTTTGAGTGTTTCAGCTGATTTGACCGCAAGACTGCGTACCTCGCCGGCAACAACAGCAAAGCCTTTTCCGGATTCGCCTGCTCTTGCTGCTTCAATGGAAGCATTGATCGCAAGAATATTGGTCTGTTCAGATATGCCTTTGATTTTATTGAGGATTTTTGTATATTCGTCAATACTGGTTCCGATCTGCGATACAGCACTACCGATTCCGTTTGCGCCTGTGTGAATATTTGAAATTTCATCATTAAGTATCTGCATATCATTTTTGATAACTTCATTTTTTTCAGCATTTCCTACCGCATGATCGGCAATAGGTGAAATTTTATTTGAAAGTACATTGAGTGACTGAGTAATTTCGGAAACTGCCTGCTGTAAATCACGGCGCTGATTTTCAAGCTTGTTTCGCATTTCAAGCATTTGCACCTTTTCATACATAATACAGTTTGCAGGAGTATTGTTACTGGCATAAATTGTCATAGCCATATTACGGCAGCTTTTGAATCCGCAGGCATGGCAGTCGATGTGCCTGTCCGCCTCAGAAAATTTGCTCATGCTGTTATAAACGGCGTCAAGCTCCTGCTCAGTAGGCGGAACAGAAATACATCTGTCTGTATATGTTCGTAAAAAGTCCTCAAGTTTAAGAGAGTTAAACAGTTTTTTATGAAATCTTTCAGAATATTTTTTTAACTTAATCGTCAGAAAATGGGTCTTTGGCAAGGACTTTTCCTTGACATTTTGAAGTAAGTGTAGTAAAATAAAAATGATTATGTATTCTGAAGAAACTTAATAAACTATTATATATCGAAATTTTATTATATGAAGAAAGGAATTATTATTAAAATGAGTAATACGACTCTTACTGAAAAATCAAAAGGCGGATTTGGTTCAAGGCTTGGTTTTATTCTTGCCGCTGCCGGTTCAGCTGTAGGACTTGGAAATATATGGCGTTTTCCGTATCTTGCCGCAAAATACGGCGGAGGAATGTTTTTACTGGTCTATCTGATTTTTGCCGTAACATTCGGCTTTGCACTTATGATAACTGAAATCGCAATCGGCAGAAAGACAGGTAAAAGCGTAATCGGTGCATATTCTGCAATGGATAAGCGTTTTGCACCGCTTGGCTGGCTTGCCGCGGCAATACCAGTTGTAATTCTTCCGTATTACTGTGTTATCGGAGGCTGGGTATTAAAATACCTTACTGAATTTGTAACCGGCAACGGAAAAGCAACTGCAGGAGACGGCTGTTTTTTTACCGGATTTATATCAAGTCCGGTTGCACCGATAGTTTTCTTTGCCGTGTTTATAGTGCTGACAGCAGCTGTAGTAATGCTTGGAGTACAGAAGGGCATTGAAAAAGTCAGCAAAATATTAATGCCGGTACTTTTTCTGCTGATTGTCGGTATCGGAATTTATACTCTGACGCTGCCTGGCGCAATAGACGGACTTATTTATTATGTAAAGCCGGATTTGTCTGAATTTTCAATCAAAACAGTCATTGCGGCCATGGGACAGCTTTTCTATTCAATGTCTCTTGCAATGGGTATCATGATTACATACGGTTCGTATATGAGAAAAACCGACAGTATTGAAACATCCGTAAGACAGATTGAAATTTTCGATACGATAGTTGCTTTTCTTTCCGGACTTATAATCGTACCGTCAGTATTTGTCTTTTCCGGCGGAAACAGAGATGCTCTGAATGCAGGACCAAAACTTATGTTTGTAACGCTGCCGAATGTTTTTGAGTCAATGACAGGCGGTCAGATTGTCGGTACAGTATTTTTCATTCTTGTTGCGCTTGCTGCTCTTACATCTTCAATTTCTCTTATGGAAACTGTTGTTTCTATTATATGTGAGCGCTTCGGCTTAAAAAGACTCACAAGCTGCCTTATCGTAATTGCATTTTCATTTGGATTAGGACTGCTTTCTGTTTTCGGATATAGTATATGGTCTGATTTTACAATATTCAAAATGCAGCTTCTGGACTTCTTTGATTTTGTAAGCAACAATATTATGATGCCGATAGTAGCACTTCTTACCTGTATTCTTATCGGATTTGTTGTTAAAACCAGATTTGTTGAGGATGAGATAGAGCTGAATGAAAAGTTCAGATCAAAAGGACTTTACCGTGTAATGATAAAATATATCTGTCCGGTTTGTATGGTCATTATCCTGATATCATCTTTGTTTATTTCGCTTTAAAATTAAAGGGACGCATAGTAAAATATGCGTCCCTGTTTTTGTTATGTGCGGTTTCTTAAATGATGCCGCCCTTTTTGTAAAAGTATTCGTAAATTGAAATAGCACATCCGCTTGAAAATTCAAGATTGTTTTCTGTACGGCTGACTCTGATTTTTCTGGCAATATCTTCACCGCAGGTATCAGCAACAATTTTCTTGAATCTGTCGAAAACCCATTCATTCATAAAGAAGTCATGGAGAACGATGTAACGTGCAAAAAATGCCACAGATAAGTTGTTGATAAGCATTGCAAGACATTCAAGGAAATCGTCCATAACTGCAAGAACTTTCTTTTCGCCCTTGGATGCGGAAATTGTAATTGTCTTGTAGTTGATGTTTTCCGGCTTTCCCTCAGTTGCCTCCCAGAAAACAGGAGTATCTTCCTTTGAAAGTACAGCCGCATATTTAGCAATAACAGCATCTCTTGTCATTTCAGCCTTGACTGAGCCGTCCGGATAACCGCTGAGCTTTGCACCATTAGGCTTGCAGATTATTCTTTCAATCTGATTTGTGTGGTTTACATACTCATGCATTACTTCGTTTTCGAGGAGTATGGACATATTTATGTTTTTGCCGAATTTGAGGAAGATGTAATTTCCGAAACGTTCTGCAATATTCTTTTCCTGGTTGGAAAGAGCCAGCGCACTGATTGAGTTCATGCATATTACAGGTATATTAAGCTTGCTTTCAAAAGTTTCAGTAAGATTTGTAAAATCAAGATTTCCGTCCTTGAAGTAAACCTTCATTTTACTCCATAATTCAGGCTGAACGCTGATACCCATGCCGAGAATCTTGGAAGAATCAAGACAGCTGTTCTGCAGCATACGGTTTGTTTCGCTTATGATAAAACCGACTATCTCCTCATAGCTTGTTTCATCAGTCGTGCTCATAGAATTCTTGTCAAGAACTTCCGGCAGAAGATTGGAAAGACCAATGCTTACACCATTTTCGCTGATTGAAACACCAAGTGCAAATTTGTAATTAGGGTTAATGTCAATCAGTATCTTTCTTCTGCCCTTCTGCAGATTTTCCAGAGAAACCGGAGCCTCTCCAACTTCATAGAGAACGCCTTCTTCAATCATTTCATTGGTAATGATGGTAACAGCTGCTCTTGTGATCTCAAGTGCACCTGCAATATCAACCCTTGAAATAGGTCCGCATTCCTTGATAACTTTCAGAATCTGCATTCTGTTTCTTCTTTTTAAATCGAGTTTGCTTATTCCCTGATATTCCATTTTTATTTACCTTTCCTTTAAAAAATTATAGCTTGTAAATATAAACCATAAGCGGCATGGTCAGCGTAGAGAGCAGTGTTGTAACAGCAAAAATTTCTGATGCATAAAGTGAATTTCTGCCGTAATTCAGACACTGCATAGTGCAGATAGCCGCTGCCGGCGCAGACATTGCAACCAATACTGCAAGTTCAGAAGATTCGTTCATAGGAATCAGCCTGAACGCCGTTACTGTCAAGAGAGGTATGACAATAAGCGTAAGTATTGTCACATAATAAATTCTCGGATTTTTAAGAGCCTTTATTAAATTTGTTCTTGCAATTGTCGCACCGGCTACAATCATAGCCAGCGGAGTGTTCATAGCGCCGATAAAATCAAATGAATCCGCAATTATGCCAGGCAGGCGAAGTCTGAATACAAAGCATATCATTCCTGCCGCAACGGCAATAATTGATGGTGAAGTAAAAGCCTTAACAATGGATTTAAAGTTTTTGACTCCCGAAATCTGAATAACGCCATGAGTCCATACAAGGATATTGAATACAGTCACAAAAGCAGTAAGATAAAACACCCCCTCGTAACCCATAATTGACTGTACAAGCGGTATTCCCATAAAAGCGCAGTTGGAATAAATGCATGAGAAACGTTCAATATCTGTTTCTCTGCCCTCTTTCCGTCTGACAACCAGATAGGAAACCGAAATGGCTATAATATATGCAATCACAGAAAGAATAAGTGCGCTGACAAAGCCTTTCATCAGTTCTGCTTTGAATTCTTTCTGATAAGCTGTAAAAATAACAACGGGATTGACAACGGTCAGAACAAGCTTTGAAAGCTCCTTTGAACCGTTTTCGGATATGATGCCGGATTTGTAGCATCCTATTCCCGCAAAGATAAGCAGCAGCATAATAACTGCCTGATTGAGTATTGCCGATGACAAAAAATTATCACACTCCAAGCCGTATTATAAAACCGGCTGTATAAATTATGACCGGAACAATGTAAAAGAGAAGAACAACAGACGCTGCCGCAAATCTGCACAAAGAAACAGAAACAGCACCAGCCCTGCGGTTATCAAAAAACTGTTTTTTCCGGCATATGAAAACAGCTGAAACCAGCCCTGAAAGCATGAGTATCAAAGAAACTTTGAAACCCTCAGGACAGAAAACCAGTTTTACACTGTTCTGACCCTCATTAAGCTTTACAGCGCAGAAGCTGTCATTAACTTTAAATAATGTTGTTTTACTGCCGTTCAGATAAGCATTGAAACCGCTGTCCCATGGAACGGCAAGATACAGATATTCGTTTTTATCAGCACTGCATTCTGCTGTAATCTCATTTCCGTTTAAAACCGGTTCTGTAGTTTTCAGACCGGCGACTTCTTTTTCAAGTCTGTCGATATCAACTCCGAAAACGCTGAAGGATTTAACAGAAACGTCCTTTAAAAAGGTGATTATTATTTCTGCGTCCTCATTTTCAAACTCGCCCAGTTCAAGAAAACCGTTATTTTTTTTGTCCGGATAACTTTCTGAAACAGTAATGCCGTTTACGCTGACCTTGACGGAATCATAAAGCGGGTCATTGACATAATTGTTCAGATCATCAAACAAATCAAAGTAAAGGGTTTTATGCCCGTCAATTTTCAGATTGTATATGATACGGCACCGGCTTATGTCCGGCTCAGAAACAGTAACATTATATTTACCGTCTGAGTATTCATATTTTCCGTCCCATACAGCTGAAAAATCATATTTTTCAAGCATATCGTCGTTTCCGAAATAAAGCTTCGCAAGCTGACGCTGTACGTCAAATCTGTCTGTATATTCAAGTTCCTGTGAAAGCGACGGGTCTGCGTCAGATATTATTCCGGCAGGGGCGCAGATAAGATTTTCCGCAATGCCAGGAGAGGTATCTGTTTCAAGTTTTTTCTGATATGACTTGAAATCAAATTCTGAGCCTATTGAATATTTTATTCCAAGCAAAGCGTCAGTCATTGCAGTACCGCCGTTTGAACCAACTTCCATCCAGTAAGATGAATAACCCATTTTTTTCATAGCAAACATATAATCCTCAGGAGTAAGGGAGGTATAGTGAGCATATGAATTAAGTCCGAGTGCTCCTGTCATGTTTACATGAATATACTTTTTTTCAGTTTTGACTCTGTAATAATCTTCCTCATCTATTTTGTTTTCCAGCGCCATAGTCTTGTCAAAAAGCGTATCTTCTGATGAAGCATATCCGACATAAACGGACATATTGACGAAGATTTCTGTAATAAAGACTCCGGAAACAAGCACAAAGAATATATTGCTGCTTATACACTTTTTTTTCAGCAGAAAGAAAAAAAGCATATATACTGAGAAAGCAAAAATAAACAAGCCTGAAATGGTTCTGAAAAATCCGTTTGTAATCCAGAGAGAGGTTACATAGGAAGACAGCGTTTTCCGCCGGTCAGCAGTCACATATATTGCAGCTGCAGAGAATATTGCCATTACTGCAAAAGCAGCTGTGCTGTACAGCGGAAGAGTTTTTCGGTTTTCAGGGAAGGATTCAAAAATTTCAGATACAACTGAAAGCATTGTAAAAACTATCATGTAACCGAATCTTAAAGGAAATCCCTGATATCCTCCGCCGTGCCACATTTTATTTACCGGGTCAATAAAAACCGGTATCATCAGAAAAACAAGCAGTATCAGATTATATCTTACCCGTTTTTTCTTCAGCAGCGGACTTTTTATCAGCAAAAGCAGTGCCGCAAAAATAAAAGCGTCAGTGCACAGGACACAAAGCTTGTCTTTAAGCGATTCAAAAGGCGAATTATAAATTAATTTCGCCAGATTATTCATGCTTCTTGCAGACGCTCTCACCTGAATTAATGAACATACCCATACAGGTGCGGTTATGAGAGCAGCAACAGCGGACGATATGATGAACCTGAATGAAACAGTCCTCTTATCTTCACTGCGGCATCTCAGAGCAATATAAAGCGGGACTGAAATCATCAGATAAATTATTATCATAAAAGAAAGATAATAGTTTACCGTTATACAGGAGCAAAGCATTAATATAAAAAAAGTGCATTTTTTCCGTTTGCACAGCCTGTCAACAGATAATACCAGCAAAGGAAAAAGATACATTATATCAAGCCATACAAGAGTCTGATAATACATCAGTCCATAGCCGCAGAAAGCATATATCAGACCGAATAATACTGTATACTTTTTTGCAAGCCTTTCAAAGCTTACAGAAAAATAAAGGGTCGCCGTAAATGCGCATAAAGCCAGCTTTAGAGCCAGAAGAATATTTACAAGGTAAATAACATCCTGTTTCTGAACAAATTTAACTGTCAGATAAAACGGGCTTGCAAGAAAAAACAGAAAAACACCCCAGAAATTCATTCCTCCGCAAGAGGCGGCGGAGTAGAACAAATCTGATTTTCCGTCAAGGATATCTTTCAGATCCATAAGCAGCGGAATAGTCTGCTGTTTTAAATCACACCATGCGACAGTTTTGCTGCCGAAAGGGAAGATACCGTAAAATGCATAAATTAAAGATACAATAAAAATTACCAGTAACGGTGAAATAAGCATAAAGGAATTGCTTTTGATTTTCTGCATTTTAAGTGCTCCCAGAGGAAAAGAAATAGTTTTTGTTTTTTAACTTAATCACATTATAACCCATATAATTAAAAAAATCAAGCTATTTATGAAATTTTTTCGTATTTTTTAATTTTTTTAAAAGACCCGTAAAATTAAGTCAATAAAGACTAATTATATGGACAATTACAGACTTTTTCGTGGAAATCTGCCCGATGTATTTTTCGCTTTTTTGAAAGGAAAGAATAAAAATATTCAATAAATGTAAATAACTTAAAAAAATTATTTTACTCAGAAATGTAAAAAACTATTGAAATTATTCACTGATTATTGTATAATATTTATTGATAAACTATTTTTGGGGATATATTTAATAAACATATACTGAATTTTTTGTGAGCAGCGCTCATGCGGCAATAATATTACATATATCAGAAAATAATAAAAAGAAAAGGGTGTAGGCATTATGAAAAAAAGAAAACACATAGCTGCGATTATCTTTGATGTTCATGACCCTTATCAGTCAAATATGCTTAAAGGAGTACTGGAACAGGCTTTTTTTCTTGATATGGATGTGTCTGTTTTCAGTATGCTCCATAATGTTGATAGTGATACAGCTTTCCAGCGAGGCGAAGAAAATATATTTGAACTTATAAATTGTGAACTTTTTGACGGTTTTATCTATGTACCGGGGGTTATACACAAAGAAAAATTTAAAGCCATGCTTGACAAAAAGCTTGCTGAATGCGGCAAACCGGTTGTCTGTATGGATACTGTGGAAGACGGTTTTGAGAGCGTCCTTGCAGATGACGTCAAAGCATTTGAAAAACTTGTAGACCATTTTATTGATGTTCATGGCTTTACAAAAATTTTCTGTCTTACAGGATATGAATGTCTTGTCCAGTCAAGGGACAGACTGGAAGGATATAAAAAATCTCTCAGAAAGCACGGCATTGAAATAAGAGAGGATTACATACGCTATGGCGATTTCTGGGAGGAGGCTGCCAAAAATCTTGCACATGAAATAATTGACGGAAAAATAGAAAGACCTGAGGTAGTGGTGTGTGCCAATGACTGGATGGCTATAAATCTTTGCAACACACTGACTGACAACGGCTTTGACGTCCCGGGAGATATTGCAATATCCGGATATGACTTTATGCAGGAGGCACTTGACAACGTCCCTTCAATTACAAGCTATGCTGCTCCTAATCATGCACTTGGTGCAAGAACTGTGGGTGTACTGTGGAAACTGATGACCGGAGAGGAATGTGAGCTTTGTACACATGATATCGGCTATGTAATAACCGGTCAGAGCTGCGGCTGCGGTAAAGACAGCAAGGAGCTCATGGCAAAGCGCAAGGCTGAGCTTAAAAATCAGCAGCAGTTTGAATCAGTATATGAAGCCAGCAATATGGCAGAGGCGCTTACAAATACATCTGACCTTGAGGAATGTATAAATTGTCTTGATAATTATACATATCTGATTGACGGGCTTGAAAATTATTATCTTTGTCTTTGCTATAACTGGGACGAAGTGACTGATGATGAACTGCGTGACAACAGCTATCTGCGCTGTGGATATACAGATGTTATGACTATAAAGCACTGGAAACAGGTGGATACTCGTATACAGGGAGATATTCAGTTTGATAAATCCATTATGCTGCCGGCATTGTGGGAGGACAGGGAAGAACCAACGGCATTCTATTTTACTCCGATACATTTTAATGACCGCTGTTTTGGCTATGAAGTCATTTCTTACGGAAACAAGCTGAAAACCTACGATAAAGTATATCGTTCATGGACTAAGAATATTAATAATGCACTGGAATTTATCCGTGTTCAGAATTATCTGAAAACAATCAATCAGCGTCTTTTTATGACCTCTGTTCGTGACGCGCTTACCGGTATTTTCAACCGCAAGGGCTTTGACAAGTTCTCGGAAGAAATAATCAATGACGCAAAGAAGAACAGAAAGAAGATGTTCATTCTTGCCGCTGACCTTGACCGTCTGAAAATGATAAACGATACCTACGGTCACAGCGAGGGGGACAATGCAATTCTGATTACAGCAAGAGCGCTGAATACAAGCTGTATCAATAATGAAATCTGCGCCCGTACCGGCGGCGATGAATTTGTTGTTATCGGTTCGGGAAACTATGATGACGAAATCATATCAAAATACATAAAATCAATAAACAGCTTTTTTGCAAGGTATAATGAATCGTCAGACAAGCCGTATAAGGTTGAGGCAAGCCTTGGCGTATACTGCGGATTTGTTGATGATGAAACTCAGCTTAAAGAAATTATGGACGTTGCCGACAAGGAAATGTATGACAACAAGGTGAGAAGAAAAGCAAACAGGGTAGACTGAGAATTTCTGGTGATTATCCGGCATATATTTTACTGAAATTAAATTGTATAGGCAATACCGCATAATTATTGTCGTACAGATGCGCAGTCAGATTTTTTGTCAGATTGCATAAAAATTTCGAAGGCATACTGGCGTATGTCAAGAA
>DBQM01000021.1 GCA_002305725.1 Ruminococcus sp. UBA1394 | reverse complement strand
CCTATTACTAATAGCTGCCTGAGCAGCAGCGAGTCTTGCGATTGGCACACGGAATGGTGAGCAGGAAACGTATGTCAGACCAAGCTTGTGGCAGAATTCAACAGATGAAGGATCGCCGCCGTGCTCACCGCAGATACCGATGTGCATTTCCGGACGAACTTCCTTACCCATCTTAACAGCCATATCCATAAGCTTGCCAACACCTGTCTGGTCGAGCTTAGCAAACGGATCGTTCTCGTAGATCTTAGCGTCGTAGTAAGCGCCGAGGAACTTACCAGCATCGTCTCTTGAGAAACCGAATGTCATCTGTGTCAGATCGTTAGTACCGAAGCAGAAGAACTCAGCTTCCTTAGCAATCTCATCAGCTGTAAGAGCAGCTCTTGGGATTTCGATCATTGTACCAACCTCATACTTGAGGTCAACGCCAGCTTCCTTGATAACAGCGTCAGCAGTTTCAACAACGAACTTCTTAACGTACTTGAGCTCCTTGATTTCGCCAACCAGCGGAATCATGATTTCCGGAACGATTGTCCAGTCAGGGTGTCTTTCAGCAACAGCGATAGCAGCCTTGATAACAGCCTTTGTCTGCATTACTGCGATTTCCGGATATGTTACAGCAAGACGGCAGCCTCTGTGGCCCATCATCGGGTTGAATTCGTGGAGTGAAGCAATGATGTTCTTGATTGTTTCAACTGACTTGCCCTGTGCGTCAGCAAGAGCCTTGATGTCAGCTTCTTCAGTAGGAACGAATTCGTGGAGCGGTGGATCCAGGAATCTGATTGTTACAGGGCAGCCCTCAAGAGCCTCGTAGAGAGCCTCAAAGTCAGCCTGCTGCATTGGTTCAATCTTAGCAAGAGCAGCTTCTCTTTCTTCAACTGTATCTGAGCAGATCATTTCACGGAATGCACCGATTCTGTCCGGTTCAAAGAACATGTGCTCTGTACGGCAAAGACCGATACCTTCAGCGCCGAGCTCTCTTGCCTTCTTAGCGTCAGCAGGAGTATCAGCGTTTGTTCTTACTTTAAGTACTCTGTACTTGTCAGCCCAAGCCATGATTCTGCCGAATTCACCAGCGATTGTAGCGTCTACAGTAGGAATGATACCGTCGTAGATGTTACCTGTTGAACCGTCGATTGAGATGTAGTCACCCTCATGGTATGTCTTGCCGGCAAGTTCAAACTTCTTGTTAGCTTCGTCCATCTTGATGTCGCCGCAGCCTGAAACGCAGCAAGTACCCATTCCACGTGCAACAACGGCAGCGTGTGATGTCATACCGCCTCTTACTGTCAGGATACCCTGAGCAGACTTCATACCTGTGATATCCTCAGGTGATGTTTCAAGACGAACCAGAACAACCTTTTCGCCTCTTTCAGCCCATTCAACAGCGTCGTCAGCTGTGAATACGATCTTACCGCAGGCAGCACCAGGTGAAGCGCCGAGGCCCTTGCCTGCAGGAGTTGCAGCCTTAAGTTCCTTAGCGTCGAACTGTGGGTGGAGCAGTGTGTCGAGGTTTCTTGGGTCGATCATAGCAACTGCTTCTTCTTCTGATCTCATGCCTTCGTCAACGAGGTCACAAGCGATCTTCAGAGCAGCCTGAGCTGTTCTCTTACCGTTTCTTGTCTGGAGCATGAAGAGCTTACCGTGTTCGACAGTAAATTCCATGTCCTGCATATCTCTGTAGTGATCTTCAAGAGTCTTGCAAACGTTCTGGAACTGTTCAAAAGCCTCCGGGAACTTTTCAGCCATCTGAGCGATTGGCATTGGTGTACGAACGCCGGCAACAACGTCTTCGCCCTGTGCGTTTGTCAGGAATTCGCCCATGAGCTTCTTTTCGCCTGTAGCAGGGTCACGGGTAAATGCAACACCAGTACCGCAGTCGTCACCCATGTTACCGAATGCCATTGACTGTACGTTAACAGCAGTACCCCATGAATAAGGGATATCGTTGTCACGTCTGTAAACGTTAGCTCTCGGGTTGTCCCATGAACGGAATACAGCCTTAACTGCGCCCATGAGCTGTTCCTTAGGATCAGAAGGGAAGTCCTGACCGATCTTTTCCTTGTATTCAGCCTTGAACTGGCCAGCGAGTTCCTTAAGGTCGTCAGCAGTCAGGTCAACGTCCTGAGTAACGCCCTTCTTAGCCTTCATTTCGTCGATAAGCTCTTCAAAGTACTTCTTACCAACTTCCATAACTACGTCAGAGTACATCTGAATGAATCTTCTGTAGCAGTCCCATGCCCATCTTGGGTTGTTTGACTTTTCAGCGATAACTTCAACAACCTCTTCGTTAAGACCGAGGTTAAGGATTGTGTCCATCATACCAGGCATTGATGCTCTTGCACCTGAACGAACAGATACGAGCAGCGGATTTTCGTGGTCGCCGAACTTCTTGCCGGTGATTTCTTCCATCTTGCCTATGTATTCGTTGATTTCAGCCATGATTTCAGGATTGATCTGACGGCCGTCCTCGTAGTACTGTGTACAAGCCTCAGTTGAAATTGTGAAGCCCTGCGGAACAGGAAGTCCCATACCTGTCATTTCAGCCAGGTTAGCACCCTTACCGCCGAGGAGTTCTCTCATGTTAGCATTACCTTCAGAGAAAAGGTAGCAATATTTCTTTGCCATTGGTTTTATACCTCCAGATTTTTTTTACTAAAGACCGGAAAAAAGACAGAATCCGCCCTTTCGGTCCGGTTAATTAATATTATATCATATATTAAAGGAAAATTCCATATGTTTTTAAAAAAAATCTTGATGTTAATTTTGTAGCAATATTCACAAAAATTTTAAGTTTCAGAATTTTTTTGAAAAATCACTTGAAAAATATTCATTTTATTGTCATAATATATTAGAGTGGATAAGTTTGCGGTGTGTGATTTCTTTGAACGCCCAAAGAAATAAAGGCAGTATTTGTTCATTTCTTGTCTTGCAACAAGAAACGAACCAAAGAAATGCACCGGCTGCCGCCGGACTGCCATGCCGCCGTAGGCGGCAAATCACTGCAATTTTGTTTCCGGGCAAAAACTACTCGGACATACTTGGTGATTCATATTTGCAGCCTTAATGCACCTGCTTTACCGAAGCGGATAATAAACATTATTTGCTCAGTTTTTTTACTGTATATTTTCACTTAACAGTATTTTACTAACCAATTAAACTTCGCTAAGGCTTTGTTTTATTAGAACGATTTCAGTTGCAATTATGGTGTAGTCAGTTTAAACAAAGCAGTTTAGTTCACTGACCAGATTGCAGTGATTTGCAGCGCAAGCTGAACAAGCCGCCCACGGCGTCTGAGTGGGTGCATTTCTTTGGTTCGTTTCTTTGTGCAGGCAAAGAAATGAACATAACAAAAACAGATTAAAAAATCTTTAGTATAAAGGAAAAGAGGAATTTTAAGAATGAATAATGCTGTAATACTGGCCGGCGGTCAGGGCAAGAGAATGAAAGCGGACATACCAAAGCCGATGTTCAAGGTTCTGGGCGAGCCTATGCTGGAATGGGTAATAAAGGCGTGCGAGGGCGCAGGTATTGAAAAGCTCTGCATAGTAAAAGGCTTCATGGCTGAGATGATAGACGAGTACTTAAACGGCAGATATGAAACAGTTCTC
The DNA here is from genome assembly GCA_002305725.1 of Ruminococcus sp. UBA1394. GTDB lineage: Bacteria > Bacillota > Clostridia > Oscillospirales > Ruminococcaceae > Porcipelethomonas. The sequence continues at coordinate 32,965 of DBQM01000021.1, read as the reverse complement.
CAGAGCGAAAGACTGGGTACAGGTCATGCGGTCATGCAGGCAGTACCTTTCATGAAAGAAAACGGCGGCGGAAATACACTGGTACTCTGCGGCGACGCACCTTTTATCGACTCCGAAACAATAAAGAAATCCCTTGAAATGCACGAAAACGAGGGTAACTCAATCACAGTCATCACAGCCGTTTCTGATAATCCGAAAGGCTACGGCAGAATCATAAGAGGCGAAAACGGTATTACCTCAATCGTTGAGGAAAAGGACGCAACAATTGCGCAGAAGGAAATCAAGGAAATCAATTCCGGCGCTTACTGGTTCAATACAGCCGACCTTATGGAGTACTTAGGAGAGCTTACCACAAATAACTCACAGGGCGAATACTATCTGACAGACAGCGTTTTCATTGCGCTTAACAAGGGCAGACGTGTAAACGCATATATCTCCGAAAATCCGGACGTTGTTCTGGGTGCAAACGACAGAAAAGGTCTGCTGGAGCTTAACACAGTGGCAAGAATGGCAGTTATTGAAAAACACCTTGAAAACGGCGTTGAGTTCAACTGCATTGACGGCGTTGTTATCGGACGTGACGTTGAGATCGGAGCAGGTACTGAGATAATGGCAGGTACACACCTCAGAGGAAAGACAGTCATAGGCAAAAACTGCCTTATCGGTCCTAACTGCATTATAGATGACTGCGATATCAAGGACGGCGTAAGTCTGAACTACGTCCAGGCGTTCAAGTCAACAATTGACGCAGGCGTTAAAATCGGTCCGTGGGTACACATCAGACCGGGCAGCCATATCAAAAGCGGCGTTAAAATCGGCGACTTTGTTGAAATCAAAAATTCTACAATCGGCGAGGGTACTGCTGTTGCTCACCTTACCTATGTGGGCGATTCCGACGTCGGCAAGAAGGTAAACTTCGGCTGCGGAACAGTTACTGTAAACTACGACGGCATTGTCAAGAGCCGCTGTGAAATCGGCGACAACTGCTTTATCGGCTGCAACACAAACCTTATTGCGCCTGTAAAGCTGGGCAAGGGTGTTTACACCGCAGCAGGCACGACCGTTACTAAGGATGTACCGGATTATGCCCTTGCGATAGACAGGGGAACTGTCCAGATTAAAGAGGGATACAGCCTCAGAAAACTGAAAAAAAGACTGGAAAAAGCGTGATATAAATGAGCATATTTGATAAATTCAGACAGATTTCAAAGGAAGAAAATCTGCCGTCCGGTCCGGTGGAGTATATCATAGCCGGACTGGGAAATCCCGGTTTGCAGTATGAGGGTACAAGGCATAATGCGGGATTCATGGTTATGGATAAGCTTGGGGAAAAGCTGGGTTCTGATATAAAGAAAATGAAGTTCAAGTCACTGTGTGCGGACGTTTCAATCGGCGGAAAGCACTGTGTTCTGCTGAAACCCACAACATATATGAATAACAGCGGTCAGGCAGTAGCCGAGGCAATGAATTTTTACAAGCTGGATATTGACCACGTTATAATAGTATATGACGATATATCCCTTGAACCGGGCAGACTGCGCATAAGGCGCAAGGGCAGCGACGGGGGTCACAACGGTATCAAGAGCATTATTTATCTGACAGGTGAGGACACTTTCCCGAGGATAAAGATGGGGGTAGGCAAAAAGCCGCACCCTAAGTATGACCTTGCAGACTGGGTTCTGGGACATTTCAGCGACGAGGACAAGGAAAAGATGGATAAAGCGGCAGAGAATGCCTGCGAGGCTCTGGAGCTGATGGTCAGCGGAAAAACTGACGAGGCGATGAATAAGTTTAATTCGTAACTGCAGGGGCGAGCATTGCTCGCCCGAAATTCAGAATAACCGTATTAAACAGACGGGCGACCAATGGTCGCCCCTACGTAAAATAAAATACTTTTTCACGGCATTCCCCCTTTTACGGGGGTATGCTGTTTTGTACTTTATAAAGGGAGGTCAGAATGGAATTTTTTAAACAGACGTTCAGGGAGCTTGACGGCTGGAAAACTGTTGAAAACTGCATAAACTCCGGAATTTCTCCGGTTTGCGCCGCCGGATTGTCACATATTCACAAGTCGCAGCTGCTTTACACTCTCAGCGAAAAAGGCTTTCTGCTGGTTATAACCGATACCGAGGCAGAGGCTAAAAAGCTTTGCGACGACATAAATATGATGGCGCAGACAAGCCGACTTGCAATGCTTTTTCCGGCAAGAGAAATATTTCTGACCTCAGCCGAGGGAATGTCGAGGGATTATGAGCACCAGCGCATTGAATCCCTTTCCGCTGTCCTTGACGGAGAATGCCGTATTCTTGCGGCGTCTGCTGAAGCGGCAATGCAGCCGGTAATTCCGCCGGAGGTGCTTTCGGAATATACCGTGACAATAAAAAGCGGCTCTCAGCTTGACCTTGAAACGCTGAAATCAAAGCTTGTGGATATGGGTTATGTGCGCAGTGATAAGGTTGAGGGGCCGTCACAGTTTTCGGTAAGGGGAGCGATTGCGGATATTTTCCCGGTACAGTCGGAACAGCCTGTGAGAATTGAACTCTGGGGGGACGATATTGACAGTATGTCTTATTTCGACCCGGAAACACAGCGCCGTACCGACAGCATTGACGAGTTTAAAATTGCCCCTGCCGTTGAAACTATCACCGACAGAAACGCTCTTGCGGACAAAATAGAAAAGCTTGCAAAATCAATCCGCAGTAAAAAAGCGGATATTATAAGGGAAAACCTCTCCTGCGATATCGAAAAGCTCAGAGAGGAAAATGAACTTGAATGTATTGACAAGTACATTCCGCTTATTTATGAGGAAACACCGTCCCTTTTTGAGTATGCAAAGGGGATTGTGGTGTTTGCGGAGTACACAAACGCTGTGGAAACAGCCAAGGGCGTTACTGCACAGTATAATGAAGACTGCAAAATCCTGCTTGAAGAAGGTGTACTCTGCCGTGGGCTTGAGGGACACTATTTTGAGTTTCCGCAGATAATGGAAAAGGCACAGCAGAACAAGTGCCTTTTCATGAGCAATTTTGTTTCCGGACTGGACAGGGTCGGCTATAAGAAAATCGTAAACTTCGAGGGTGTTCAGAATGCCCCATGGGGCGGCGAAATGCGCCAGCTTAACGAGGATCTGCACAGCTACTGCGAAAGAGGATTCCGGACAATGCTCATTGCCGGAAGTGAGAAAACTCTTCCTATTATAAAGCAGGACCTTGAAGATGCAGGAATCGGCTGTGATATCGCAAAGCCGGAGAGTACCTGTCAGCCTGGCAGGGTTCTCCTTATGACCGGAAGTCTTTCGGGGGGATTTGAGTACCTTGAAAACAAAACAGCAGTCATAACCCAGGCGAAAGCGGCGTCCTCAAAGAAAAAGAAGAAAAAGCATAAAAAGGGCGAGGAAATACGCAGTCTTTCGGACATTACCGCCGGAGATTTAGTGGTACACTCCCTCCACGGTATCGGGCGTTTTGCCGGTATCAGAAAGCTGGAGCTGGAGGGCGTCACAAAGGACTATATCACCATTCAGTACGCCGGAAAGGACGTATTATATGTTCCGGTCACACAGCTTGACATGGTTTCAAAGTATATCGGTCCGAGGGACGATACAGGAGTAAAGCTTAACAAACTGTCCTCTGCGGAGTGGCAGAAAACCCGGAACAACGTAAAGCGAGCCGTAAAGGATATGGCGGAGGAGCTGATAAAGCTTTACGCCAAAAGGGAGCAGAGCAAGGGCATTGCCTTTCTGCCGGATGACGAAATGCAGAGGGACTTCGAGGCACGTTTCCCCTATGCAGAAACCGATGACCAGCTGCAGTCCATCAGCGAAATCAAGGAGGATATGGAAAAAAGCCGTCCTATGGACAGACTGCTCTGCGGCGATGTTGGTTTCGGCAAGACTGAGGTTGCGCTGAGAGCGGCAATGAAATGCGTTATGAGCGGAAAACAGTGTGCAATACTTGTCCCCACCACAGTCCTTGCCATGCAGCATTATCAGACTGCTCTGCGCAGATTCGAGCAGTTTCCGGTAAATATCGAGCTTATCTCACGATTCCGCACTCCGAAACAGCAGCAGGATATCATAAAGCGGCTGAAAAAGGGACTTATTGACATTATAATAGGTACACACAGACTTGTTCAGAAAGATATCGAGTTTAAAAATCTGGGGCTTGCTATTATAGATGAGGAACAGCGTTTCGGAGTGGCGCACAAGGAGAAGTTCAAGGAGTATTTTTCCGGCGTTGACGTGCTTACTCTCTCCGCCACACCTATTCCGAGAACTCTCAACATGGCAATGAGCGGTATCCGTGATATGTCGGTCATTGAAGAGCCGCCCCAGGACAGACACCCCGTCCAGACCTATGTTGTGGAGTACAACATGGCTATGATTTTACAGGCTATCACAAGGGAGCTTAAAAGAGGCGGTCAGGTCTACTATATCCACAACAGAGTGGACAGCATTTCCGGCTGTGCCGCAAGACTTCAGGAGCTGCTGCCCGATGCAAGAATAGCCTATGCCCATGGTCAGATGACAGAGGAAAAAATGTCGGAGATATGGAACAGCCTTGTGGAGCATGAAATTGATATTCTTGTGTGTACTACTATTATAGAAACCGGCGTTGACGTGCCCAATGTCAACACACTTATTATAGAAGACGCCGACAGATTCGGTCTTTCCCAGCTTTATCAGCTGAGAGGACGTGTCGGACGCTCCAACAGGAGAGCCTATGCATATTTTACGTTCAGACGTGAAAAGGTGCTGAGCGAGGTCGCTGCAAAAAGGCTTAACGCCATGAGGGAGTTTACCCAGTTCGGCAGCGGTTTCAGAATTGCCCTGCGTGACCTTGAAATAAGAGGAGCAGGAAGTATTCTCGGCGGACGTCAGCACGGTCACATGGAGGCTGTCGGCTATGATATGTACCTGCGACTGCTGACAGAGGCTATTGCAGAGGAAAAGGGCGAGCCGGTGCAGAAAGCCGCCGACTGTTCCGTTGATATCCGCATTGACGCACACATTCCGGAGAAGTATATTGAAAGTACGGCGCAGAGAATTGACGTTTACAAGAAAATTGCCGCAATCGAAACGCCGGAGGATAGAATGGAGATGCTCGACGAGCTGATAGACCGCTACGGCGACCCTCCGAAAGCTGTTACCGGTCTTCTTGACGCCGCACTTCTTAGAAACACTGCCGCATCTTTAGGCATAACAGAGATACAGCAAAGGAAGGAAAACCTGTTTTTCTATATTTCCAGTCCGAAACCGGAGCAGATAAGCGCACTTTCCAGCGGTTTTAAGGGAAGAATACTTTTCAACAGCCTTGCAAAGCCGTATATCAGCGTAAAGCTTGCTGCCGGTCAACCGCCGGAAAAGCTTATGGAGGAAGTGCTGAGGACTATGAAGAATGCGGAATAAAAAATGTTTTCGGCTATAAAATCCATTAATTGTGCAAATTGAGCATAACCTACAAATAAATAAGTCAATCTTTGGCTATCATTAACATAGACATTTCGGCTTCCATAATGTTATAATTAAGACGTGAAAATTTGCTTTTAAGGTTTGACAGCAAAATTTGAAAATAAAATTTAATGAGGTGCTAAAAATGAAGAATTTCAAGAGAATAATCGCTGCTGTTTCAGCTGCGGCTCTTGCAGCAACAGCAATGTTCTCAGCAGTAAGCGTATCAGCTGCTGACATGGTTGAAAAGGAACTCGCATATTCAGGTCCTTCTGAAAAGGCATTTGCGCTGGAAAATGACGGCGTATCATTCCGTATGAACCTTCTCAATGAATGGTCAACAGGTCAGGAAACTGCTGATATTGAAAAAACAGGCTCTTTCCAGGAAAAAATCGCTGTAACATTTACAGTTGACGGTCTTGGCGAAAATTCTGCAAATATCGCAGAAGACGGTACAGAAACTCCATATGAGGCATATATTTCCGGTATGGTAGGTTCCAATGTATACTGGGGCGAAGGAAACTCTGACAACACAGTTGAAAACGAAGCAGTTGCTATCGAGGGCGACGGCACATATACAGCAGAATTTCTGCTCGCTGATCCGGCAGATACAATCCTCTGTCTGATTCTTTCAACAAATATCAATGTATATCAGTACACAGAAACAGGCAAGCCTGCTGATTCAGGCATCACATTCTCCATTGACAAAGTAACAACAATGGAAGAAGGCAGCGTAACAAATCCTGACGTTCCGGACGGAACAATCGGAACTGCTGCACTTGTTGGTGCAATCGGCGCAACTCAGGTATGGAATACTGAGAAAAATCCTCTGACAGACGGCTCAAAGGCAGCTTATGTCAACGGTGACGCTCAGTATGAAGTTGTATGGAACGTAACAGACGGCGGAACAGATACTGTTGAATTCCTCGCAGTTCAGATTCCTGGTCTTTCAAGCGACAAGTACGCTGACCTCGCTGTAACAGTAGACGGTGTTTATGTTGACGGCAAGGAAGTTGAAGGCTATACAACAAGCGCAGACGCAATCAACCTCGCATACACAGAGGGCGGTCCTGCATGCACAAGAATTTACCTTATCGACGGCTGGGCTGGTACAGGCGTTGCTGATATCGCAGCTGACACAGCAATCACAAGCAGCCTCAAGGTTGTATTCACAGTTTCAGGTACAGGCATTGAAGGTACATCAAACGTTTCCAACTACGATAAAGGCGATATCACAAGAGACGGCAAGGTTAACCTCTATGACGCAATTGAAATTGCAAAATACATGATGAATATGATTAAGCTTGACGAAGAACAGCTTTCACTCGGCGATATGAACGGCGACGGCAAGGTTAATCTTTATGATGCAATTGCAGTCTGCAACATCATTATGGGATAATTTATCACTCTGAACGGCGGACCAGCAGATTAATATTTGCAGGTCCTGCTGTGACAATGGTGATTGTTATGCACACAGCTCAGAAGAAAATAATTTACAGAGGTGTTATATATGAATTTTAAGAAGTTTTTTGCTGCAGCAGCAGCTTGCGCAGTAGCAGCACTTTCAACAGTTGCAATGAATGTAAGTGCGGCAACTGAAATTGCTTATACAGGTCCGAGCGCAGGCGCAGTAAGTGTTGACAATAACGGTAATGATTACCGTTTTAACATTTACAATGTATGGGGAAATGATGTAAAGGATATTAACAACAACGTTACAGTTGAAAAGAATCTTGCTGTTACATTTACAATTTCCGGTCTTGGTTCACATACAACAAACGTTGATGATAACGGAAATCCTACAACAGCTTATGAGGCTCGTCTGATGGGTGCTGCCGGCGCAAATGAATACTGGGGCGAAAGTGACCCTTCAAAGAACTCAGTTTCAAACCCGGCTGTTTCTATCAAAGGTGATGGTCAGTATACAGCTGTATTCAACATGGCTGAGCCAACAGGTTCAATCGAGTGTCTGATCCTTCAGACAAACATCAACATTTATCAGCTTGATGTAACAAATCCGGCAAGTGCGGCAGAATGTGGTATTACAGTCAAGGTTGACAAGATCGTAGCAGACGGTGATACAACAACAACCGGCGGCGATACACAGGATCCTACACAGGCTCCTTCTGATAACAGCGGAAACAACAATCAGGCAGCAACACAGGCTCCTGCCAATAACAATAACAACGCACAGGCTGCAACACAGGCAGCTAACAACACAAGCGGCTTAACAAGCGGCGGTGCAGTTCTGGGTAACTCAACACAGACAAACTCAGCAACAACAGGCGACGCAGGCGTTGCAGCAGCAGTTGCAGGACTTGTTATTACAGCAGGTATCGGTGCAGCAGCAGTTGCTATGAAATCAAGAAAGAAATAATTTTCAGTAAATAAAGCCTTCCTCACGGGAGGCTTTTTTATTTTGCAAAGAAAAAGTCCGAAATATATTTGAATTTTTCAGAAAATCTGTTATAATATAACTATATATGCATAATCATAGGTAAAATTGGAGCTAAAACATGAATAAATATAAAAATCTTGCGTTTAATACAGTTATCTTTGCAATAGGAACTTTCGGCTCGAAGATACTGACTCTGTTCCTTACCCGTCTTTACACAACATATATGGGTGCGGATATCCTCGGCAGCAAGGAACTTATTGAGGCGTCGGCTGCGTTTATGATACCGGTTTTCTCGTTTTCAATGTCAGACGCTATTCTGAGATTCGGACTTGACAAGGAATACGACAAGCGGCAGGTGTTTTCAACGTCAATTGTGGTGCAGCTTTTCGGCTTGTTTGTAATGCTCCTGCTGTCACCGCTGTTTTCGCTGATTCCGTTCATCAAAGGCTATACGCCGTGGCTCATGCTCTATGTGTGTACATCGGTTTTCCGCCTTACCTGCGCAAACTTCATAAGAGCAAAGGGATATGTCAAGCTTTTCGCCTTTGACGGTATGCTTGCGACTCTGACGCTTTTTATTTTCAACATAATTTTCATCTCAAAGCTTGACCTTGGAATCAAAGGCTTTATGATAGCAATGATTCTTTCCGACTTCTGCTCCGGACTTTTCCTCTGGAAACTGGCAGGACTGGGAAAGTATTTCAGTCTTGCATATGCGGATAAGGACTTGATTCATTCAATGGTGAGGTTTTCCCTGCCCCTTATTCCGACGGCTGTAATGTGGACGATAACAGGTTTTTCCGACCGTATTCTCATAAAATATGTTGACGGTCCTGCAGGCAAAACGGGAGATACCGCAGTAGGTCTATATACTGCCGCATCAAAGATTCCGAACCTTATTTCAATGGTTTCAACGATTTTCTTCCAGGCGTGGAATATGTCCGCCATAACCGAACACGGTAACAAGGGCGAGGGAAAATTCTATGCAACCGTTTACTCGGCATACCAGTCAATAATGTATATCGCCTCGGCGTTTCTGATACTGCTTGTCCAGCCGGTTTCGAGAATACTTCTCAACTATAACAACCACCCCGAGTATTCACAGGCTTATGTATACACACCGGTGCTTGTTCTGTCGGTGCTGATGATGTGCTTTAACCTGTTTTTCAGCAGTATCTACACCGCCTCAAAGCATACCAAAAATTCTTTCTGGACCAGTCTTGTTTCAATGGTGCTGAATGTTGTGCTTAATGTTATACTGATAAAGAAATTCGGTGTACACGGTGCTGTTGCGGCAAGCTTTATAAGCTATCTTGCGTGTTATCTTATACGAGTTGTTGACGCAAGACGGTATATTTACTTTAAGGTTGACCATACAAAAACAGTCATGAACCTGTCCATTCTCATGGGAATGTCACTTCTTGCCATCAACCAGCCGCCTTACTATGTGCCGATACAGCTTGGAATAACCGTATTTATAACCGCTGTCAACTTCCCGGAGCTTATGGCGACTGTCAGGAAGCTTCTCAGGAGATAACAGATGAAAGCGGAGTTGAAACGTCGGATAGAACTGATTGTCAAAATAATTGCCGGAATTATGTTCTCTGCCGGTGTGATTCTGATTATTATTGATGTGGTGTCCGGTGATACAGTAAATCATGAAATACTAAAAAATGTATCTGTGTTTGATTTTGCAGTTGCGGTGATTCTGGTGAAGATTTATCCGTCAAAGCAAGTAACAGGGCGAAAAAAAGCTGTTAAGACAGTTAAAAAGCAATACGGGGATTATATTGACAATGCGTTTATTGGAAGAAGTGCATTAAAAAAGCGCTTTGAAAAGGCAATTTACTATCTCTGTAATGAGAATTACAGAAAGTCGCTGAAAATTCTTGATTCGCTTTATAATGACTGTGAAACTTCGGAAGATTACGGTGCAGTACAGTTTTTTATGGCAATGTGTTATGAGAAAACCGGTGAAGGACCGCCATGTAGTTTTTAGGGTGTATCAATACGTCCTGATAGGCGGTAAAGAAAAAAACAATACAAAAAAAGACAGGGTACCTTTCAGTACCCTGTTATTTATTAGTGATTGTCAGTACCGGTAATTGCGTCACCGACGCCCTCAACAACTGAGCCGGCATCGTCAACGATGTCCTCACCGGTTGAAACGAGGTCATCAACAATACCCTCAGCATCAGTTACGATGTTTCCGACGATACCGCCCTTGTCAGTAGCAGAGTCGTTGTTGTTTCTGTTATCAGTAACTGTGTTTTCAGATGCCTTTTCCGTTGCCGGATTTGTGGTTTCGTGTACTGTAGTAGGCGCTTCTGTCGCATTTTTGTTGTTGTTATTTTTTTCTCTGTTTCCGCAGGCTGTGAAAGAACAGCATACGAGAGCGAGGGAAAAAAGTATAGGAAGAGTTTTTTTCATATCATTCAATCCTTTCGTTTTTGCTATTGCACTTTCTGCAATACGCTTTTAGTTTTTCCATAAACCGCTGATTTATCCGCAGTATTTCAGAGATTTATGACGTCAATAGGCATTTTCAACAAATTTTCAGTAAAAAAACACATTGTTTCACTCTTGAAAGTTTTTCAACAATTTAACAGTCGCTTAACATACATATTCACGGGAAAAACACGACTTATGACGAGGGTTTCCAAAAGTAATTCAACACCGTTTTCAACAGTCTGTTGAAAAGCAGGTTTAAAACATAATGTTTTCAACATCCTCAAAGCTGAGTTCGGGGTGGAGAGCGAGGTTGATACCCATAGCCATAAGCGCTGACGAACGCTCAATGAGCCTGTCCACGTCCCTCGGAGTAACCATCATGTTGGGGATACCGGCGGCAGCACGCCTGCCGGTAATGTTCTGGACAATTGTGTACATATCCACAACTGTAGGCACTCCGGCGGCAATAACGGGTATTCCGATGGAATCCTTTGAAATTTCCCTGCGCCTGTTGGCAACGCCGCTGCCCGGAGAAATTCCGGAGTCTGAAAGCTGGATAGTTGTTCCGAGGCGGCTCACGTCCGAACAGGCGAGAGCGTCAACGGCGATAATTGAGGATGGTTTCAGCTTTTCAAGAAGTCCCTCGATAATTTCGGCGGTTTCAATACCGGTCTGCCCCAGAACACCGCTTGCCATAACGCTCACCTGCCGAAGACTTGAGAGAAACTCGTCCTCGTCCCCGAGCTCCTCTCTAAGATGACGTGTTGCAAGAACTCTTGACGCCGCCAGAGGCCCAAGAGCGTCGGGGGTAATGTCGCTGTTGCCAAGACCGATGACAAGGCAGGGGCCGTCCGGGAGAAGCTCTGAAAGCTCCTGCGAAAGCTCTGCCGCCATTTCCCTGAAAGTATCGGAAAAACGTCCAAGCGGTTCTCCCTCAAGGGTGATATATCTGCCCTTTTTCTTGCCGATTTTTGCGCCGTGCCTGTCCTCAGCAATTTTGATTTCGGTTATCTTAAAAGCCTTTCCTCTTGTTGTCTGGGTTATTCCCTCGCTTATTTTTGCGGCATTAACGCTTTCAAGGGCGAGGTCGGTTCTGATATTCATAAGTAATTCAGCTCCCTTATTGTGAAATTTTGTTTTCTTATTGTGCATTATGCTTTAAATCAACGCTTTAATTTCGTGATTTTGTTTTGATTTTGCCTATTGCAATTTGTCTTGTAAAATGGTACAATAATTAGTAGCGTTGGTGCAGTAAAATGCACCGTCCGGATGCTCATTACGTCCGGATTAAAAAACAGCGGTCGTGTCCTGCTGATTTCAGCTTGCGCTGTTTTTATATTATGCTGAATTTTTTGAATTATTAAGATAAATTCTGTAAATAATAATTCAGGATATTTCAATTTTAAGGAGGTGCAGTAAAATGCCAAATATTAAATCCGCAATGAAGAGAGTTAAGGTTAATAAGACAAAGGCAGCAGCCAACAAGGCAAGAAAATCAAATCTTAAAACTGTTCTCAAGAATGCCGGTGCCGCTTGCGAGGCTAATTCAGCTGACAAGGCAGAGGCAATCAGAGTTGCTATAAAGAAGGTTGACCAGGCAGCAGCTAAGGGCCTTATGCACAAGAACTGTGCTGCAAGAAAGAAGTCACAGCTCGCAAAGAAGCTGAATGCAGCAGGCTAATTTTTGAAATTTAAGCAATCAGATTAATAAAATGTGGCAGCATACTCGTCAGAGTATGCTGTTTTTCTTTTCGGTGAAAAGAAACAAAAGCTGTTTGTGTGTACATTCTTTGCAAGTCCTTATTTTTACCTTTTACAAGGCTGTGGGTGGTATTCATTTCTTGTCCTGCAACAAGAAACGAACCAAAGAAATGCACCGGCTGCCGCCGGACTGCCATGCCGCCGTGGGCGGCAAATCACTGCAATTTTGTTTCCGAACTCAGCTGGGTCGGTACATACTTGCCGATTCATAATTGCAAATTTACTGCGCTAACTTTAATAAAGCGGATAGAAAACATCATTTTGTTAGTTTATTAACCGTATTTTTTACTCTTTCGCATATCTTTACACTTTGCTTTTTTTACTAACCAATTAAAGTTCACTAAGGCTTTACTTTATTAGAACGACTTCAGCTGCAATTATGGTGTAGTCAGTTTAAACAAAGCAGTTTAGTTCACTGACCAAATCGCAGTGATTTGCAGCGCAAGCTGCATAAGCCGCCCACGGCATCTGAGTGGGTGCATTTCTTTGGTTCGTTTCTTTGTTCAGGCAAAGAAATGAACATACACAGCATAGCAGTACAAGAAAATTTTTTTCATTTTGAGGGATTGAATTTAAAAGTATTTTTTGCTATAATATTAATAGAACTGTTAAACAGTAATCATAGAAATTGAGGTGATAGGAGCAATGAGGGCCGGTGTTTCAACAGCTTGCCTTTATCCAAAGCTGCTCGAAGAATCGGTTTATGATCTCGCCGTAAACGGCATTGCTCATACCGAGATTTTTATTAATACTTCCAGCGAACTTAAAAAAAATTATATAAACGGTCTTGCCGAAACGCTTAAACGCTTTGAGGTCACCTGCCGCTCGCTGCACCCCTTTACCTGTGCCCTGGAGCCTATGATGTTTTTTTCCGGCTATGAGCGCAGGGTCGATGACGCTCTGGACTTTTACAAAAAGTATTTTGAAGCAATGAATATACTCGGAGCAGAGATTTTTGTCTTCCACGGAAACAAAAAAATCATAAATGTACAGAACGACCTTTACTTTGAAAGCTTTCAGCGGCTTGTGGATACCGGAAAGAGATTCGGCATAACAGTTGCACAGGAAAATGTTTCAAGATGTACAAGCGGTTCACTTGATTTTATGAAGGAAATGGTTGAAAATCTCGGGGACGACGCTAAATTTGTTATCGACACAAAACAGTCGGTGCGGGCAGGGGAAAGCAATTTCGACATTCTGCGTTCACTTGGAAGTCATGTTGTACACGTTCATATCAGCGACCACGGCGAGTCCGGCGACTGCCTCCAGATAGGCAGGGGCAGGTTTAATATAAAGCAGTTTCTGTCCCTTTTAAACGAGTATTCTCCGGATTCCTCAGTCATGCTTGAGCTTTACAGAAGTAATTTTGATGGTATTTCAGACCTTGTTGATAATTACAATACCCTTGTCAGCATGATTGAAAAACTCTGAAACAAAGAAAGGAAAAATTTATGCAATGTCCCTACTGCGGAAATGAAGACACAAAAATTATAGATTCCCGTTCAATGGAGCAGAAAAAGCGCAGACGCCGTGAATGCGGCAGGTGCGGACGGCGTTTCACAACCTTTGAGGTTATCGAGCGCCCCATGATAATGGTAGTAAAAAAAGACGGGACTTTCGAGCCTTTTGACCGCAACAAGTTAATGCGTGGAATATTCAACGCCATAAAAAAGCGCCCTGTGAATATTGAACAGGTAAACAAAATTGCCGAGGATGTTGAAAACCACTTTGCAAACGCTATGATAAACCAGGTAACGTCCGAGGAAATCGGCAATATGACGCTGGAGATACTCAAAGATGTGGACGATGTCGCCTATATAAGATTTGCGTCGGTTTACAAGGCGTTTACAAGCGTTGAGGAATTTATAAATGCAATCAGCGAACTGAATGTCAAGCAAAATGAACAAAATAAGTTTTAACAAATTGTTTAAACTGCTGAAATGCTGATCAGGTATAGAAAATCAGTTCGTAATGTGATATTATTGAATTAACAAATATGAAAAGGGGAAATTAATAATGGCTAATAATTTTGAAACAGATGATCTGACAGGTATGTTTGACACAAATGACATAGAACAGAATAAAGCGCTGACGGTTGTGGGATATATCCCGCTGCTGTTCCTGATACCGCTTCTTGCGGCAAGCTCATCAAAATACGCTAAATTTCATGCTAACCAGGGACTTATACTTACGATTTTTGCTTTTGTCAGCTCAATAATAAACGCTCTGATAGACTTCATAATCGGCTGGATACCGGTTATAGGCGGAATAATAAGCGGGGTTGTTTCGGTGGCTTTAGGTGTGGCTGTGCTTGCGTATATCATTATCGGTATTGTGAATGCCGCACAGGGCAAGGCAAAGAAACTGCCGGTAATAGGCGACCTGCTTGATATTATAAAATAATCACAGATAATATTTTTAAAGGTGCATTTTTTGCACCTTTAAGCTTGTCAGAATAAATTTATTATCTTGCAGGGGTGACCACTGGTCGCCAGAATACATAGTAAACGAAAAAAATATTTTTCGTTTACTATTTGCCGATATGCACGAAGCTTACGAAGTAAGCGGATGTGCAAGGCAATAAAATAAATTATTATAGTGAAAGCAAAATTATTTTTTGCTTTCACTATAACCCCCGATAAAAACACGGGCGACCAATGGTCGCCCCTACGGAAATATAATGACAGCATTTAAAAATCACATGAAAGGAAACCTGCATTATGCGTGAAGTAAACGTCAGTGAAATAGAAAATATCATAAGAAACCTTTGCATTCAGGCCAATATCCATCTTCCTGAAAATCTTGAAAAAAGAATCTCGCAGGCGGCTGAGGAGGAAATTTCTCCGGCCGGAAAAAGCGTTTTTGACGACCTTAAAGCAAATATCAAAGCGGCGGCGGATGAAAATATCCCTGTCTGCCAGGACACAGGAATGGCTGTGATTTTTGCCGAGATAGGTCAGGACGTTCATTTCACAGGCGGCAGCTTTGAGGACGCAGTCAACAGGGGAGTTTCAAGAGGCTATACTGAGGGATTTCTGCGCTGCTCCGTTGTTGGCGACCCTCTTGAAAGGGTGAACACCGGCGACAATACTCCGGCTGTGTTACATACAAGAATAGTTCCGGGAGATAAGGTTAAAATAGATGTATGCCCCAAGGGATTCGGCAGCGAAAATATGTCTGCCCTTAAAATGTTTACTCCGTCAGCCGCAGTTGAGGACATTGTGGATTTTGTTACTGAAACTGCCTCAAAGGCAGGCAGCAATCCGTGTCCGCCTATGGTTATCGGAGTTGGTATCGGCGGCAACTTTGAACAGTGTGCATATCTTGCAAAGAAAGCGCTCTGCCGTGACGTTGCAATAAGAAACCAGAAGAGCCTTTATGCCGACCTTGAGGGAAAAATGCTGGACAAGATAAACCGTCTTGGCATAGGACCGCAGGGATTCGGCGGCAAAATAACCGCATTGTGCGTGAATATTGAGGAAGCGCCTACCCACATAGCAGGACTTCCTGTTGCAGTCAATATCGGCTGTCATGTTACACGTCATGCGTCACAAATCATATAGTTGAAGGGTCAATATGAAAAATTTACTGTTTATAGGCGATGTTGTAGGCAAAAGCGGATGCGATTTTCTGGCGTCACGCATTTACAGTCTTAAAAAGAAATATTCTATAGATATAACCGTTATAAACGGCGAAAATTCGGCACAGGGAAACGGTATCACGGCATATTCCGCCGGACTTATCAGAAACAACTGCGGTGCAGACGTGATAACAACCGGAAACCATTGCTATAAAAGGCGTGATTCCCTTGCGATATATAACGAGGACTATATAATCCGTCCGGCAAATTATCCGGAGGGCTGCTGCGGAAAGGGCGTCAGCATAGTTGATATGGGGTCGTTCAGGGCGGCTGTTGTGAATCTTATGGGTACTGTCTACATGGAACCCCTTGACAATCCGTTTACAGTCATAGACAATGTTCTGAAAGAAATTGATACTCCGAATATCTTTGTGGACTTTCATGCCGAGGCGACCGCTGAGAAAAAGGCAATGGGATATCATCTTTCCGGAAAGGTCACAGCCGTAATGGGAACACACACTCATGTGCAGACCTCTGACGAAGCGATAATTGCCGGTCACACAGGCTATATCACCGACGCAGGCATGACAGGACCGGAGGAATCCGTTCTGGGAGTTGAGGTGAAGCCGGCAGTGGACAAGCTGCGCTTTAAATATCCTGTCAGATTCAGAGAGGCGGAAACCCCGTGCTTTATCAACGGAGTTGTAATAACATTTGATGAAAAAATGGGCAAATGTACTAAAATTACAAGAATAATTGAGAGATAATTCACAATTTTCAAATCAGCCTATTGAAAAAAAAATCATGATGTTGTATAATGAACTTATATTAAAATCAACGTTATATGCAATAAAAAATTAACATCAGCTAATTTTCATGGAGGTCAAAACAATGGAAATTTTAAAGGTTTCATCACACTCCTCGCCTAATTCAGTTGCAGGAGCAATCGCAGGAGTTATTCGTGAACAGAAAGCAGTTGAGGTTCAGGCAGTCGGAGCCGGAGCCGCTAATCAGGCAATAAAGTCAATAGCAATTGCCAGAGGTTATTTAGCACCAATCGGCGTTGATTTGATTTGCATTCCGGCATTTGCCAACATTCAGATTGACGGCGAAGAAAGAACAGCTATCAAGCTCATTTGCGAACAGAGATAAATAAAAGCGGCGGAGTTTTCCGCCGTTTTTTTGTGTGTAAATATACCGTAATCTGTAGGAGACGGCGCCCTCGACGTCCCGGTGCGTGAGTCCGTGACCAGACAAGACAAATCGGATTTCAATGATGAACATATTTTGTAGGGGCGAGTATTGCTCGCCCACTGATTAGTGCATTTTTAACGGGCGACCAATGGTCGCCCCTACTTATAAGTCAATACTGCGCAATTAGCTGCTGTTGTATTCTGCGCCATTAACGCTGAAAACCGCCCTCCGTGTTCTGAAAGGCGGTCTTTTCTCATCTGAAATACATATACAGATTACACTTTATCATACCGTTATAAAGCTTACGCTTTTTGTCAGCTTTTTTTCCGAAAAACTGCTCAAACTCCTCATGAGGAGAAATGATATAGCACGGATTTTCTGCGGACGGGTTCATAACCTTACCCATTTCCGTGTAAAGCTGTTCAGCCTCACGGATTTCAAGCATTCTCTCGCCGTAAGGCGGATTGCAGACCGTGATACTTCCGGGGACAGGCTTAAAATCGCTTATATCAGCCTGTTTGATTCGGATTCGTGACTTTACACCGGCTTTTTTTGCGTTGTCTGTGGAAAGTGCAACAGCCTCCTCGTCAATGTCAAAGCCGAAAGCCTCAAATTCAGCCTCCTTGTTTACCAGACTGATTGCTCTCTGCCTTTCCTCCTGCCACACTTTCTGCGGAATGCAGTCCCACTTTTCAGCGGCAAATCTGCGGTTTATGCAGGGTGGAATGTTCAGCGCCTTTAGTGCGGATTCGATAAGGAATGTACCGCTGCCGCAGAACGGGTCGCAGACCGTGCTGCCGCTTCTCACTCTTGCAAGGTCGATAATACCGGCGGCAAGGGTTTCTTTTATTGGGGCGGCGTTGGCGTTTCTGCGGTAGCCTCTCTTGTGGAGGCCTGCGCCGCTTGTGTCGAGATAGATGGTCACGTTATCCTTGAGTATGCTGAACTGTAACTGGTGTACAGCCCCGGTTTCCTCAAACCAGCCTGTGTGATACTTAGCTTTAAGCCGTTCAACAGCGGCTTTTTTTATTATCGACTGGCAGTCCGGAACGCTGTGGAGCGCTGAGTTAAGGGAGTGTCCCTTGACCGGAAAAGCGTCCTTCATGCCGATAAAGTTTTCAAGCGGGATTTTTTTTACTCCCTGGAACAGTTCCTCAAAGGTAACAGCGTGAAACTCCGCAAGCTCAATGAGAACTCTTTCAGCTGTTGAAAGGCAGATATTTGCCCTTGCAAGCAGGTCATAGCCGCCCTCAAAGCTTACTCTGCCGTCCTTGACGATAATATTTTCACCGCCGATTTTGCTGACTTCAAATTTCAGAACGCTTTCAAGTCCGAAATGACACGGACACGCAAATTTAAGTTTATTATCCAAAATTTCTCCTATTCCGCAGTACTGCTGCTGTCCTCCGGCTTTGGTTCTTCCGCCGGCTGTGATGATGAATCGTCCGGTGTTTCCTCCGGAACAACTTCTATGCTGCCGTCCGATGAACTTTCGTCCTCGCTGCTCTCTTCCTCCGAGCTTTCCTCTTCCTCTTCGTCTTCCTTGTCCTTGCTGCTTGATGAATAATGGTTGGAGCAGTAAGGCGCATTGGTTGACTTCCAGTAGCCGGTAATACCCTTTGAACAGCCGTCAGTTGCTATCATGCCTGTTGCAGTACACATAGGCGCTGAAATGACATCATCGCATTCCGGATACTCATTATCCGATTCAATGCTGTCTGCATATTCGCCGATTATGTTATACCATACCTTTGCAGAAGAAAGGCTTGTGTTGAGCTGTGTTTTTGTATCATAGCCTATCCATACGCCGCTTATGAAGTCCTCAGTCATGCCGACAAAGCAAAGGTCGTTCCAGTCTTCAGAAGTACCTGTTTTTCCGGCAACTGTCTTGTTTGAAAGCTGTGCGGCAGTACCTGTACCGCTCTTGATGACCTCCTGTAACAGCTTGTTCATTACATAAGCTGTTTCCTTGTCAACTGCTTCGTGCGGATTTCCGTCATTTTCATAAACCAGAGAGCCGTCGCCCTTTTCAACACGGCTTACAATGTGAGCGCCGTAATAGGTTCCGCCGTTTCCGTAAGGCAGATAGGCGTTTACAAGATTTTCAATGGAAACACCGTATGTCAGCGCACCGATAGTCAGCGGTGCATAGGCAATATCCGACGCTCCCGATTCAGTCATGTCAACAAGGTCCAGACCAAGATTCTGGGTTGAGAAGTTGAATACCGACTGCGGAGTAAGCTCCTTGCAAAGCTGTGCAGGAACAGTATTTCTCGAACGCCTTAAAGCGTCATAAACCGGAATGCTTGCCCTTGACCATACATAGTCATAGTTCTGCGGCCATTCCTTGCCGTCGTCAAGTTTGATAGGGGCGTCCTTGTACATACTTCCCCAGTGAATGTGGTCGCTGTAAAGAGCCAGACCGTAGGTTGAAACCGGTTTCATGCATGAACCCGGCTGTCTTTTCGCCATAGTCGCCCTGTTGAATACAAGCGACTCGGTCTTTTCGCCGATACCGCCCACAACGCACTGTATTTCGCCCTTGTAGTTCATTGCAATAAATGATGACTGCGGATAGATTTTCTTGTCATTCTCGTCATAAGCGTAGTTGGAGTCGGGGTCCATGAGATTGCTGAGGTCAAGATATTTTTCTTCAACATAGTCCTGCATTTCAAGGTCAACTGTTGTGTATATCTGATAGCCGCCGCTGTTGATTCTTGCGATAGCCTCGTCCTCGTCAATGCCGTATTCGTCCATGATAACTGCGGCATATTCTCTCAGAGCAGTATCAACTACCCATGAAGTTGCCTTCTGTTCGTCCGCCATTTTTTCAGCGTCTGATTCGGGGTGCTTTTTCTTGTATTCATCTGAATCGGTGAATATAAGCTTTTCGTCAAGTGCCTCCTGATACTGGTCATAGGAGATAGCGCCGTTTGTGTACATATGCAGCAGAACGTTTTCCTGACGGTCACGGTTTGCCTCCTTGCCGGTGTTCACCCATTCGCCGGTTTCCTCGTCCTCATATCCTGCAAAGGGATTGAGTGTTTCCGGACTCTTTGGTATAGCCGCAAGACAAGCCGCCTCAGCGATTGAGAGTTCTGAAACGTCCTTGCCGAAATACTTGATAGACGCCAGTTGTATACCGTTTGTAGGACCGCCGAAACCGATATAGTTCAGGTAGTTTTCAAGAATCTCGTCCTTGGAATACTTTTTCTCAAACTGCATGGCTCTGAAAATTTCTCTGATTTTTCTCTCCGGACTCGGGTCGTCATCGCCGGTCAGATTTTTGATAAGCTGCTGTGTTATGGTCGAACCGCCCTGCTGTGTATCGTAAATATGTATAAACATATTTGCAAAAGCTGCAAAGGTTCTCTTGTAGTCAACGCCTTCGTGGGAGTAGAAACGCTCGTCCTCTATGCACACAAATGCATCTCTGACGTGCTGAGGGATATCCTCAATATCAACAGGTACACGCTGTACCTCGTTCTTTACGGTGTAAAGCTGAACAAGCTCGTCTTTGCCCTTGTTTGCATAAACAATGGTGTTTGCGCTGCTTGCGAGCTCTGTGATGGTTACGTCGGAGGTTTCGTCCATAAATTCAAGGACGTAAACCGTCATTGCTGTACCGACGATCGTTCCGGTGATAACTACCACAAGAAAGATTGAAAGCAGCGTTGTTCCTAAAATAGCGAACAGCTTTTTGATAACTGCAAGCTTCGGATTTTCCTTTTTCCTTACCGGCGGTTTTGCAGGCGCTGTGCGTCCTGTCCTGCTTCTGCCGGCTGCGGACTGTGTCTTTGGTCTTGCTGCCGCTGTTCTGTTCGGGGCAGTTGTTCTTCCGGCAGTTCTTGAGCCGGACTGCGTCTGCGGTTTTCTCTGAGCAGGTCTTTTTCCGGTATTAGCCGGATTGCTTCTCGGTCTGCGTTCAGATGAACCGCTGTTATAGTGTTTATCTGTCATTATTCAATACCTCTGTTAACGTTTTGTATAAGAACTTGTTCTCATAGGCTATTGCACATATCTTTTTGGCAAATTTGTCTGATAACTGCGTTAAAAAATTTTGCCATACGCCAGTATGCCTGCAAATTTTTGCCTTGTTCTCAGCCAAATTATGCTCAAAAATCTATGCACAAATCCTATGAGAACAAGTTCTGATTCGGGATTGCTCCCGGTTTTCCTTTCATGTATACTTTCTTATTATAGCATAAAATCAAAGATTTTTGCTATAATTGCCCGATATGCAGGGAGCAAATCTTTGATTTGCGTATCTGCAAGGGCATTAAAATAAATCATAATAAATGCTTTGCATTTTTTATTATATCACACTTTTCAGACTCTGTTAAGTCTTTTTTTAAAAAAATAGGTGGTATATTTTGAAAAAAATGGACAATAATAAGAGAAATACTTATGCCGCAGGTGAAAATCAACCGAAAAGCAGGCGGCGGAACGGAGAAAAGCAATGACCCGAAAACACATTCTGTATACCTTAGTGACCTCAATGGCAATTTCTGCTGTTATAGTTATAGTTTCACTTGCATATTCAGTAAAGACCCAGCGTGCCGAGGCGCACAGAAAAAGCGTTGAAAACAGCGTTGTGGAAACGCAGGAGGAGATTGGCTATACTTTAAAGGAGTACAACGGCGAACTTGCAGTTTTCAGAGGCAGCAGCGAAACACCGTTCAGACTTCTTGGCATTTCAGTGTCAGTAATGTCGGAATATGACCGCAGTCAGCTTAAAGACGGTATATTTGTCCCCACCGAATCCGAACTCAACCGTCTTATAGAGGATTTTACTCCGTAAGGTTGATAATTTCTTTTCGGCGAAAAGAAACAAAAGGTTTTTGTGGTATGTACTTTTTTGATTGTCCTTAGATGTACTTTTTTCGTTCTCGGGGGGTATTAACTTTCTTTGCTTGTCCAAAGAAAGTTACAAAGAATGGACACCCACTCAGACGCCGTGGGCGGCTTGTGCAGCGTAGCTGCAAATCACTGCAATATTGTTAACGGGCATGACTGCGTTGTTTAAACTGGCTTAACCATAATTGCAATAGAAATCGTTCTATCAAAATGAAAGCTTTAGTAAACTTTATTTTGTTAGTTAAATACTGTTAAGCGAAAACATAAGTTAAAATACTAACCAAATAATGTTTTTTATCCGCTTCGGTAAAGCAGGCGCATTAATGTTGTAATTATGAATCTCCAAGTATGTACCGACCCAGTTGAGTTTACTAACCAAATCGCAGTGATTTGCGGCGCAAGCCGCACAAGCCTCCTGCGGCGTTTGAGCAGGTGCATTTCTTTGGTTCGTTTCTTGTTGCAAGACGAGAAATGAACAAACCCCAGTCTTGTAAAGGCAAAAAATTTCAAAAACCCTCTTCACTTTTACTGAAAAAAGTAGTATAATAATAAGGATTGAACAAAAGTAAAGACAGGAGGAGTACCCCTCGGGGAAAATGCTGACATGAAACCATATTTAAAAAGAGCATGGGCAGAAATAAACCTTTCTGCGCTTGAACACAATATCAAAGAAATATCATCTCTGCTGTGTAAAGATACAGAAATCATGGCTGTGATAAAGGCAGACGCCTACGGTCACGGTGAGGGGGATATTTTAAAAAAGCTTTGTGAATGCGGTATTACATATTTTGCGGTATCAAACCTTGACGAGGCTGTGAGCGTCAGAAAACATTGCCCGGACGGAGAAATACTTATTTTAGGCTACACTCCGCCGGAATACGCTCCCGAACTGATAGAAAACAACATAATCCAGGGGGTTCTCTCTCTTGATTATGCCCGTGAGCTTAACGAAAATGCACAGGGCAAAGTCCGCTGTCACATAAAAATTGACACCGGAATGGGAAGAATAGGACTGAAATTCTCCTCACCGGAGGAGTGTGCAGACGAGGTGGAGAAGATACTTGCCCTCCCGAAAATCAGCGCAGAGGGACTTTACACCCACTTTGCAGTTGCCGATACTCCCGACAGCGAAAGCGAGCAGTACACAGAAAAACAGGCGGATTTCATTATAAAGGTTTACGATATACTGAAAGAACGTGGAATCAGCTTAAAGCATCTCCATTTCTTAAACAGCGCCGGACTCTGTCACCACAACAATTCACGCAGTACCCTTGCAAGAGCAGGCATTATAATGTACGGTCTGCTGCCGAATTACCCTGTTGAAGTGCCTATCGACATAAAGCCTGTCATGTCCTTAAAGGCTGTGGTTTCGCAGGTCAAGGACTTGCACGCAGGGGACAGCGTAAGCTACGGCAGAACTTACCGTGCACCGGAGGATAAGATAAAGGCGGCAACGGTAACTGTCGGCTATGCGGACGGCTATTCAAGACTTCTCTCTGGCAAGGCAGAAGTGCTTGTGAGAGGAAAACGCTGCCCTATAATTGGCAGAATATGCATGGACCAGCTTGTGCTTGACGTGACCGACGCCGGAGATGTAAGCGAGGGGGATATTGTTACTCTTATCGGACGTGACGGCTGTGAGGAGATAACCGCCGACGAGCTTGCGTCACTTTACGGTACTATCGGATATGAAGTAGTATGCGGAATCTCAAAAAGAGTTCCGAGAATATATGTTGACTAACTGATTACTGGAGGAATAAAATTTGACAGAATTACAAAAGGAAATAAACAAAAGGCGTACCTTCGCCATTATCTCACACCCGGACGCAGGTAAAACCACCCTTACTGAAAAACTGCTCCTTTACGGAGGCGCAATCAACCAGGCTGGTGCTGTAAAGGGCAAAAAATCAGACAGACACGCTGTTTCCGACTGGATGGAAATTGAAAAGCAGAGAGGTATTTCCGTTACCTCGTCGGTACTTCAGTTTCAGTATAACGGCTTCTGCATAAATATTCTTGACACTCCGGGACATCAGGACTTCTCGGAGGATACTTACCGTACCCTTATGGCTGCGGACTCCGCAGTTATGGTAATTGACGCCTCAAAGGGTGTTGAAAACCAGACAAGAAAGCTTTTCAAGGTATGCGTTATGAGGAACATACCGATTTTCACGTTTATCAACAAAATGGACCGTGAATCAAGAAATCCTTTCGACCTGCTTGAACAGATTGAAGAAGAACTGGGAATCAAAACCTATCCTGTAAACTGGCCTATCGGTTCCGGCAAGGAATTCAAGGGTGTTTACGACCGTGAGTCAAAGCATATAATCAGCTTTTCCGCCAACGGCAACAGCAAGCAGGCGGACGCTGTTGAAGTGGACTTAAACGACAGCTCCCTTGATGACCTTATCGGCGCAGACCACCGTGAAACTCTCCTTGAGGATATTGAACTGCTTGACGGTGCAAGCGAGGAGTTTGACATGGAGCTTGTGAGAAAGGGTAAGCTTTCGCCGGTATTTTTCGGCTCGGCGCTTACCAACTTCGGCGTTGAACCGTTCCTTGAAAGCTTCCTTGAAATGACCACACCGCCCCTTGCAAGACAATGCGTTGAGGGTACGGCAGAGCCTTTTGACGAGGAATTTTCCGCATTCGTATTCAAGATACAGGCGAACATGAACAAGGCGCACAGGGACAGACTTACATTTATGCGTATATGTTCGGGAAAATTTGAGCGTGATATGGAAGTACTCCATGTACAGAGCGGAAAGAAAATGCGTCTTTCACAGCCTCAGCAGATGATGGCACAGGACAGAGAGATAATCGAAAGCGCCTATGCCGGAGATATTATCGGCGTGTTCGACCCGGGTATTTTTTCTATCGGCGACACAGTATGCAGTCCTAAGAAAAAGGTCACATTCGAGGGAATCCCGACCTTTGCGCCGGAGCATTTCGCAAGAATAAGACACAAGGACACCCTTAAAAGAAAGCAGTTTGTAAAGGGTACTGAACAGATAGCACAGGAGGGTGCTATCCAGATTTTCAAGGAACCGTTTACAGGTATGGAAGAGGTTATTGTTGGCGTTGTCGGCGTTTTGCAGTTTGAGGTTTTTGAGTACCGCATGAAAAACGAGTATAACGTTGAGATTATCCGTGAGCCGTTGCCGTATTCATATATCAGATGGATAGACAAAAGCCCTGTTGAGCCGAAAGACCTTGTTATAAGCTCGGATACAAAGCTTGTGCAGGACTTTAAGGATAACTTCCTTTTACTGTTTTCAAGCGAATGGAACATAAACTGGGCGCTTGATAAAAACGAAGGACTTGAGCTTGCTGATTTTAACAGGGAATAAAAGTCTGGCGGAATATTTAGTAGAAAAAATTCATTTTCAGGTATTCGGGCGAGCAATGCTCGCCCCTACAAAAGCGTGAAAAATTGGTTTATATGTAGGGGCGACCATTGGTCGCCCGTTATTTTATACAAAGAGAATCTCCGGACTTAAAAATCCGGAGATAATTTTTACGCTGTTGCCCTTTTATGAAAAACAAGCTCATTTCTGAGCGACCTCATTTTTAAGAAGTAAACGGAAACAAGCAGTACATCTGCAAATATCCATGCGACAGGACTTGCAAGGCAGGCCGCCATGTAGCCGTATGAAGAAACAAATCCAAACACAACAAGGGTTCTTGCCGCAAGCTCACTTACTCCTGCCATCATCGGCAGAACGCTGTAACCCATGCCCTGCAAAGCGTTTCTCAGGATAAACAGTACTCCTAAAACCGGATAGAACACAGCGTTGAGCCTTAAATATTTTACGGAAAGACCGATTATCTCTTTCAGTTCTTCCGGAGAAGTCTGTTCTGAGGAAACGAACAGCGTTGTTATTGCACCGCCCAGGAACGACAGTACAACGGCAGCAGTAACGCAGTAAATCATGGACATAATAAGGCTCTGACGTATACCCACACGGATTCTTGTGTATTTTCCGGCACCCCTGTTCTGTCCGCAGTAGGTAGCCATTGTTATTCCAAGGCTTTCCATAGGTCCTACGGCAACTGTCTGTATCTTTGACGCAGCCGTAACCGACGCAACTGCCGAAGTACCCAGAGAATTTACGGCACTCTGTAAAATGATACTTCCTATCGCAGTAATGGAAAACTGAAGCGCCATTGGTATTCCAACGCTTATAAGCCTTACTGCTTTCTGAAGTTCAAATTTCAGTTCGCCCTTTTCAAATCTGAGTATGTCGTAATTCTTTCTCATGTATATCAGGCAGAGGACGGCTGACACGCCCTGGGAAACCACTGTTGCAACACCAGCGCCGGCAACGCCCATGTCAAAGGCGATAATGCAGAGCAGGTCAAGACCGACGTTCAGTACTGACGAAACCCCGAGAAATATCAGCGGAGTCCTGCTGTCGCCTAATGCACGGAGAATACTTGAAAGTATGTTGTAAAACATTGTTGCAGAGATTCCGGCAAATATGATTATAATGTATCTGTATGCATAATCGTAAATCTCCTGGGGCGTATTCATGAGTGTAAGAATAGGCTTTGTCAGCAGCATTGTGCCTGTTGTAAGGATAACTGCGACTGCTATGCACAGATATATTGAATGGGATATGTATTTTCGCATTTCGGAGTAGTCACCTGCGCCGAAACGCTGGGCAATCATGATTGAAAATCCGCTGCACACGCCAAGGGCAAAGCCGATAACCAGAAAGTTTATCGCACCCGTTGAGCCGACCCCGGCAAGAGCGTTGACGCCCACATACTTGCCGACGATAACAGTATCTACCATGTTGTAAAGCTGCTGAAAAATGTTGCCGATTATCATTGGTACGGCAAAGCTTAAAATGAGTCTGTAAGGTTTTCCTGCGGTCATTTCTTTTGTCATTGACATGGCTTATCATCCTTTCTTCAGGCAATACCACAGTATGATTAGCGGTTGTTAACTTAGGGTATTGCATTTTTTTAAAAGATATGTTAAAATATAAAGAGCGATTAAATTATAGGTTGCATTTCTGTAATTTCGGAGGGATTATGCATTATGGAAAATTACAGTCATGAACAAATTCATTACCAGACAGAAACCGGTATGAAATATGTCATATACGATACGGACGGCTTCTTCAATTCCAAGCACTGGCACAACGGGCTTGAAATAGTCTATCTTCTTTCCGGCAAAATCACGATGAATATAGGCGGCAGGGAATGTGTTCTGCTGCCGGGAGGATTTGTTGTTGTCAATTCAAAGACAATTCATTCTGTGGTATGCCGTGAAAAGAGCAGGCATATGCTGCTCCAGATACCGTTTGATATTCTCAAGAGGAATATTCCGGATTTTGACCTGATAACATTCAAATGTGTCTGTCCTTCGCCGGAAAGCTGCAATGACAAATTACAGCTT
The DNA here is from genome assembly GCA_002305725.1 of Ruminococcus sp. UBA1394. Taxonomy (GTDB): domain Bacteria; phylum Bacillota; class Clostridia; order Oscillospirales; family Ruminococcaceae; genus Porcipelethomonas. Next base: position 5,868 of record DBQM01000021.1, on the reverse strand, counting down.
ATAAAGGACGACCTTGAAAAACTCAGACAGCTTTATGAAGCGCCGAGGAGTGACGGTTTTCTTCCGCTTTTCAACTCCATTTTCTATGGACTGCTTTATAAGCTTGTGATGAATTTCAAGTCTGCGGCAGACCCGACGCTGAAAAAGAAAACTGACAGAAATATTCAGCGGCTGGGAGTTGTTATCCAGTTTGCCAATCAGCACTATGCTGAAAATATCACATTAAACGACGCTGCTGAAACAATAGCTCTGAACAGAGAATATTTCGCAAGATTTTTCAGAAAATATATGGGCATGACCTTTATGGACTATGTTTTCGCAGTCCGCCTGGAGCACGTTTATCATGATATACTTACCACAGACTACACTATCGGAAGTATTGCCGACAAAAACGGCTTCTGCCATAATTACAAGCTCTTTGTAAAGAAGTTCAAGGAGCAGTACGGATGCAGTCCGGGAGAGGCACGAAAGCGTGCAGCCGCTGAAAATAAGGATTCTTTCAGCAAGGAATAGTATAACAGCAACAGTTATGTTTTTCAAGAGATAATCATGACGATTATTCGGTATGATGTTGACTTGTTTAAGATGAATTTAAGGGACGCAGAAGCGTCCCTTCAGTTTGTTGACAAAACCTGAAATAACGGGCGACCAATGGTCGCCCCTACAAATAATCTTACATTTTACGCTGTCGTAGGGGCGGGCATTGCTCGCCCGAATACTTGAAAATAAACTTTTTTTGACAGTCTGCGGGGACGCCTATGCGTCCCCTGATTGTTTAAAAAGGGTAAACTATCTCTGTAAATTTATATATTTCGTGTTACGTTTTACAAAGATTTATCATTTTCTTGACATTATCGTTTCAAAAGGGTATACTAATAGGGTATTACTTATCAAAGGAGAGCGAATTGTATGCCTAATGAATATTCTGTGCTTATGTCCGTATATGCAAAGGAAAAGCCGGAAAATCTTCGTGAAAGTATAAAAAGCATGGTTGAACAGACTGTTGAACCGAACGATTTCGTAATCGTCTGCGATGGTCAGCTTACCTCCGCTCTCTATCTGGTCATAGATGAATTCAGGGAGAAATACCCTTATATAAATGTTATTTACTGCGAAAAGAACAAGGGACTTGCCGCTGCGCTGGAAACGGGTCTTAACTACTGCAAAAACGATATTGTCGCACGAATGGACAGCGACGACATCGCTTTCCCCGACCGCATGAAGCTTCAGCTGGACGCTTTCAGAGAAAAGAATGCAGACATCGTAAGCGGAACGGTCGCAGAATTTGACAAGAGTACTGACGATATCCTTGCATACAAGGAACTGCCCAAAACGTCCGCACGGATAAAAAACTACGCAAAGCGCCGCAATCCTTTCAATCATCCCTGTACAGCCTTCCGCAAGCAGCAGGTGTATATGGCGGGCGGCTACATGGAGTGTCACTGGTTTGAGGACTACTACCTCTGGCTCAGAATGTTAAGGCGGGGCTGTAAGGCGTATAATATCAGACAGCCGCTTGTCTATATGCGTGCCGGAAAAGGAATGTACGGCAGGAGAGGCGGCTTCCAGTACACCTTAGCTGCTCTTAAATTCCGCAAAAGAATGTTAAAAGAGGGCTACTGCGGCTTTTTCGACTTTATTTACGCTTGCGCCGCCCATATTGCCGTAGGACTTGTGCCAAACCGTATGCGCATATTCATCTATTCAAAATTTCTGAGAAAGACGGTAGAAAAATGAGCATACTGAAATCTGCTCCCAGAAAACTGTGGTCTTTTCTGAATGTCATAAACAGTATTGTCCCTAAAAACGACAGGAAGATTTTCCTTTACTCCAATCTCGGATTCCGTGACAATGTAAGGGCAGTTTACGATTATCTTATTGAAAACGGCTATAACGAGGAATATAAAATCATTTGCAGTCTGAATGACTATAAACATCAGACGGCGCAGAAAAACGTCCGGTTTGTCAGCAATATCCGGGGACTTTTCAGCTTTTTTACCTGCCGCTATGCCTTTTACTGTTTCGGCAAATATCCAGTAAAACCAAGGCGTGGACAGGCTGTGTTCAATCTGTGGCACGGTATGCCGCTGAAACGTGTCGGAAACATGGTTTCCGGCTTTGAAAAGACAGATTACAACTATTTTACATACATTTTATGTACTTCTGAGTTCTTTCGTGGTATAATGAAAGACAGCTTCAGCTGTGATGACAGTCAGATTGCAATATGTGGTCAGCCGAGGACTGACGAGATGATAAGAAGTGCGTCGGATTCCGTAAACGGCGGAAAACTGCTTTTGTGGCTGCCGACTTTCAGAGAAGGTTTCTCTGATGAGCTTGATATTCTGACACAGGAACAGTTTCAGCAGCTCGACTCAATGTGCGCAGAATACGGCTGGAGGGTACTCGTAAAGCTGCACCCGCTTTCAGAGGCAGATATTTCGCAGTATTCCGGCTTTGAAAATATAAAGATAATGACCCAGCGGCAGTTTGAGAGGGAAAATTTCAACCTCTACACTCTGCTTGGACGTGCGGACTGTCTTATCACAGACTATTCGTCTGTTTATTTTGATTATTTACTGCTTGACCGCCCTGTTGGTTTTGCGGTAAAGGATATTGAAAAATACGGCAGCGAGCGTGGGTTCACCTTTGAAAACCCGTCTGACTATATGCCCGGAGAGGTATTCTCCGACGGCGGCAAAATGCTCGAATTTGTAAAGTCGGTTTTTGAGGGAAAGGACAGCTTTAAGGAAAAGAGGAAAGAACTGAACAGTCTTTTCAACAGATTTGGTGACGGCGAAAACTGCCGCAGGGCTGTCGAAACTCTGGGAATAAGGAAACAGAAATGAGTATAAAGGAAAAAATCAAGGAAATACCTTTTTTAAAGAGCGTACTGAAAAAGCTTTACCTTAAAAACAAAGCTGAAACCTTTGAGAAAGTTTCAAAAAAGGAAAAGCCGGACCCGAAGCTTGTGCTTTTTGAGTCGTTCCAGGGGAGAGGGTATTCATGCAGTCCAAAGGCGATTTATGAGTATATGCAGAAGTCGCCGGAGTTTAAGGATTACCGCTATGTGTGGGTTTTCAGAGATTTAAAGGCACACGGTGAGTTCCCCGAAAACACGACACTTGTTAAATTCGATTCGGCGGAGTCGTTTAAGTATTACGCAAAGGCTGGTACATGGATAGTCAATTCAAGGCTGCGTGACTTTATAACGCCGGCAGAGGGACAGAGGTATGTGCAGTGCTGGCACGGTACGCCGTTCAAGAAGATAGGCTGTGACATTGAGGCGGCAGGAAATGCCACATCTACCACAGAGGAGATTTACAGTGAGTACACAAACGAGGCAAAGAAGATTTCATTAATGCTTTCTCCGTCGCCTTTCTGTACTGAAAAGCTTGTTTCCGCTTTCAATCTTAAATCCATTGGAAAGGAAAATATCATAATCGAAAAAGGGTATCCCAGAAATGATGCACTTTTTACCTTTGATGATGAAAAGGTAAGGGGAATAAAAGCGCATTTCGGAATACCGGAAAATAAAAAGGTCATTCTCTATTGCCCTACGTTCCGTGACAATCAGTACGGCGGTGAGGGATATAAGCTGAAGCTTGCGCTGGACTTTGAAAGTCTGCGGCAAAACTGCGGAGATGATTTTGTCATACTTTTCCGTGCCCATTATTTTATTGCGGACAGGTTTGACTTTGAAAAATTCAGCGGCTATGTGCTTAACGCCTCTGACTATGACGACATAAACGACCTTTACATTATAAGCGATATCCTTGTAACCGATTATTCAAGCGTGTTTTTTGATTACGCCAACTTAAACCGTCCGATTTTGTTTTATCTTTACGATGTAAGCGAATACATGACGAAAATGCGTGACTTCTATTTCGGTACTGCCATGCTGCCTGGATTTACTGCGCAGACCCAGCCAAAGCTTGAGGCCTGCTTAAACAGCGTCCTTGAGGATATGCGAAACGGCGGTGACGGCTTGCTTCAATACAAAGCCGCTATGGAGGCTTTCAGAAAAAAATTCAGCCCTCTTGACAGCGCAGACTGTGCAGAGAGAGTTGCAGGAGAGATATTCAGATGCGGAGATGATGAAATATGACAGATAAGCTTAAAGAAAAATTCGGCGCTGCGGAAATTATTTCGGAGCACAGGGGACAATGGAAAAAAATCTGGATGCTTGCGGTAAACGACCTTATCAAAAAGTATAAGGGCGCTGTAATGGGGCCGCTGTGGGCGCTTATCAAGCCAAGCTTTACGCTTTTTATACTGTGGTTTGCGTTTTCAGTCGGAATAAAGCATTCGGGCATGGTCAGCGGTTATCCGAGATTCGTCTTCATGCTTTCGGGATATATTCCGTGGTTTTTTATCAGCGAGGAAATAATCGGCGGTTCACGTTCAATAAGGATAAACAGCCAGTTTGTGACAAAGCTTTCTTTTCCCGTTTCAAACATCATGACGTTCACAGCGCTTTCTTCTCTTATAATACACGCAGGAATGTGCGTTATAATGTATGTAGTGCTGTTGTGTATGGGTTACGGTCCTTCAGTTTACAATCTCCAGATTTTTTACTATATGCCGATGATGTTCCTGTTTTTCCTTGTGCTTTCATGGGCGACTGCTCCGCTGAGCGGTTTCAGCAAGGACTTTGAAAACCTTATTAATTCAATTATGACAGGACTTTTCTGGCTGTCGGGCATTTTCTGGGACACATATGATGTCAGCAACAAGTATCTGAAAACGCTGATGTATTTCAATCCGATAAACTATTTCATCAACGGCTACAGAAAAAGTTTCCTCTATGAAACATTTATTTTCGACAGCAATTACACCACCGAAACCATAGTATTCTTTGCGGAATTTATTCTGATAATACTTGTTGGTTCGCATTACTACAAAAAGCTCAGAAAAATACTTCCGGACGTGCTTTAAAGAGGAGAACAGATAAATGAGTAATACTGTTATAAAGTTTGAAAACGTTAGCAAGGAATATTTTCTTTACAAAAGCGGACGGGAAAGATTCAGAGCGATTTTCAACAACAATAAAAACGTAAAAAAACATAAAGTCATAGATGATATTTCCTTTGAAATAAAAGAGGGAGAATCTGTGGGTATAATCGGCAGGAACGGTGCCGGAAAATCAACACTTTTAAAGATGATAACAGGCGTTTCCTTTCCGACTTCGGGAAATATATCTGTAAAGGGAAAGGTTGCCGCACTCCTGGAGCTTACAGCCGGATTTTCTGCTGATATGACGGGGCGTGAAAATATATATCTCAAATGCTATCTGCTGGGACTTGAAAAATCGGAAATTGCCGAGATTGAGCAGAATATCATAGAGTTTGCGGCACTGGGAGAGTATATCGACCAGCCTGTAAGGACCTATTCAAGCGGTATGAAAATGCGTCTGGGATTTTCCATCAATATAAATATCCGTCCGGATATTCTTGTAATAGACGAGGCGTTAAGCGTAGGCGACGCTGAATTCAGAAAAAAATGTGAGGGAAAAATAAAGGAGCTCAGAAATTCCGGAATAACGGTTCTTTTCGTAAGTCACTCTATGGCGAGTATGAATGAAACGTGCAGCAGGGCGATTTACCTGAACGGCGGAAAAATTGCTTTTGACGGTGATGTCAAAGAGGCATTTGAAAAGTATAATGCGAAGAAGAAGTGATTAGAGGGGACGTCCACATGGATGTCCTTCAGACTGTAGAAAAGTTCATTTTCAAGTATTCGGGTGAGCAATTCTCGCCCCCTACGATAGCGTAAAATGGGGTTATTTGTAGGGGCGACCATTGGTCGCCCGTTAGTTTTAGGCAACACCGCACAATTAGCGGCTGTCGCCTTTGCCGCACATCTGCTTGC
>DBQM01000051.1 GCA_002305725.1 Ruminococcus sp. UBA1394 | reverse complement strand
CAAGCAGATGTGCGGCAAAGGCGTTAGCCGTTAATTGTGCGGTGTTGCCTTAAATACTCCGAATCTTCAAAAACAAGAAACCTTAAATAAAAAGAGCCCCTGCACTGAAAAGTGCAGGGGCTCTTATGATGAGTTCAATTAAGGTACATCAATTATTATTCTTCAGTCCATACTTCACTGGTAGTTATAACATCTTCGTTATCGAACTCAACAATTTCCAGTTCAGCTGATGTATATTTTTCCTTAGCTGACATTTTATATCACCTCCTTTAAAAGCAACCAATTAATTTAATTATTACTTTCAAGAGTATTTTTTCCGTAATCTGCTTCAGAATAAACTGTTGCCGTATTTCCATAGCTGTCCTTAACAACAACATATCCCTTTGCATAGACACCGTTACCGAGTTCAGTAAGATTAACTTTTAATATACCGTAATTAGGAACAACGCTTGCAGACCTCATTACTTTAACACCGCTGTTACCGATATAAAGCTTTTCTTCTGCCTGTTCCAGACTGCTTATCTGTCCATCACTGCTGTAAACGATACCACGTTCAATAACAGTATAGCCTTCCTTTACATCTCTCATGACTGAGAATGCTACTCTGTTTTTACTATTAACAACCACATCATTCTGAACCTTAATTATTGATACTCTTGTGGCGTCCTTAATAGCTTTTTCAGCAAGTTCTTTGTAATTGCCCTGTGCAACTGCACCATAACCATAGACTTCCTGTCCGTCAGCATTTCTCACAAGAACGTATGGTCTTGCAATTACTCCCGAGCCAGAATCAATCAGTCGAATAGTTGTTTTTCCTGAGTTTACAGAATTGCTCGATTTCATAATCTTGATATCTGTACCATCAACATTATTCTTTACAAGAAGTGAATCAGCGCTCTCAACATCTGTAACAGCACCGTTGCTGGAGTAAATTATACCATACTCAAGCATAGTATACTTAACAGGAACATCTCTCTCAACTTCAAATACAACTCTGTTTTTACCACTTGCCACAGTAAATGTAACATTAGTTATATTAACAGTATCTTCCAGAGGCTTTTCATAACCGCAGTCCTTACATACACCATTTACAAAGTTATGTTCTTTTGCAGTTACGAATCCGCATTCCTCGCAGACTGCGATGTGCTTTTCAGCGTCGCCCTTAAAGAATCTTGTAAATTCGTGAGCTTCCTTGTCAACTGTATAATTACAGCCTTCATGTTCACACGCTCCGACATGATACTTTGAATTTTGTGTATAAATCATATCAGCAGAGTGAACTCTTCTGTAACCGCAGTCCTGACACTGAATATAGTGGATAGCACCGTCTGAAGTTGCCTTATACTGACCGTTTCCGAAATCATGTGCCTTTTCAAATTCCTCGCCGCAGACTGAACATGTGTAAGCATGGCAGTCATCTCCGGCAATTCTTATTGAATTTGCATCAAGACTGGAATTATGATTATTGTTTTCCTCAGAAGCCGCATCGCTGTGAAGCTTCATTGTGCTGTCGTTTGTGTAAGTTATTGTGTTTTCACCGTGCTTGTAGCCGCTGTAAACCTTATTGCTGCTGAATACAGGATAAGCGTCTTTATCTGCGCCTGTGAGCTTCTGTCCCCATACAGCAGCAGAACCTGTTCTTGTGCCGTTGAGTGCAGCTGTAAGTTTACCGCTTGCAAAGTCTGCAAATTCAACATTTTTTACAACTTCATTATTATTAGCAAGATGAGTTAAATAATAATAGCTGCTGTCAGAAACGCTATAGCTGTTAAATCCGTTTTTAGATTTATCAGCTAAATTAAAGATAACTGCGTAACAATTATTTGCTGCAGTTCCGTTTGAAATGCCATTGTATGAAGCTGCAGAAGCATATGAATTATTAGTAACATTGAAATAAACGTTCAACGCATAACAATCTTCAATAGTTCCGCCATAATTATAACCGGCAATACCGCCTGCATACTTCGTAATTGATCCGTCCACACTGCCTGCGAAATATGAATCAGTAACACCAAGCTTATAAACATGACCATTTGTTTGGATACTTTCAAACAGACCATTGTTCTGATTATATTCATAATAATCACTCATATAAAGTCCGCTGATTGTATGACCATTACCGTCAAATGTACCGGCATACTCATTAATAGGAACCCATTCTCTTAATTCAGAAGCAGTTGCTGTAAGCTGTCCGTCAACAATAACATTTTCATTAACTGCAATATTCTTTATCAGCTTTGCATTTGCATCTGTTTCTCCGCCGTTAACCTTTTCAGCAAACCAGTAAAGCTGACCTGCATTGGAAATCTGGTATACGCCATTGCTCAGAACAGCCGGCTGATAGCCGTCACATACTGTACAGAAACCGTCTGAATCAAAATCATGTCCGAGGGCTGTATCAGGAGCTTCAACTGTTGATGATTCCCCGCAGACTGTACATGTACCGGTATTTGTACCATTTTCAGTACATGTTTCATCATTGTTATAAGTATAATTTGCAAATTGATGTGCCGGATAATAATTTTCATGATTTTCTGTATTTGTATATCCTGTTGTAGTTTCAGAATCTATAATACATGTTTCATGAATCATATAAGTATAGACCTCAGCTCCGCCGAGAACAGGATAACCCTGATTTGCTTCGCCGTTGTCAATGTTCTGTCCGAAGGCACTGCCAAGAAGATAAGCCACTTCACCGCTTTCAAGCTCTGCTTCTGTCCTGAACTCTGCAAAGCCATCTTCATCGTCAGCGCCTGCTTCTGTTCCAAGATAGTAACAATTTGATACACACTCAGGTTCAAAAGCATATACTACGTTGTATGGAATTGCTACATCCATATCGACATTGCCCATGTTGTAGCAGTTTTCAACTGAGCCTGAACCGCTATACTGTGCGCATATTCCGGCAGCAAATGCATTTCTGTATGTTGCAGTTACTGTTGACATATTGTAGCAGTTCTGAATAATACCCTTACCCTGTCCTGCAATACCTGCTGCAAATTTATAACCTTTAAAGTATGAACCGATAACGCCGAGATTTTTTACAACAGCGCTGTCCTGTGTGTTTGCAAAAAGACCAGCATTTGTACTGGTTGAGTTAACGTAAAGTCCGCTGATTGTGTGGTTGTTACCGTCAAATGTTCCGTTGTAGTCTGTCATAGAAACCCATGGTCTCAGATTTGTTACATCTGAAACAAGTGTTCCGTCTGCGTTTATAACCTTGTCGTTAACAACGATATCATCCATAAGCTTACCGTTTATAGTTGTTTCACCGGCGTTTACCTTATCAGCAAACCAGTAAAGCTGTCCGGCATTTTCAATCTCGTATATTCCGGAAACCAGTTGCGGTTCTTCATAAACACCGCACACAGTACAAAAACCATTATTATATTCATGTGACATTGGAATTGTTATATCTGTCACTTCTTCTGTACATTCTGCATTGCTGAACTTCTTACTGCAGTCATTACACTGCCAGTATTCAATCGATCCGTCTGTTGTACAGGTTTTGTCAACACCGGAAATATGTGTTGAGTTAGTATGTGTACAAGCCGTTTCAAATACTGCGGTAATGTTTACATCACTGTCAGGCATTTCAAATGTTGTAGTAGCAGAATTAGCATTTGCAAAAGTTATATTATTATTGGTTGTCTGCCACTCTTTAAAAACATATCCTTCTTCTGCCATCGCAGTTAATGTTATAGTTGTTCCGGGACCTGCATTTGCAGGACTGGCAGTTATACTTCCACCTGTAACAGTACTATTGTCGAATGTTACTTCATTCGCTGTATTTTCATCCCAGATGTTACCGCCGCCTGAATTCAATGTGAGTATATGGCAGTCAGGATAAACCTTACCATCATATTTCGCCCACATATACACATAGTAGGTAGCATTCTGATTCAGGTCAACTATATTGTCATCAAAGGATATATACATATCCGGATAACTTGTATTACCAGTTCTATTAAAGGTTCCGGACTGATTCCATGCCAGAAATTCACAGTCAGCAGGCACATCAGGATAATCGCTGTATGAATGTGTTGCGGCATAATATCCGAAATCGGTGAAATCTCCATACGTCTGAAATCTTGAATTGTCAGAATCAGGATATGAATCTTTGAACTTATGTTTCTGAACCGATATTCTTGATACAGCAGATGCCCCACCTGGCGTCGTAAAAGACAGATTAAAACCCTGTAAGCAGCCACTTTCATACGTTTGAATAGCACCAATGGTAACATTTGACAATTCATACGCATCGGCAGTAATTTCAGAAATGATTCCTGCGTCAAGCGGAATTGAGATGAGCAGGGTCAGAGCCGCAATAATCGACGCCAGAGCCCTTGATAGTTTGGTTTTGACCATGATATTTTCCTCCTAAAATTTATTTTTCCGGCAATTTTTTAAAAAAATTTGCCTTAATGTGTATTATATCACAGTCACCGCCACAAATACGTTTCAATACCGTTTCAAAACCGCCACAAGTAATAAAATTTGTTAATATTGTATAAATTTAATCGGATTTTTTATTCATCATTAAACTTCCGAGCCGCATTTCCGCCCATGAATACTGCGACATATACTCACCGTAATAAATCACCTCGTTTTCGCCGTTCAGAAAGCGGTAATAATCGCAGTCAATAAGTTCAGTATCGACGGAAAAGCTGTTGCGGCTTGCCACAAAAACATCGCCCGAGCCAACAGCTTTCAGAGTCGAACGGAGGTCACAGACAAGGTTTCTGACCTGATTTCGCAGACGCGGGGTATCGTCCCTGCCGTCCCATAAGACAGCGCATATCTGTTCTGTGTTTACGGACGCCCCTTTTCTGTCAACGAGATAAGCAAAAAGTTCTTTGGTTTTGCTTCGGGAAAATTTAAGCGGTTTTCCCTCATGAAAAATCTCGAAATTTCCGAAACACTGAACCTTTAATTTTTTTTCAGTTGATTGTTCGACGGGATTTCTGAGATACAGCATTTCCTCCGAAATTTTTTCTGCAGTAACAGGCTTTGTAATATATCCGCTTGCATGAAGTCTGAAAGCGTCAATGGAGTAAGTATTGTATCCTGTTGCAAAGATAATGTTAACTGACGGGTTATTTTTCTTCAGTATTTCCGCAAGTTCTATTCCGTTCATACCCCTCATTTCAATATCCAGAAAGGCTATTTCAAACTTGTTATTTTCAGCAAACCGTGCAGCGTCCTCTGATTTGCTGAATTTATGTATTTCACTGTCAGGTACAGCTTTTTTTATTGCACTCACCATACCATCAAGTGCTATTTTTTCGTCGTCAACAACAATTATCTTCAAGACAATGCTCAGCTCCTTTTTGAAATTATTATTTTATAATTATACTTATTAATGCATAATCTGTCAATGTTTTCGTATAAAGGCTTGATTTTGCAATTGAAAAATGATATACTATAAATACTTTTTTGAAAAAACAAGGGGTCAATATGAATCTGACTAAACTCTCAAAAATAAGAACAGCAGTAATGGTATGTTCATTCACAGTAATAGTGATACTGCTGTCGTATCTGCTGACAATCAGAAACAATGATATAATGAATACACGGGCAAATTCCGGACTTTCAAAAATCACGGATTACACCTGCACCGAGATAAGCGCACCGGACACACCGCTGGGCATAAAAAAGGAATACCGCTTTAAAGCAGACGGGAATTATAAAACGGGCAGCTGTATCGGATTTTACATAGTACATCAATACGCAGAGGTATATATAAACGAAGAGCTGATATACAGTATAATGCCGTCGGATGAAAACAAGGTCACCCGTACCATAGGAAGCAGCTGGGTCGTAATACCGCTTGACCCCGAAGATGCAGGAAAGGAAATCCGTGCAGAGATAACGCCTGTATACGAGAGTTTCCGAAACAGAGAGGTGGAATTTCTGACAGGTTCACAGTTTGATATTTGTCTGCAGCGACTCAAAATGGATCTGCCGCAGTTGATTTTTAGTGCAGCGTCAATCATAACGGGTATACTGTTTATAATAATTGCCATACATAACTATTTCAGAAAAACTCCGGGAGAAAGCCTTGCAGCATTAGGTATTTTCGCTGTAATGCTGGGGATTTGGAGAATAACCGATACAAGATCGACTCCGCTGGTAGCAGCGGAAAAAAGTACGTTTGTATATTATATCTCAGTAATAATGCTGATGTTCGGAACAGTTCCGCTTATCATGTCAATACGGAAGCGGTTTGGCAGAAAAAGTCGTGCCTGCCTTGAAATATACTGCATATTATCACTGGTGACAGGTACTTTACAGCTTATTTTGCAGATTTTGGGTATTATTGATTTAAGGGAAACGCTGTTTGTTACTCACATAATGCTTATCATCGGAATTGTGATAATTGCGGTGAATGTCGTCCTTTTAAAAAAAGACAAAAAGACTCATATAGGAAGAAAGCTGTCATTTATATGCATAGCGGGAGTTATTGCAGACATAATTGCATTTTATATAAAGGGAAACTCCTCGGGACTGATTTTTACGCTGGCGGCATTTTTGCTTTATATTGTGTTTGCGGGAATATCAATACTCATAAATTATGCAGAACAGAAACAGCGTTTAAGTGAACAGGAAGCACAGCTTGCCAACAGCCGTATATCAATAATGCTGAGCCAGATACAGCCGCATTTTCTGTATAACTGTCTTAACACGATTTATTATCTTTGTGAAAAGGATACAGAAACGGCACAGAAAGCTATATCTGATTTTTCCGACTATTTAAGAGGAAATATGGACTCGCTTAACAATGACAGACCGGTTTATTTTACAAATGAACTGGCACATATCAAGAAGTATCTTTCCCTTGAGAAAATAAGGTTTGACGAATATCTGAACATAGTTTATGATATACAGGCTACGAACTTTAAAATACCGTCTCTGTCTGTACAGCCGCTGGTTGAAAATGCAGTAAAGCATGGGGCAGGCAAGGCAGAAAACGGAGGTACTGTTGTAATATCATCCCGTGAACTGAAAAACTGCTTTGAGATATCCGTGACAGATGACGGAGTCGGATTTGACACTTCAAAAGCAAATCAGAACGACGGCAGGTCTCATGTAGGCATTGAGAATGTACGGAAACGTCTTGAAATGATATGCGGTGCCGTACTTAAAATTGAAAGTACTCCCGGGGAGGGCACAAAAGCGGTTATTGAAATCCCCAAAAACTCTGACGAGGTGACTGACAATAATTAATCCGTACAGCAAATTTGCAGCCAAAAGGATTACGAATCATAATGACAATTCCAAAGGAGGAGCAGCATGAATAAAATTACGATAAGGAAACTCTGTATGAGCGGATCCGGGGCATGGATACTGTCGGGTGTGGGATACCGATTCAGAGCGTAGGTGATGTGCTGTGTGGATTACGTTTGCATTTTGTTCAGCTCTTTTTGCCGGAGTTACTGCCGTGCTTGCAAAGATTGGAATCAAAAATACAGATTCCACAGTTGCCACGGCTATCAGGACGATAATAGTTCTGATTTTTTCCTGGCTTATGGTCCTGATAACCGGAGCTTATCAGGATATTGACAGCATTTCGGGAAAAACTCTGCTGTTTCTGATATTGTCAGGACTTGCAACCGGAGGCAGCTGGCTTTGTTATTTTAAGGCTTTGCAGATAGGTGATGTAAACAAGGTTGCGCCCATTGACAAGTCAGGTACGATACTGACAATGCTGCTTGCTTTTCTGATTCTTGGGGAAAGACTCAGTGCAGTCAAAGTTATTTGTATGCTCTTAATTGGTATCGGCACTTATCTTATGATAACGAAAAAGCAGTCTGACAATGAAACAAAAGGCTGGAGCTGGTTATGGTATGCTGTCCTGTCAGCTGTATTTGCAAGTCTGACATCGATTCTCGGGAAAATCGGAATAAGCGAAATTGATTCTAATCTTGGTACTGCGATAAGGACAATTGTTGTGCTGATTATGGCATGGCTCATGGTTTTCGTAACAGGCAAACAAAATGAAATCAAGGCTGTCAGCAAACGCAATATGCTGTTTATCTGCATTTCGGGATTGACCACCGGATTGTCATGGCTGTGCTATTATAAGGCTTTGCAGGACGGTCAGGCAAGTGTAGTTGTGCCGATTGATAAGCTGAGTATTCTGGTAACGATTGCTTTTTCTTACTTTGTGCTGAAAGAAAAGCTGACGAAAAAATCCATGATTGGTCTTGTTATGATGACTGCGGGAACGCTGCTGCTGGTAAAATAACAGATTATGATACGTACGTCTTCGGATGTGCGTATTTTTTATGTGAGTTTTAATGCCGTTTTGTTAAACGCCAATGATAAACGGCGTTGTTACGTCCATTCTCAATCCTGAAACGCAGATGCGCAGATTGGGACATGAGGTAAAAATACTTTGTCCGTCAGAGAATTTTCATTGCTGTGAAAGCGAAAATGTATACAGGATCGGTTCTGTTGGCATAGGCAGAATCTACAGCGGAGCAAGAGCGGCTTTTCGTATAAGTCAGAGCAATCTGCAAAAGCTGATTGACTGGTGTCCCGATATAATTCATTCACAGTCGGAATTCACTTCATTTATTATGGTAAAAAAAGCAGCACTGCTGAACCATAATGCCGGAACAACAGTGCCTTTTATTACCTAAACACCAATGAATCAAATAAATTTACTTAACTGCTCTGGCCCTGCGAAAAAATCTCTGTA
>DBQM01000057.1 GCA_002305725.1 Ruminococcus sp. UBA1394 | reverse complement strand
AACGCATCATTGACAAACCAACAATGGCTGATTAATTGGCAAGACCACAACAGTTCTATTCTGCTGTGGTCTTGAATCTGCACAATTACCATTCAATAGTTTCGATATGCTTTTCCTCTTTTTTCCTCACTTTGAAAGTAAACTTACCGTCTGCTCTGCCTACTACAACCCAGTCATCAAAATATCTGTATACTTGATTGTACTTGTCATACAGACATCCAACAGGAAACTTATCTTTGAGCAGGGTGACAAGTATTTCCTTTGCAGAAATATCGAGATTTTCCGCAATATATTCTCTGAACTCAGGATTCTCGTTATAGTAAAACCAGAATATATGTATCACCAGACTATATCTTATCTCATCAAGGTAATCGAATTCAAAGTCACAATCATTTTCGTTAAGATACTCTGTGATAAATTCAAGTGGAATTTTTATCCTGAACGGGTCCGGTACAACATAATACCACTTGTTATCGGTATCATAAAAATAACCGTAATCAACGAATGCTATTTTACTGAAAATCTGCCTTTCACTTGTCCCCTGCCAGAACGGATACCCTGTTAGTTCATGCGAATCATACCAGTCTCCGTTTCCATTTTCGCTTCCGGGTTTTCCTATTCTTCCTGTCTGTCCGAGTCCAAAAAGATAATCAACCTTTTCCGGATCATTATACCACGACATTAACCTCATTCCTGTATTCTGACAATATCCTCCATTACCAGACCAGCCGTACTGGACACTGCCGTCAGAAAGTCTTCTCGCCATTACACTTATATCTCCCATATAGTTTCCTCCTATACTACCAACCATCACATTTTTTGAGTTGGCGTCTTAAACAATTTCCTTTCAAATGTATATTTTTTCGTAACATCATCAAGGATTCCCAAACCGTAATTCAGACAAAAAACAACCTTATCCCTGTATACCGTAATACTTGTGATATAGTCCTGAACAAACGTACGGAAACGCAGATTATCCTCTTTTAATTCATAAAACCGATTTATCAGATTACTGTAATCAGAATAACTGACAGACTCTATTTCATGAAGATTATCAATTGCATATTCCAAATCATTTTTCCTTAACTCCAGAGTGTTTATCTTTTCATAAGTTTCAATAGATTTTTCTTTTTTACTATGAAGTTTTATGAGTTCTGTATTAATTTTATCAAGCTCCCTGTTCAAAGATTTTCTCATAGCCGGAATCCTGCAATTATACCTTTCGATACGTTTATTAAGCCCGGCAATTCGTTTTTTCATTGCTGATTCATTAAACATTTCCCGTTCCAGTAACTTCACGGTATGTTCATCCAATCTGTCACTATCAACCTCCTTTATATTACAGCAGTCAGCTTTGTATGATGTACAGCAGTATACGTTGAACGCATATTTCCCGAAGCGTTTTCTTCCGAACATTTTCTTGCCGCATTCTCCGCAAACAACAATACCCGAACACAGATAGAAATGCTTTGAGCCTAACTGCCCCTTAGCAGTTACTGATTTTCTTCTTTCAGCCGCTTTCTGAAAAGTTTCTTTGGATATGATAGCTGGACATCCTCCTGTAATTTTTATTATTTCTTCTTCTGGCTTATAGCGGTGACTATTCCGTCTGTGACTATAGTCCTTTGAAGAAGAACGGTTGTATACATAAGTACCTGTGTATTTCAGATTGTTCAGTATCTCATAGAATGATACAGAATTCGGTTTGAATTTATTTCCTTTTTTAGTGACATACCCCTTTGAATTAAGATATTCAGCTATGTTACGATAACTGTATCCGTTTATATACATATCATAGATTATCCTGACAGACTCGGCTTCACGCTCGTTGATTACAAGCTTCTTATCCTCTCCGACATCATACCCTAAAGGCGCGGATCCACCTGTATGTTTACAATGAAACGCATTTTCCTTTAAACCCTTCATAACCTCTCTTGCAATATTTGAAGAATAGTACTCCCCTATTGATTCAAGCATTGACTCAAGAATAATTGACTCAGGCGAATCATCAAGTCTTTCAAGAACACTGTACAAGCGTACACCGTTATGTTTAAGCTTATTCTTATAAATCGCAGAATCATATCTGTTGCGACTGAACCTGTCCAGCTTATGCACGAGAACTATATCAAACACTCCTTTTCCGCTGTCTTCAATCATACGCTGAAAACTGGGTCTGCGGTCATTGGTAGCCGAATAAGCCTCATCAACATAAGTTTCTACAATTTTCCATTTATTCTGAGTACAGAAATCTTTCATTGCCCTGACCTGTGCATCAATAGATTCTGTTCTCTGATTGTCCGAAGAAAACCTTGCATACAAGGCTGCTTTTTTAATTTCAATCATTTTCTTTTCCTTCCGCTGCAGCATTTTTAGTTTATCACACTTCATCTCAAAATGCTACTATTTTTTGGAAGTTAGAATGAAAATCTTCATTTATAACAATTGAGTCAGACAGTTCAGACCGAAACCTACAGTTTTCACAAATCCGGATTAATTCAATGTAAAAATAACAGTTCCGAAGGTCACCACTACCATATTTGTCATATTTCTAAAAGTAATGCTATTGACTGTATCAGCATTTTACCCCCAAAGAAAAAATCACCCTTATGGCTGAATTTATCGAATCTACAACAAAAACAATTTAAATCCATAAGGGTTTCTTAATTCCAAAATACTTTTTAATTCTCACTTTATTATCCATGACTATTATATTTATAATATTTTTAAAATAATATATAATAATTTAATGATATTATTATACAGATATACTTTCAAAAAAATCAATAAAATAAGAATATATTAATTAACATTGCCCCGTAAGGGGCTGGCACTGTGACGAACGTCAGTGAGGAACAGGGACATTGCTGCACGCAGTGCCACTGCCCGTGCAGGGCAATTGTTCATTCATATTTTCAAATTTCCATACATTAAAAATGCGTCATTCGCTTAAACAACCACCATCTGACTTGTCTTTCTGATATATTTAGCGGGAATTGGTTTTCTTAGCTTCCACACAATATCCATAGGCTTTGATCCTTCACTACTTACGAAATCAGCAAGCCCAAGAAACGTATATGGTGCTGCACCAAGCCTTGAATTTTTGTACTCACGAACAAACAACATTTCATAACAGCTTTTTTGCCTGTGGTGAATATATCTCTGTCCTGTATTGCTTTGAGGAGTTGTTGTACTCTGGCTCTGCCAGTGGAACAGCGTGTCATTAATAGAGTAATCATTGTACATGGTTGTGGGAGAATATTCTTTATCTGATTTGTTGAGCGTTATAAAATGCAGGTCTGTTTTCTTGTCATCAAGATATTTTGTTCCTTCACGAACCGTATTTGGTTTCATGAAGTCCAGTGCCACAAGTATCTGATCTCTTGTATAACTGCAATGAACATCTAAAGGACAATCATAATTTACCTGTACAGGCTCAGAAATAAAGTCTATCTTATCGTATTTGTAATAAAGCAGTTCCATAATCTCAGCAAGCATAACCGGAGAATCTGCGATTTTTCTGAATCCATCAAGCAAATCTGTAAAACCGCAGTCCTCCCATGATTTCTGCCATATCGTATACTGAAGCATCTGCCACATTTTCTGCTGTACGCCATTAAAATCTCTGTCAGTAAAGTCATATACTCCCGGCAGATAATCAATTATAAATTCTATCCACCTGTGAGAGTCAATATATGAAAGTCTTGGAAGTGCCTTTGTGATGATTTCTTCAAGAGATTCGCTGAAATCTGCCTTAACGCCCGCCTGTACACAAAGTCTTGCAAAGCTGTATTTTGTTGCATATATAGAGCTTATATCAAGATTATAATAATCAAGGAAATTAGCAAGTGTCAGTTTCCTTCCCGAATCTTCTTCAAAGGTTTCCAGACGTCTGACAATGGCGTTTTTACTTCCTACAGACTGACGTATATTATCAAGAATATAACGCTGTGCCTGCTTTTCAAGCTTGATATAACAACCCTTTGGAAGAAGAGGAAATCCTCGTTCAATTTCTTCTTTCACACTTTTCTTTGTATTTCCAAGAAGTGCCGCAAACCTGGATTCAAAGTTATATTTTTTATGTGCCTGTCCAATAAAATCCAGCACCGTCAGACAATCCTTACCCTCGGCAAGTCTCAGACCACGTCCAAGCTGTTGTAAAAATACTGTCAGAGATTCTGTCGGACGCAGGAACATTACCGTATTGACTGCCGGAATATCCACGCCTTCATTATACAAGTCCACAGTAAAAATGAACTTGATTTCACCGCTTACCAGCCTTGACTGTGCACTTTCTCTGTCCTGCTTTGAACTGTCAGCAGTCAGTGCAATAGACGAAACACCTCTTTCATTGAAACGCAGAGCCATATATGCAGCGTGTTCCTTTGATACACAAAAACCCAGCCCCTTGACATTTTCCATGTCAGCAACATATTTATTCAGCTGTTTCAGAATCAAAATAACACGCATATCATTTCCTGTGTAAACTTTAGATAATGCTGTTTTATCGTATCCCCCTCTTGACCATTTTACGTTACGCAGATCCACTTCATCAGATATTCCGAAGTAATGGAACGGACAAAGAAGCTTTCTGTCTATTGCCTCCGGAAGACGTATCTCTGCTGCGATGCGGTTATCAAAATACTTGAGAATATCCCTACCGTCCATACGTTCAGGGGTTGCAGTAAGTCCAAGCAGAATCTTTGGTTTATAGTATTCAAGCAATCTCTGATATGCAGGTGCTGCAGCATGGTGGAACTCGTCAACTATAATAAAATCATAGAAATCAGGAGAAGTCTTTTTGTACAACTCCTGAGAATTAAATGTATCAATAGAAATGAAAAGTTCATCAAAACTATCCGGTGTAATTCCGCCATAGAAAAGCTCACCGAAATTTGCGTTATGCAGAACGCCACGAAAACATTTAATGCTCTGATTGAGAATTTCTTTTCTGTGGGCAACAAATAAAAGCCTTGCATGACCTGAATTTTCAGTTTTAAAGCGTTTATAGTCAAATGCAGAGATAACCGTTTTTCCCGTACCTGTTGCGGCAACCACAAGATTTTTATAATGCTTTCTGATAGTACGCTCCGCCGTCAGCTTATCAAGAATTTCCTGCTGATAGGAAAACGGACGTATATCAAAGCTGTAATCATTATTATCAGAATGATACTTCTCAGCTTTCAGTGCCCGCAAAAGATGTTCTCTGTCATTCGCTGAATAAAGCGAAAAATCGGTACTGTTCCAGTAGTTTTCAAAAGTCGCATTTATCTTGCGTATAGTATGTGGCTGGTCGTGAGCTGTAATTTTCAGATTCCACTCCAGACCGCTTGACATTGCCGCATTGGAAAGATTTGAAGAGCCGACATAAGCCGTCGTAAAACCTGTATCACGATAGAAAACGTATGATTTTGCATGAAGCCTTGTTCGCTGTGTATCATAGGAAACCTTTATCTCTGTATTCGGAAGTCTGCTCAGTTCCTCAACAGCTTTTGCATCAGTGGCACCCATGTATGATGTTGTGATAACACGCAGTTTTCCGCCCTTTTGCGTGAATTCTTCAAGTTCATCAAGTATCAGAACAAGTCCGCTCCACTTAATGAAAGAAACAAGCATATCTATCTGGTCAGAAGACAGAATTTCTTTTTTAAGTTCAGTCATCATCTGTGGCTCATGTACTGCTCCGGTAAAGAGAGAACTTGCTGCCATCGAAGTTTCCGGACGTGAAATTCTAATTTTTCTGTTTACTGAATCGGCGTTATTCTGCATATCAGCAACTGCAAGAAGTTGTTCAGCACGTTCATCAACGCTCATACCGTCAAACTCATCATCACCGGTTGATTCTGTAATTGTCTTTACAATTTTATTGGCAAGATCCAGTTTCTTTTCAATTTCATCATTTCCGAAATGCTCAAGACCCTTTTCAATTATCTCACTCAGATATCCTGAAAGAACCTGCGGAGCCTCGGCTTTATCTATATTACGTTTATCTACAAGTTGTCTGGATTCGTCTATTTTATTCGACAGTTCTTTATTGATTACCTGTTCATACAATCCGGGTTTCAACATATGTACACCTTCATTTCTATATCAAAAACAGCTATATTTTATCACTATATAAAGAATGGGAGGATTTTTGCACCAGATGGAGGTGTCTCAATCTTAGTGCCACAATATGAGCAGAATTTTGTATCATCTGATAATTCTGCATTGCATTTTGAGCATTTGATCATTTTTGTTCTCCTTTATTATTCCATTGATGGTACAGGCGGCATAGTGTTATAAAGCACTTCTTTCAGATCCTCAACAACTCCTGCTTTAACCCATTCAGCCATTCCTAATTTCCATACCAGGCTATCAGAAATAAACTGTCCTGCTAACGCCATATTTTTTAATGTATTTATATCAAACGGTCCGGTAGCCTGACCATTAACTGCAACATGATATGTAGCTGTTGGAACAGGCGGAGGTGTTGTTCCCGAAGTAGTTTGTTGACTCATTCCAGACATCATATTATTCATCATGCCTGCCATATTCTGGCCGACAGCACCGCCAAGAGCCATGCCTGCCATCATTGCAGCAGGATTAAAGCCTGCTCCACTACCTCCTAAATCCACACTCCCAGCACCATTAGCGCCCATTTGCCCTAACGCATTTGCACCGGCAATACCGACCTCAGCCTGTTTTTCTGTCTGGAATGCAGCAAAGTTTGCACTCTGTGTCTGCTTATGCTGTGCATACTGTGCTTCTTCACGCTGAATCCGCAGGGTTTCCTCATAATTTTCAGCTTCAATACGCTGCTTATCATGAATATTTTTGATGTTTGCAGCAGTTTGTGCTTCAACTGTAGCAGTAGTAACATTCTGAGTAACAGCCATGAGTCTGGCATATCCGTCACTTGTTTTATCAATCTCAATTACCCCGATATCAACACCTGAAACAGTAACGCCGAATGTTTCTTTCAAACGTTCACTTATGTCATACTCTATCGTATCGTTAATCAATGCAGTCTTACTTTCAATTTGAATGACAGGAATATTATTAGCCGCAGGAACATTAGCAACAGTATCTTTTACATATCGGCTGACAGCGTCACGAATCTGCTTCTGAAAATCATCAAGATTAAAACTGCTGAGCCTATGTAGTTTAATAAATTCTCTGTAATCAGAAATTTGAAAGCTTACAGTACCCCTAACAGCAACAGGTACACCAAAATCTGCAAATCTCGGGTCATATACATCAAAGAACGGTACAGCAAATTTTACCTGAATAATTCGAGCAATATTGATAAAATATACTTCTGCCTGAAATGGAGTACCACCCTCATAAGCAAGACCGACAATACTTGCAAGAACAGGGAAATTTGCAGTTTTTATAATCTGGTCAAAAGGACCTTCAATGAAATCCTGCATGATTCCATTTTTTTGCTTGTAAACAAATACAGCTACTTCGCCATCTTTGACTCTTAGTGACGAACCCCAGCGGATAGCGGTTTCACGATTACCTGTACCTGACTGAACGCCAGAAGGATGCCATTTCCAGATAAGATATGATGGTTCATCACAGCGGATTTCGTCCATGAATCCACCTTTGCGGTTGTTTTTATTGAATAAAGCCATAATAAACTCCTTTCAAATCACATTGCATCTGTTAAAAATACAAGTATCCAAATTAGTAACACCAATAGCAACGCTCCTCCGAAACCAAATATAAAAAACATTGGGAGTTGCCTTTTTTTCTTTTGTATTTCTTTCATCTTACGTTCATAAAGTTCCTCGATACTCAAGAGTTCTTGACTTTCAATAAATAGAAGTTGAGCTTTTCGATACGCTTGTTCAAATTTTGCAAGCCAAGCATCAGAAATGGCTCTTTGAGATGTTGCCATCATACCTTGGAATTGACTGCTACTATAGGCAAACCCATATAGTTTTAAATCGATATTGGATGACGCAAGAATCATAAATTCATAAATATCTTCTTTGGTATTTGGAATAACAAAACTTCTTATTAAAGATATTTTTTGCTCATCCATAGGATTAACACTTGAAAGTTGGTTTATTTTATTTTTTAACCCTGAAAAGCCATTAGCACTAACATTTCGACTATTCTCTATTTGTTCTAATTTTAAAGCAAACTCTCTAATAGCATTTGAATTCTTTGCATCACGCAATTCGTATCCACAAGAAGCACAATTTGAAGCAAATGAATTTAATATTTCTCCGCAATTTGGACATTTATGTATCTCGCCGTCATAGACTGTTTTTCTCTGAGTGTTTTGATTGGATATATTTGTTGTTTTTCCACACTCAGAACAGAATTTTGCATCGTCAGCTAACTGATGACCACAGTATATACAAAATGGCATAACTCTCACTTCTTTCTGCACTGCCGCTTAATAATCATGACTATTCTTATATGCTTCGAAAATTGGACATGACAGCATACATGATGTATCCTTATCATTTTTTTCTTTCAACAAACTACATTCTTTAATGTGAGGAGTAAAGGTAGACTGCAAATCGTACTTGCTTCTTTGTTTGCCATTAAGGTGAATAGAAAGTGTTGCACTTTCAATAAATATTGGACATTCACCTTTACAGTAAGTATCACGAGAACTGTAATCTTTATTTCTTATGGGTTGCCATTTCATACATATTCACTCCTATCTTCATATTTAGTAAAAAGCATTAACGGAGTTATAAGTTCCCGCCTATATCTGTTTGAACCGCATCACATATATCCCCTATATTACAATCCAGATACTCGCAAATCCGCAGAAGTACGGACAGAGCCACTTCCTCATTTTTACGCAGCTTTGTCATAGTACCTGTTGCGATATTCAGATCCTTTCGCAGCGTTGCAGGAGATATTTCTTTTTCAATCAGCAGTATCCACAATTTCTTGTAACTTATTTTTATATCAGACACCTCCCGAATATTATTGATTCTACCTTTAGTATACATCTATTTTTGAAGTTTGTCAATGATATTAAACCAAATTCGCAACTTCTTGTTGATTCATACTAAGATAGTACTATATACTTTAGTTATTTTTACATACCAATATCAAAAAAAATAGCAGAACAACCCTTTTAAAAGTTGTTCCGCCTTAATTTATTTCTTCATATAAAACTCACACTCATACCCATCAGCACGGAGTAGCAAACCATCAGCCCAGTCAGGAGTCTTTTCCATAAGACTGCACACCTGCTGGACAGTAACGTCCATATCACACTCCACAATAATTTCATCGTGTACATGACCCACTATAGCCGTATTCTGCATTGTTGTCATTGAGTACATTAACAGGTCTCTGGCAATCCCCTGGGTTATATTCTCAACGAGTTTAGGACCATATGTCTCAAGCCTTAACCATTTCCTGCTTTCACCAACGCCCTCATAGGTGATTATTCTCTTGCCGTCCTCATTCTTTTCAACCTTTGGTCTTACATATGCAAGTCTGCGTTCTGAAGGCAGCTCTATAAAAAAGATTCCGGATTCATAAGAAAACTTTAATCTGCCCAGAGTCATACTGCTTCTGTCTGTAATGACCTTTTCAGCCACTGACTGCACATCTCCCCAGAATTTTACTATGTTAGGAGAAGATTTTCTCCAGTCGTCAACAAGTGAGTAAAGTTCATCATCAGTAAGCTTTAGTTCTGTACCTCCCATAGCCTTGATTGCACCGATTGAACCGCCGTAGCCACAGGCAAGTTCAGCAATCTTTCCTTTCTGTCTTAAATATCCGTTTACTCCATTCTTCTCAACAGGAACACCGAACATCTTTGAAGCAGAGGCACAGTATATGTCCTCACCGTTTGCAAATGCCTGTATTCTCCATTTTTCATCTGCGAGCCATGCAATGACACGAGCCTCAATTGCCGAAAAGTCAGCTACTATATACTTCTTACCCTCCGGAGGTATAAATGCTGTGCGTATGAGTTGAGAAAGCACGTCAGGAGCATCTTCATTGCTCTCTTTTACAGCCTCAAACTCCCCTGCCCTTATCAGACCTTTCAGCTCTGCAAGGTTGTCAAGATGATTCTGAGGAAGATTCTGCAGCTGTATAAGACGTCCGGCAAATCTGCCTGTTTTGTTTGCTCCGTAAAAGCTGAACATTCCTCTTGCCCTGTTATCTTTGCAGACTGCATTAAGCATCGCACTGTATTTGCTCACCGAGGATTTGGACAGTTGCTGATACAGTCTTAGGACTTCCTTAACATCATCTGAAACTGTTTCAGATATTTTCTGGACTGACTTCTTGTCAAGGGATTCAGCTTCGATTCCTCTGCACATAAGCCATTCTTTCATCTGAGCCGGAGAGTTCGGGTTATCAAGCTGCGTTAATTCTTTTAGTCTGGGTAAAAGTTCATCCTTTACCTTCTTATCAAGTTCCACAGCCTTTGCCACAAAACCTGTATCCACGAGGATTCCCTTGTCATTTACACGCTGGTCAATGTAAAATTCATTCCAAATGAATTCAGGTACTGGAATTTCAGAAAGATAACGCTGTATTTTCATTTCAACTTCAACATCACGTCTGTTATACTCTTTGAATTTTTTCCACTGTTTTGGAGCATCCGATTTTTCAAGAAACTGTAATTCTCCTTTTTTATTCTCCTGAAGTATACAGAACGTCTTTATAAGCTCCTTGCCCTCTGACATTTTCTTTTCCTTGAGCCTTAAAAGCTTTGCCATATCTTCAAGACTTGACATCATGCCAAGATATCTTCCATGAATCATATCACACTGCCATGACACTGGGTCAATATAGTTGCCGACAGCATCATCAAAGTCCAGTAAATCAGGGTAATTTTTACGAAGATAAACCGAAAGAGATATCCTTTCAAAATTAACGTTAAATCCCTTCTTGCTGACAGATCTATCTGTAAGTGCTTTCAGTACATCATCAGGCAGTTTTTCACCATTTGCAATATCACAGGTAGCTATCGGACCATTGTCAATTGAATAGGAAACAAGCAGTAAATCATAGTATTCCGATTCAGCGTATCTGTAAACGCCACAGGTATTTATGTTTTCATCTGATGCTGTTTCAATATCGATTGTAATCTGTTTCATAATAAAAAACTCCTTATAAAATAAATTTTGGAGCAGCCACCGTGCAGCTGCTCCCTTGTTTTATCAGCCGAAAATCTTCTTGGTGTCACGGTCCACGCTGATGTTCTTTTTCAGCATCACGCTGATTTTATCGTCAATTTCTATCCTGTCTACAGTATCATTAAGAAAAGCAAGAGTATCTTCATTGCGTTCCTCTCTGACATAGCTTGTAAACTTGCTCCTTATGAAATCAAGGTCTTCCTTTGTGAAAACTTTCTTTGACGCCTCGTATTCACGGATTCTGTTGTAAATTTTTTCAATCTGCACGTCTTTGTCCCTGATTTCATCAACAATAGACTGTATGTATTCCCCCTTGCTGACAATATCCATAAGGTTCTTACGCCTTTTTTCAAGCTCTGCCTTCTCGGAATTTAACAGACTTATCTGGAGGTCAATTTCCTTGTTCTGAGACTGGCTGTATTCATTAAGCCTTTGTAATATCTCTTTAATGTTTGCAGAGGAAAATATGCACTCTCTGAGCCCATAAATAACCATATCATCAAGATACTTCTCATTAACTGTCTTAACTGCCGGACACTTACAACTAAATTTGTACTGTTTCACAGGCTCATTGTTTTTGTTGGTTTTACTGTACTGAACCTGACCACTGAGCTTGTTTCCGCACTTTTTGCAGAATATCTTCCCGTTCATAGGATAGTAATTTTTACCGTTATGATTTCTGATTTTATTTTTACTATCTTTAAGCCTTTCCTGAGCCTTATTGAATAATTCTTTACTTACAATAGCCGGAATCGCATCCGGAACACGGTAGTAGTCATCTTTCAGCTTATGGTTGTTTCTCATGCCACGATAGTCTTTAGCTGACCTTTTGTTCCAGAAATAAGTACCGCAGTATTTTTCATTTTCAAGAATACTTTTAATGGCAGTCTTGACAAATGAACCGCCTTTTGTATTTTTATAGCCGTTATCATCAAGCCACCTGATAATCTGCTGATAGTTCATGCCAGCCGCATACATTTCAAAAATCCTTTTGACTGCCGGAGCCTTTGACTCATCAATATGGAGTTTTTTATCCGGTCCTACTGTATATCCATACGGCGGAATCCCTCCATTGTGTAACATCTGCTCAGCATTGATTTTGAGCCCTTTCATTGTTTCCTTGCTTAGCCTGCGAGAGTACTTCTCAGCCTGACAGGATTCATCAAGTATTTCTGACATACATTCCTCGTCCAGTGTGTTAAGTCCGCCTACTGTAAGTATGCCTATGCCTCTGGCTTTAAGCTCATATATCATGTTAAGCTGCTCACGTGTGTTTCTGTGGAGACGATCCAGATTATGCACCAGTATAAACTGCACTTTAGGATTTTTCTCAAGATCACTCATCATCTGCTGATATCCGCTTCTGTTTTTAACTGATGTACCACTCTTAGCAACATCCACATAGTCACCAACAATTTTTATATTATGCTCTTTTGCATATTGCTTGATTGCTTGTTCCTGAGCATTTAAACTGTTATTACCGACCTGATTGTGTGAACTGATTCTGCGGTATGTTTTAGCGTATTTTGTACTGTTTATATTTGCCATACTATCAAATCCCTTTCAAAAATTTATATATAGTCTGAAGGCGATTCCTCACCTTCAGACAAAATATTCGTGTTATTATACTTCGGTTTCTTCATTATTAACTGACTCTGCATATATTCTGTAGAGCAGCTTTATTACACTTTCGGGAAGTTCTTCCCCCGATTTATCTGATACAGTTTTCATGCCTGTGTAGACATGATAACCGTTCTTAAAGTTTATATGTTTAAGGAAATCCCTTTTAAATTCAAAATCTTTTACTTTCATGATTCATCAAGCCCCTCAAAATGTGTAAGTACGTATTCAAGCGTCATACAGCCGTCATCGGATTCAGAATCGTCCTTCGGCAGAACAATTTCATAACAACTTACAAGTGTATCGTTGAAACGAAGCCTGTTCTTGATTGAGTTTTTCTTACGTCTGAAAATATATCCTCCTGCATCAAGTTCCCTTATGACCAGGTCGGGATTTGAAGCCCCGTGATTTTCAAGAATTTTCAGGAAAAGCTCATCAACAAATGCAACAGAGTTATTTGCTTCATCCTTCTTGATTCCTTCCATGTATGGGTGGGTAACTGCGTACGCTACGAGATGCTGATAGTACTTGTCAGCAATATCAGTCCTCTCACGTGTTTCATTGTGATTTGCTGTCAGAATGGCTGTTATGCCCTCTGTGTCCATGTTAACGCCAAAATCACTGAGAATCCTTGCAGACATCAGAATGAGCGCATACTCGTTTACAAGCCTTTCTGTAAGGTCGAAACGCAATTCATCATCAATTGCATTTCTCATAAATTCCTTGCATTCTTCGTAAATTTCAGCAATCTTTTCAGGCTCTGAACCTAAAAGATATTCTGATAATGATTTGCCCAGAATGCCATAATTTTTGCCGCAGAACTCATGTATCAAGTCACTGTGTTCACGGCTGTCGGTAAATTTCAGTTCAAAACTCAGCAGACGAGCGTCAAGCCCCTTGTTATGCATACGATTATCTGCAAGCAATCTGTTTTCAGAGGAAGTTATTGCAATCAGCTTCCACGTGTCAGATTTTTCCAACATTGTATTACTACGGCATCTGCTCTTATCCTGCTCGAGTGTTATAGTGTAAAGCAGATTTTCCATATTCAGACCCGATGAAACAGTTGCCTCGTCAAACAGCTGGGGAATTCCATATTTCTGAGACAGGTTCCGCACTATAGCATTAAGTGTGCCAAAAAAAGGAATGTATATCTTCTTGTCGTCCGGCTTCGTGAATACTGATGTCATTAAAGCCTGTGATGTGCTCTTGCCTGTTGTGCTCTTGCCGTAGAAAGAAATTATGAATGACTGCAGTGCTATGCTGCATTTCATACTTAAATACGCAAGAAAAAGCGAAGCACAGCTGCAGCACAGTGCGAACATTACAGCCGTATTTGTAAGCAGACTGTTTAGCCCTTCCACGTACTCTGACAACGTTATGCCTTCAGTATACTGGAGTATCTGCGGTTCTTCATCATATGCCCTGAATGTCAGTTGTCCGCCCTGCATCATAAAGCCCATGCCGTTGGACTGTTCCTTTACTTCAAGTTTTGCAATCATTCTGAAAATATATCTGCTCAGACTTTCAGCATGGTCAAAATTAATAATAAGACCATATCTTGAAAGTTTGGTGATGTCCTTCGGATATAATGTATCGTAATCGACCTCAACAGCTCTGTCATTTATTCTCAGCCTTACACGGTACACGTTATTCTTGTCCCTGTACGCTGACTCAACCTCAAACCAGCTACAGAGCCATACAAGACCTCTAAAACGTTTTGTGCTTACAGCAATCAGATGATGTTTATCCTGAACAGAAACTACAGGAAAGTGCAGCTCTGTCTGTGACAGATACTTTATGTCGTTTTTGTCCAGTGATTTCATGCCGAATTCAACAATGCCCTTTTTTATCTCGTTTATTGACTCCTCAGCTGAAGTATCCTTAAACTCCGAAATTTCCGGAGGTTTCTTTATACCCATATAAACCAACACCTTTAAAAATTCCGGAATCCTGATTAACAGGATTCCGGTGTATAAGCTTATTCGTCAAGAGTTATCTTTCTGATATTTGAGAAGGTTACTCCATAATCTCCTTCATGGTTAAGTATTTCAAACTCTACTTTAAGACCAATAAAATCTTCAACATATTCAATATCTGCCTGTGAAATAATAACAGAAAATGGATATTCATCGATCCAGTCGCCGTCAACTGAATTTTTGAACTCTGTTCCGTCCTCAAACTCATATGCCATCATTACTCTGTCTCTGCCGTCCTCGGATTTATACCAGAAAGCGTTTGTAATGATGGCTTTGTATTTACCATCATCAAGATTAAAGGTTGAATTTTTAGCTGTAAGCTTTCTGCCCTTACCTTTTTTGCCTTTGTCACTGCTATTATCGTTCATTATTTCAATAAATTCATTTTCCATAACAATTTCCTCCAAAAAATATAAGATTTGTTTTTGGTGCGCCGGTTATAACAACGACGCACCACGAATGAGCTTATCAGATACTGAGAATTACGGTCACCAAACCATTTTCATCTTCCTGTATCTGGTCGATTGTACCTATTCTTGTGGTAGCATTTTCCTTAAATTCAACATCTGAGGCTGCTTTAATTATCTTCTCTCCGAGAGGTGTTGAATAAATAACTGCACCTTTGCCGAGTTCATAAGCCCCCGGTGTACCGGCAGGTACGGACCTGATTGCAATTTTTTTGTCACCAAGCAGAACTTTAACGCAGTCCGGCACTTCAAGCTGTGAGAACAGATTTTTACTTAATCTGATTCTGACACAGTCATCTATCCTGATAACGCCTATTTCACCTTTGCTGCCCGCTTCTGCGGTAACCTCTTCAAATCCGGAGAGATCTGTGTAACCTTCAGTTCCGTATGCTACCTTTGAATAATTGTTCTTGTTTAAATATTTAGCCATATAAATGACTCCTTTCTTGATAATAAAAAAATATGGTGGATGAAGTTTTACGTTCTGAAATGCGCTGCAGCAGATAACTGAACCACTGTTTCGGAAAGAACTTACCAAGACCTTTGTCCGAATACAGATACGTCCCTGACAGCTGCTCACTCTGAGCATTGCTCTCGTGTTTCAGAACTATTCAATTGTCAAGATGCCGACATTACATCACTACTTATTGACATAACAACGTTGTAATGATATAATGAAATCGATGATTATTTTACCATCTAACTATATCATAGCGTAATCCGGAGCTTCATGTAATAATAACCCGGATAATCTGAGTAATTTTTTCACTTACCTGAAAATCAGTAATATCCGAATCCATGACATTCAGCCATCATGTGGCTATAATATATTCCGATGAGCTTTTCATCATCTTATAACTACATCATAGCGTAATCCAGAGCTTCATATAAGAGTAACCCGGATAATCCGAGTAATTTTTTTACAGAAACAAGTAAAGCAACAAAAATTCAAAACAATCTGCACAGGAGAAACAAAATATGCCAATAAATCTGCCATGCAAAAATATGCAATTCACAGCCAGTATATTTTTTAATTTACTTTTAGATACAAGGAAAAATCCACTTAATCCCGGTGACAACTACAATAATATCGGAAAGCTGTCACAAGCACATATGTTTTATGACCTGAATCAATTGACGAATCATTTGAATAATACGCTCGGTAATTTTGAGGGACTGATGGATAATAATACAAATCGAATCTTAGGGTCAATAAAAAACGCTTCTGGTGATTTCAGACTTGGAAAGTTCTATAAAAAAAACAGTGTTGTATATATTTTCAATGACAGCGAAATTGTAGACGAATTTGACTACGAAGTAAAAAACCAGTACCAAAAAATTTATATAAAGGCGGTTCAATTTGCCGAAAGATATTTTGATGATAACAAATCTCTCAGAAACGATACACTTGTCCGGAAAGCACTGTACCTTATACTTAACGATAACAGTATTGAAGAGCACCAGAAATTTTATATTTGCTCCAATGGCTCATCAAGAACTAAATCCGATATCAGAAACATGATAGATTTTGAGTTTGAAGCATTTATATTAGGAGTTTGGCACTACCTGATATCTTCACAGCGACTTCAAACAAAAATTGAAAAAAATCAGAAAATATCAGTTGATATTAACTATAAGCAACTGAATATCAACCTTGAATATAACCATATGAAGGCAGAACCAAATAAGGGAGCAACAAATCATCTCAGATATTCAATTTCCAAGTTATCAGCCTCAAAAAATGAGAATTCAAGCCCTGAAATATGTAATAGAATACTAGATTATTATCCGTCAGAACTGGATATCCGTACTGATATTATTTCTATATTGGAAAAAGAGGATATAACATTATCCAGAAGTATTTTCTTTAAGTTTCTGACGGAAAATATTCAGACCATTCATCCCAAAAGAAATAAAAACGCAATTGAAAAATTATTTCTGGATTTAATAAATCTCACCATAGAAAATGATTGTAAAATAACCCCTGATAAAAGTTATGCACGATTTCACCACAACCAATTTGAAGTTCTTAAAACCATTTATAAAACTGAAGGACTGAATGACAGAAAACAAATTGATAACTTCTCCGCAATGGTGAAAAATCATTATCATAAAATTTTGAGTGAAGTAATTAAAATCCGAAGAAAATATTTTAACTCACCGAAAAAAAATGAAGATCTTGTTGTTGAAATAATCGAATTTATCAAAAATGACAGCAGTATACAAGATAGCCAGAAATTCTACGTTTGTTCTGATGGTACTCATTTGACCAAAGAACAATTATGTGATATTGAAGAACTTGAATTTGAGCCATTTTTGTTAGGCATCTGGCATTATGTAGTTTCTTTGCTTGATTCCAAGGATAATGCTGACAAGCACACTTTTGATGCTGTATTCAAACTCAATTATGTATATAGCGGAAAAGAATGTGAACAATACCGATTAGGCAACATTATCAGCGAACAAAGTGAAATGTTCGTTGAGCTGGAATATATCGACATATAAGTATATAATTATACATATTCAGTTTATCTATTCCGCATTTTTTATAAGACTAAAACTCCAGCCACTTTTCAGCAGCTGGAGTTTTCAGCATCAGTATTCTTCAGCAAGCAGCATAGTGCAATGCTCACCATCATCAATGACATAAATCTTAGCTGTGACAGCTTTCGGAGAAATCTACTCTGTAATCACATATTCCACACGATACTCCGGTTGTTCCTGTCTGTGTACGATTTTCTGCAGTCCTGACTCTGTAACCGAGAGATCAAAAATTTGCAGATAGTCTCTTTTTTCAGGCAATTCATCAATTCTGTTCCACATAAAGATTTGCAGGGCAAGCGGTATCTCATTGTTAACGCCTCTTGTCAGGTATCTGCCTTTGTTATTTTCAAACATTTAAATCATTCCCACTTCTGTTTACGGACACGGCTCCCATACATTTCATAAAGATTTTCACGTGAAATACTCACCACTTCATTAATCTCCTCAGCCATTCCCAGACCAGTGTTAAGTTCAATTTCAAGATGTTCAGAAAACGCAGTGATTTTTATAACATATCTCTGAACGAATGTCCTGAACTCCTCAGTGTTTCTTTTCAGTCCTTTAAACTCGTCAATCAACGGAGAAAAATCCTCATATTTCAACGGTATAAACTGATGCATATCGTTAAGCTTTGTCTGTATTTCTGTTTTCTGCTTTTCGAGTGCTTCTGCACGGTTTACAATTGATTCGGTAATAACGCCTTTTTCGATTGCTTCTGTAAGATTGCCAAGGCTTTTGCATACTTCATCATACTCAGCCTGTACATTGGCATAGGTATCATCATACTGCCTGTTATATTTTTTGATGTAACTGTTCAGCCTGTTTACAATTCTGTGCATAGCCTTGCTGTTGAATATTTTCTCCTGCAGGAGTTCTGTAATATACTGGTCCAGATAATCCTTATTGATTTCTTTACATGAACATTCAGAACGATGAGTATTACAGCGGTATGTAGCCAGTCTGCTCTTGTTTCTTCCGGAAAATCTCAAATTGCCCTGTAAACGTTTACCGCATATCCCACAAAAAATCTGCCCTGACAAAAGGTAAAACTCACGGCTGTGATAACTTCCGGCTATATGCTTGTTTGCCATTCTTCTTTTCTGAACACGTTCAAAAAGTTCCTTGCTGATTATCTGTGGACAGCCGTTTTCCACTCTGACAACTGAATCATATGCCTTGTATGAATGATTATTCCTTTTATTAGTCCCGGAATTTTTAGCAGAAGCCTTATTGAAAATATATACGCCCGTATATTTCTCGTTGCCCAGTATTTCATACAAACTATTTTTACCGAATGTACAACCTCTCTTTGTCTTGTACCCGTGTTCATTCAGAAAATCAATTATTTCTGAATATCCATAGCCATTGTCATACATATCAAAAATTATTCTGACCGACTCGGCTTCATGAGAATTTATTACAAGCCTTCTGTCACTATTCAAATCATACCCAAGCGGACAACAACCGCCTGTATGCTTTGCCTGTAACGCAGTTTCATTCATACCCTTCATAACCTCACGGCTCAGATTCTTCGAATAATATTCAGCCATACCTTCAAGCATTGCTTCCATCATGACACTTTCGGGAGTATCATCAATTCTTTCAAGTACGCTTGCAATTCTTACGTTATTCTTTTTAAGCCTGCTTTTATACATTGCCGAATCGTACCTGTTACGGCTGAATCTGTCCAATTTGTGTACAAGCACGATACTGAATAATCCTTTTGAAGAATCAGACACCATTTGCTGAAACTGAGGTCTGTTATCAGTTGTAGCACTTTTAGCTTCATCTGTATATGTAGCGACAATCTGCCAATGTTGCTGTCGGCAGTATTCTGTCATTGCTCTTATCTGAGCATCTATACTCTCCGTTCTCTGATTATCAGAACTGAAACGGGCATAGAGAGCTACTTTTGGTATTATCAGACTGCTCATACCTTTATCACCTCAACTGGCAGAAAAACATCCTCACCATAGCTGTCACCGATAATTCTTACACCATGAAGATAGTTTTTTCCTCCGATTTCAAGAACTTCGATAAACTCCATTTCATTAATCTGAAACTCAACAAATTCGTACTTTTCCAGTACAATAAAACACCCGATATCATCAAGAGTATCAACACTATACCCTTCCATGAGAGCTGTGATTGTCTTTGCGATATAGGCTCTCAGCATTAAAGGCTTAATCATGTCAGTTTCTCTTAAATTTGTAACTTTAATCATTTTCAATTCCCTCCAAAAAAATGAGGCTCAGCATACGCCAAGCCTCACAGTTTTACTTCTTATTCTTAACAAGTGCCAGAATCTCCATACCACACGCAACACCTGCAAGAAACATCTCAATTGCTATTGGCATCGATATATTTCACCTCTTTCTCCTGCTGCATTTCGATTGCGATTCCAACGCCTCCGACAACCAGTGTCAGAATAAGTCCTGCTAAAAATTCTTTCATGTTGATTTCCTCCATTTCATTTTTTATGCTTAACACTTTAACAGCGCTTTTGCTTCATTTAACGTTTCCTCAAAAAGGTCTGTATCAAAGAGCATTTCCTCTATCTCGTCCGGTGTATAGCCACAGGAATAAAGAAATTCCACATCTTCCCTGTCTACTCCGAAGCAATTGCATATTGCAAGCAAATCATCTTCCGATTCCTCACATGAATACAGACCGTACCAGTCATGCCAGTCAAAGCTATAGCGGCTTAAAGTTTCAAAAGTATCACAGAAAATTTCACCGTCGGAATTTATCTGCAATATATCGCCAGTATCAATTTTTATCTCTTCATAGGGTTCTTTAAACTTTGCATTCTTCAAAGCAGTTTTCAGAATCTCTTTTGTTGATGCGTAGATATACAGTCCCTGTTCCGGGAAATGATACAGTGTAATCGGGTTACTTCCCTTTACGAGAAACAGCGTATTGTCATCACGGAGAATCGTGAAAACAAAGCTTCCTTCCACTATTTCAGCCATATTTTTAACAGCATCCATATCGACATTTTCAGCCTGTTCCAGAAGCTGAGCTGCAACATAACTGTCCGTTTCGATTTGTGTTTTGGGTAATTTCTTTTCACGTCTTATCTCCTTATCATTGTACAGCACACCATTATGTGCAAAGGCAAAACTGTGCTGTGGAGTTTTACCCTCAAACGGATGATTGTTGCAGTTTTTCTTTTCACTGCCCTGGGTTGTAAGCCTGTTATGTCCGATTACTGCTACTGTATCTTTCGGAAAGAACAGTTTCATTTTATGTGCAGGTTTCGGCTGTTTGAATGTTACGATTTCACCATTATTTACATAGCTTATCCCTGTGGCATCAGTACCTCTGCATTCAGCCGCTATTGACAGTTCTCTGAGAATGTTTTTCAGAACCCTGTTTTTAACTTTTCTGCCGTAGTTTAAGAATCCGTAGATTGCGCACATAGTTATTCACCTGCCTTTCCTACAACGTGAAAACGGTCAGTATCAGGACATATTCCAAGACTACTGCCGTTATCCCATTTCATATGGATTGTACCCATATCGTCAACATGGTCAACTGTACCTTTTGTACCCGCCGTAACTGCCTGAATATCATCCATGTAATCAAGCTTTATTCTTGTACCTGCCGGATAACGTTCCTTTAAAGATTTTACCTTTTCTTTGTTCATCACATTTCCTCCTCAGTGTTCACTTCCTCATTAACATAGAGCTTACGCTCTTTCAGATACTGCACTAACTCAGGTTCTTCAACGGAACTTACAAACTCTGACCAGCTCATTTCATCAATCTCACTCTCAGACATAGAAATAGCCACATCACAGATTTTATTTACCATCTGCAATGTGGCTATGAATGTATTGTATTTTAATGTGCCTCTGAACAGTCTGAATTCAATGGTATGATAGTTGTTAAGGTTTACAGCAACATACCTGCCATTACTGCTGTTCTTAGCCTTATCAAGGATTTCCTTGCCTGTCTTTTCAAAACCGTATCTTGCTGACCATCTGTTCATGTTATAGCTGTTTCTTCTGCTGAATTTAAAGACCTCATTCCAGTTTTTCTCAACGAAGAAGAGTATCTTGCTGATGACCTCTTCCTGCTCCGACTGGTTATCCCCAAAAGCATTACGATTTACATGGATATGGAGTCCGCAGGTTGATGTCTGGTGAGAACGATAGCCAAGGTTTATTGCTTCTTTCATCAGACCCTCCCAGTTCATTTCGTTCATGTGATATTCAAGAGTCATTGGATGGGAAACTATTTCCAGACCCTCATCAAGGCTTCCATCCGACTTTATGTAGATGTTTTCAAGCTGACTGTTGCCGATATTTTTCAGTCTGTAAGCATAATCATTATCCTTTCCACCGCAGTCAATCTCAAGCTCTACTCCAAAGTATCGTTTACCGTCACCTCTGAACAATGGCGTAGGCTTGTAGCTATACTCCTCAATCTCGTCGTCTGAATCAAGGTCATCATAGCAGCTGTCACAGTACGGCAGGTCACTATGCCAGTTCACGTCATTGTCATGAATGATTCTGTCGCAGCTTTCGCATCTGCGGTAGTAATCTTCAAAGCAGTCCTGACAGAGCCAGGTGTTGTCATCGGTGATACAATCATCTGTGTAAATGACTTCTCCGCAGTGGTCGCATGTTATGCAGTGTTCATCAACACATTCATTACACAGCAAATCTCCGTTTACCGTTGTTCCTTCTCCCTCACTGATTTCCTCTCCGCAGTGAGTACAGATTCTCTCTTCTTCCATTTTCAAGTACCTCCCAAAAACAAAAATTCCGATAAGGCTGAAAGATTCACCTTATCGGAATTATAATATATATTTATGGAGGCTGTTTGTTACGGTATTTCAGATTACCTCTCGCTGTACCTGCGTATTTTTATTTTTGCGAATTTTACTTCAAAGAACTGATGCTACACACTTCCCTGACAGAAGACGGTTATATACATACTTTAAAACGCCGCAATATACCGCAATCTGCCCCAAAGTCACAAGCTTTAACAAAATCGCAATTAAAACAAATTCATCTTGTCGCATTGTCGCACTGTTTCTTTATAAGAGAGAATTGTATATATGTTTTTTGAAGCACTGCAAATTGCTGCAATCTCCCCCAAAATCCACAAACTTTAACATAACCGCACTCAAACCAAAATCACCTTGTCGCATTGTCGCATTGTTTTTTAACAAGAGGATTCCAGAATTTTGCGACAGAAAATTCGTCAGAATCCCTTTACTCTGACCCCTCACTGAACAAAAGTGCATATTTCTGATAAAACAAAAAAGCCGCAAATACGTTATTTACCGTATTTGCGACCTTTTTGTAACCTTTAAAAATACGCATATTCAATTGGTGGAGGCGATCCACCCCTACACAATTATGCGATTTTATAAAATTTATTAGGGTGAATTCCCTTAGATGTCTATGACAGAAAAATTGAAATCTCAGGTTTGTTTGGTGTTGCGACACCTAATGAATATGAGTACTGTCCATATGTTGTGGGTTTGATACGCTAACTGACACATATATTATAACACGATTCGCAGAGAAATGCAATAGCATTTTTGAAAAAATCATTAAGAAAAGCTGCTCATACCCACAATATGGGATATGAGCAGCATATTTTTATTATTTGGCATATTATTCAACAACCGCAGACATTGCTTCTACACTGATACGGATTCGTTCCAAATCCTGCTTATTATCTTCATACTCCGTTCTGGAAAGGGCATACATATAATCCGCAAAAGCCGTATTCAGAATTTTCATATCATTGCAGAGCGACAATAATTTACTATGTATCGTCTGAAAATATTTTACATTTCTAAGATTCTCAAACTTGCAGAAAAGCAATTCATTATATAGAACCTTGAGCTTTGCCTGAAACAGACGCTCTATCTCAGAGAAAAGAATGTCCTTTTTCAGTTCATCGCTAAGCTTATCAAGCTTTATGCAGTTTGCTTTGAACCTTTGTACTTCAGTAGCGACATTATTGCGGTATTCTGCTATAAAATAAGGCAGGGTTGAACTTTTATCATTCTCCCACCAATCAACGACTGCCTTTACAATACGCTTGACATTTGATTTTTCTGTCTGCGGCAACTCAATATCAGAAAGCTGTATTTTTTCTCCTGTTTCACTTTTATACACTGTATATCTGCTTATATTTATTTTAGTTCTTGTATATGAAGTGTAACTGTATCCACTATAAGGAAAATGCTCTTTCTCCCAGCATTTCAGAAGATTTATGACAGATTCAGTTTCACTGACAGATTTTGGCTTGAAAAGGTTAGAAAAGAGAGACATATATTTTTTTCTCCATTATTTCCTTTTTATCTATACTTATTATAACAGATGCAAGCACTGAAATCAAGATATTTAAAAAATCTCAGTCACATTATGTAACTGAGATTTTTGTAGTTAACTTTTTATAACCATCTGGAAACATTAAGCAGGGCAACCTGCCAATTCATCCAGCTGTCCTTGTGAAATATCAACATCCATTGGAACTCTATGAGCTTCAAACTGCTGACCATATTCTTCTTTAATTATTCCATCCTCATCTTCATGATTATAAGAATATAAAAATTCGTTCTCTTCATTTCCACTGGGCGTTTTAATTATCCGGTTATTCTTTGTCATTACATCAAGCATTGCTTTACCAAATGAATTATATAATGCATCAAAGTCATCCTTAAAAAGTTCAGGTTTATTTTTAAGACCATCTAAATCATATTCAGTTACATAAGAATTTAAAAAATTCAAGCCATACATATGGTTAATAAAATAATACAGTGAAAATGGTACATCTGATAACTTTGGAGTGTCTCTTATGGACAGTTCAGCCACTGATATTGCATCTTCCAACAGAACATTGCTGAAAAATGCCACATCTTCGATGTACCAATAAGAGCTGTTTATAATGCCGAAATCGTCAATACAGTCTATTAAATTAATACCTTGTTCTTCAAGGTAAGGGAGATAGTGTATATATTCGTAGTAGAAGAAAATTCTTCCTATATCTTTATTTTCACTTTCCTCAAGTCCCTCTATGAATTCTTTTTTTATTCCATTAATTACGTTGTCTCTTAAAATTGCTCTCATGAAATCCAAAGGCGACATATCATTAATTTTATAACCTTGATTCAACAATCTTTTGGCTTCAGGTTGTGAGAAAAAATGAGCTTCAGTTAATAAGTTTTGCTTATCGATTCCATTAGCAATATTGTAAATATATTTAGATATATAACCAATAACTCTTGACTGGTAAGATATCCTTATATAAATGCATATAACAGCAGCTGCTATAGTACAAATAATAGTAACAGCAACACTTTTAATAAAGGCTGATAATAATAATACAACTATAGAACTTATAAATATTGAATTTATTGTATATCTGTTGTTATCATAAAATTTATTAATGTTCGGTTTACAAAGTAAACGCATAACTATATATAAAGCAACAACAATACAAAGTGACACGATTAGACCAGTATTAAGATCATTATTATTTTCATAATAATAACTGTTATAATAAGAATCTTCATTAGAGCTGCTGTCATAAAGAGTCGCCGATACTGTTACAAACAAAAAAGAAAGTAGTATATATTTTATTGTAAATTCATGACCCTTATAAAAACCTTTGGCTTTTTTACCAAAAAACCATAAAGCGCCTGCAAGAATTAATAAGATAATAATATAAACCATGACGTTTCCTTCCATCCTTATGCAATATTTAGAGTATTACAAGCATATTCCTGCTTTGAGGCAGTTGTAGTGGACATATCTATCATGTTTCCTTCTTCCATCATCAAAGCTTTTTCCTTTATATCAGCCGGAATTTCGTCTTCCGATACAAACGTCTGTTTTACAACCGTATTCTTTATGTAAGAACCATCCGACTGCTTAGAGTAGTTGTATGAAAGTTCCTGATATTCATCGCCGACTTTCTTTAAAAACGTCTGAACGCCGGATACAATAACCCCAAAAGTTGCTGCAACGTAATTCATAGCCTTGTCTATCCACTGTGTCAGCAGTGTAAAGAATTTGCCGATAGTCATTGCAACTTTTCTCAATCCATTTACCATGAATTTTACTAATTTCTTAGTAAGTTTTGCAATCTTTTCAAATGCTTTGTCAAGAAGGCTACCTAGTTTTTTGAAAAATCCCATGATAATTACTCCTTTTCATTTTTAAACTGTGGTGTTTCCACATTAAATTCATACTGTTCTGTTTTGAGCTTTTCAAGCTGATTTTTTGTTTCATCATCATCCAATGCAAAGCCCTCGAAGTTCCTTTCGGTATGCAGGGGATAGATCTGAAAGTTATTTTCAGCTTTAAACTGATCCTTGTAATACAGTTCTGCATCTACATTCAAGACAAACTTGTTTTCGTCCTGTTCAGAAGCTGTTACTGTAAAACGACATTTACCACCGACATAGACAAGTCCTTCTTTTTTAGCATGAGCTATAAGACGCTTGTCGATATCTTTTCCAGTTTTCTCAATGAATTTTTCCCATGTCAGCGGAGAAGAATCTGATTTCTTGGTACTGGATTTACCCTGTTCCAGAAAAGAACCAAAGTTTTCAAATATATTTACTTTTGCCATACTGCACCTCACTGATAATTTTTAAGAAGCTGTGCTTCAATATCCGCCGTTAGTTCAAGCAGATCATCTGTTGTCTGTTCAGCCTGCTGATAAATTTCATCAGGTATTTTGTCAGCAGAAACATTTCTTTCAACCTCTGTAACTTGCCACTGATCGCCGACTTTTGAGTAATTCCTTGAAATTTCTTTTCCGGCAGTGCGAAAAGCAGCACGTCCAGCATTGATAAAAGTTTTACATCCTATAAGCACCCCCTGCACAGCTTTTTTTGCTACCTGACCAATAACCTTGAGCCACTTGATAATATCATCATAAAACTTATCAAGCAAAGATAGTACAACCGCTGCACCGATTGTTGCCAATACTGAAAATAAAATCATGATTAACTCCTCCATTTTACATATTATTTGATTTTGCTACTATGTCTTTCGGAACCTCTGATTCCGGAACAACCTCTGTTTTTGTGATTTTCACATCACTGTCATCAATATTTTTGTTTGCCTTTTTGCTTTTTATAATTTCAGTGATTGCTTCTTCAAAATCCGATTGTTTTACAAGAAAAGCATGATTTTTTGCTGCTTTTAAAGCAGCTTTTAATACGGCATTTGAAATATCACTGCCACTAATTCCGTCATATTTC
Source organism: Ruminococcus sp. UBA1394 (assembly GCA_002305725.1). Classification (GTDB taxonomy): domain Bacteria; phylum Bacillota; class Clostridia; order Oscillospirales; family Ruminococcaceae; genus Porcipelethomonas. The sequence continues at coordinate 728 of DBQM01000057.1, read as the reverse complement.
TTAGCAATTTCGAGAATATCGGCATTCGTAGGCATTTCTTTTGGTATGTACATACTCCATAACCTTTTTCTCAATTCTGTATCAGGCAGTTCAAATTTTATATGGTACTGTATTCTACGCATGAAAGCCGGATCATAATTGCTGATGAAATTTGTGGCAAATATCACCATACCATCAAAATCATTCAGTAAAGTAAGTAGTACAGAGCGAGTCTGATTTACACTGACATCCGTAGAACTTGACATATTGGTTACACGCTTACTGAGCAAGGCATCCGCTTCATCAAAAAAAATGATGATATCTTTTGTGGAAGCGGTCTTAAATAGGGAAGTCAGATTTTTACTGGTTTCTCCCACGTATTTAGATTCAATGTCAGCATAGTTAACACAAATCATCTCTTTATTGAGTTCATTTGCAATTGCATGGGCAGCCATTGTTTTTCCTGTTCCGGGATCTCCGTATAAATTTATAAACAAACTCTTTCTTTGTTTCATTACAGACTGGAGATTCCATTCTACAAAAACCTTAATCCAGCATTCCTTAGCTTTGATAACTGTGTTTAATTCGTCCAAATTTTTTTCAGACAGAATTAAGTCAGAAAGTTTGAATTTGGGTTTTGAAACCATAAAAGCCACTTCTTGTTTTTCGGATTTCTCTGTTTTAGTTTGATTTGAATTGTTTTTCGTTGGTACTAAGGGCATCTGCATCAACTCCTGTTACAATATAAT
>DBQM01000035.1 GCA_002305725.1 Ruminococcus sp. UBA1394 | reverse complement strand
ACAGTTAACTGTGCGTTTAAATCAAACTAACAACCGCCCTATGCGTCCTCTTAACTGGCTTTCGCCTATCGAATTTCTTAAGAACAGTGTCCAATATGATTGACAAACTTACAGTCGGTCAGCTCCACACGCTCAACGATTTCCGGAATCTCTTTTGCCGCTGATTTTTTGTCAAGGCATTTAAGTGCGGCAATGTAATTGAGAAATGTATGCGCCGTCATGCTTTCATATAAATTCTGCTGCTGTGGCATGAACCCCAGACAACTGCGGAATTTTTCTTTGAGCGTCCTCGTTTCCACGCCGTTCCACAGAATTTTTCCGCCGTCCCTGTCGGGCAGAAGGTTGTCTGTGATAATATTCATAAGTGTGGATTTTCCTGCACCGTTCGGACCTAAAAGCCCGTAGATTCCGTTTGTAAAGGTAAAGCTGAAATCACATAATGCCTGTTTCTTTTTGCCGTAATGCTTGCTTATCTTTTCAAGTTCAAGTCTGTTCATTGTATCATCTCCTGAATCATGTCAGTTCTTCTTCGGTCAGTTTTACTATTTTGCCGTTATAATCTGTAAGGATATAGCTTTTCTCCTTGTCATAATAATCAACAACATGATAATCACCATATTCACCCATACTGTGTTCAGACATATCTGATAAATCATACCAGCTTTGCTCATGGAAATTGAAAAGCTTGTTATTTATCAATGACGCATTTATTTCCACATCACAGTCAAATTCATAAGTTTTCCCCTTATCAATAACGACAGATTTATCCTTTTGCAAATCATAGTAAACATACGAATCCTTATCCGCATACGCTGAATATGGCAGGTCGCTTTCTTTGATTTCTTTTGTTTCCGGGTCAAATTCAAAACAAAGCAGAGTAAAGTAATCACGAGGGTCAAAGTTTTCCTGTGCGCTTTCATCACCTGTCATAGCCTCTTTGCAAAAACTGTAATTTATATATATTTTTCCGTCATAAAAACCGGCTATCATGGGACTGCTTGAATGTGATGCCCCCTCATACTGCTTGTCAGCGTCGTATATTATGCCATAATTGGTATACTCACCGGTTTCAAGATCAATACCGCAGATATAGTGTTCTCCGCCGGAGGTTGAACTATATATCATACCGTAATCATCAGTCTGTGGGTTCATATCTGATGCAGTAAAGTACAGTTTATTATTATAAATTACACAGCCGTCACAGTCATGGGGAGCGCTGTCTGTAAATTCCGCAACAGTTTCAACTTCCGAAGAATCAAGTGAAACACGGCACAATTTTGAGTCAATATAAAATTCTCTCCTGTCACCGGTTTCCTTTATATCCTGCACAGTATTGAAAAAGTACAAATAATCATTATACATAACCGGACATTCCCCAACTATATTTGCAACACAGCCTGAAACTGTATGACTGCAGTTTGGTTTTGCGCGAAGTGGTGTACTTTCCTCTGTGGCATAATCATAATACATTGCCTTATTGTTATAATATATCATTCCGTCATCATAGCAGTTGCGGGAGGAATTTATATAAACCGGTTCACTGCTGTCCGACTGATTCCGGCTGTCTTCTGTTTTGTTTCCGCAGGCTGTGAATAATAAAGCTATCGAACTGACAATGCTTAATAGTTTTGTTTTTTTCATATTATCCCCCTTAAAGTGCAAGAAGTTCTTCTTCGGTCAGTTTCACAAAATCATTTCTGTTTTCGCTGATAAGAACATAACAGTCATCATAAACTGTCAGCACCTCCCAGTTTTCGTATTTGCCAAGACTGTGCTCTGAGCTGTCGGTAATATCATACCAGCCGTCATACATAAACAGCTTGCCGTTAAATACCCTCCCGAAAAGTCCGACATCAACTCCATCAATGGTATAGGTTTCGCCTTTGTCGATAACTGTACTTGAATTTTCGGGATAATTGCTGTAAACATAGGTATCGCTGTCCATATGGGACGGAGGCGGCAGTTTGCTTTCGGACACGGTCTGAGCAGCCGTATCAAACTCAAAATTCAAAATAGTAAAATACTCACGGGGATCTTTTGTTTCCATTTCTTCATTGCTGATTGTTTCTTTCATAAAGCTGTATTCTATATATATTTTTGAATTATAACAGCCGATTATCTTGGCTGTACTCGAATTTACAGCCTCCTTAAACTGTTTGTCACCGTCATAAATACTGCCGTAATTTGTATATTCGCCTGTTTCAAGATTGATACTGCAAATGAAATGCTTTCCGCCTACGCTGGACGAGGCGCATATATTTCCGTAATCATCTGCAACTGGGTTCAAATCATCTGCGGAAAAATACAACATATTTCCTGAAATAATACAGCCGCTGCTTTCATTCGGCGAGCAATCAGTAAATTTTGTTACTTCTTCAATTTCAGATGTTGTAAGCGAAATGCGTTTCAGCTTTGTATCTATGTAAAATTCCCTGCCGTCAGCAGTTTCATTTACTCCGCTTTTTTTATCAAAGAAGTAAATATAATCGTTAAAGATTATCGGCGTTTCCCCGATAATTCTTGCTGTACACTCTATGCTCTGATGTGTACAGTTCGGCTTGGCGCAAAGCACAGTCTTTTCCATTGATTCAAAATCAAGATACATCTGTGTTTCAGTTCCTGTGATAAAACCTGTTTCGTATAAGTTATATAGATAGCTTATGTATTTGAAATCATCAGCTGAAGTGTTATCTTTCTGAATGTTTTGTTCGGGGATATCCGCTGAATCAGCCGCTTTACCACAACCGGCAAGCAATACAAATACTGAAACTGTTACTGCAAGAATTCTTTTTTTCATGATAGTAGTATCCTTTCAAAAATATTAAGATCATTAATAAAACGATTGAAAATAAAAAAATACTGCATCTATGACAGATTTTTTAAATTGACATTTTTCACAATTTATGGTATGATTATGTTAACAAATATATAAGGAGAGGGATATTAAATGAAACATTTCACAATTAACCTTAAAGCAATTGTACTGCTGCTTGCAATGCTTGCTATGTGTATGCTTCCTTTTTTAGGGTGTCTGAGCATGAACATTCCGGTATCAGCAGCATCTGTTGATTATCCGGTACCGCTTATAAACATTGCGGTCAAAGATAATTCAAAGGTTCTGGCTGAAAACGGAACTGCTGACGGTTCGGCGCTTTCGGTCAAAGCACCCGGCAGCGATCTTTCGCAGTCATGGCGTTTTGACAGGGTCGGACTTGATTCCAACGGTACATTTTTTAAGCTGGTAAACGCTCAGTCCGGCCGTCTTCTGACTCCGCAGAATTACAACGTTTCAGCAGGCGCAAATGTGATTATGTATGGAAGTGAATCAGCAAAATCACAGCACTGGTATGTTATTCCGGTTAAAACCGACCGCCTTGGAAACGATTTGTACTACAAGATTGTCAATTATTCTGATAATTCTCTTGCTCTTACGCAAGGCACATCAGGTATGACGCTTGCGTCCTATACCGGCGCAGACAACCAGCTCTGGCTGCTTAACGCCGACGGACTCCAGGGTTTCGCAGGCTACTGCTCCAATGACAACACAGGCAGTATAAAAGCGGCAGATATCGGAGGATTATTCGGTGAAGTGGTTGAGGCTTCGACCTTTGATGAACTTAAAAACTATGCAACATCTGACACTCCGTATACCATTGTTGTTACTTCTGACATTAAGGTGACAAGCCTTAAAAAGGACTCCTCCGGACGTTATTACTGTCCCGACGGCAGAATATATGTCCACGACAACAAGACGATTATAGGAAGTTATTCGGCACACACTCTCTATAACGTTCAGTTCTGTACAGCGTCAAGCAAAGGCACAGGCAACAACATTATCATAAAGAATTTTGACCTTCAGCATGATTCAGAGTCAAACGGAAATGACTCTATCGTAGTTTACTTCGGTTCCGGTCAGAATCTCTGGGTTGACCACTGCACTTTCACAGGACATTCCGATTACAACACAGCTTCCACAGGACTTGAGGACTGGGACAAATTCCTTGCCTGCTGTTATGACGCTGATTACTGTACTGTTTCAGACAGTTCATTCGGTCTGCACGAATACGGTCTGATTCTGGGTTATCCAGCAGACGACGAGAATTCTTACAACAATTACAATAATTTTCCTCGTATGTCCCTTATGGGAAACCGCTTTAACAAAACGCTGACACGAGGTCCGGGACTTATGCGTTACGGATATTTCCATTCCCTTAACAACTATGTAGATACTTTCAGCATGGCATATACTGTACACACAGCCTCTAAAATTTTTGCTGAAAACTGCTATTATGCAAACGGCGGAAACGTTATCTGCGACTGGAATGAAGTTACATATCCGGGTTCATACGCTGAAACCGGTTCAAAATCCGAAAACTGCAAGCGAACTACTATCGAGGGAAATGCACAGAACTGTACATGGCGCCCGACATCTAACTACAGCTATGTTGCTCTTACTGCCGACAATGCAAAAAGCTATTGTTCATCTTACAGCGGATGTCAGTCATCTAAAAATGATATGATGTATCTGCGATTTTCAAATAAGGGCGTCCCAAGTGCAGGATATACAGAAGCACCAAGCGGTCCGGTTGCTGCAAGCTTTAGCGAAGGGGCAGCTTACCGCATTAAGAATGTAAACTCCGGTCTGTATATGCAGGTAGAAGGAGCTTCAGCTGAAAATGGTGCAAATGTTCAGCAATGGGGTACTGACGGCACATCCGTTCATGATATATGGAAGTTTTACAGTGCCGGAAACGGATATTACTACATTGCCTCTGCTGTGGGCGACGGCGGCACATATGTACTTGACGTTGCAGGAAAAAAGACTGACAACGGAACCAATGTTGACATTTATCAGTATAACGGCGGAACAAATCAGCAGTTTATGCTGACAGCCAACGGTGACGGCAGCTACAAGATAAGAACTGCTGTAACCGGAGAAAATTCAGCAATTGAGATAGCAGGAGCATCAACTGCAGCCGGCGCAAATATTCAGCAATGGGAAATAAACGGAGTTAACTGCCAGGACTGGATCCTGGAACCTGTTACAGACCCCGGCTGTGCAATGGATACAGGCCTTATCTACACATTTGAAAATGTCAATTCGGGACTGGTTATGGATATTGTAAATGCTGAAATGAAAGACAATTCCAATGTTCAGCAGTATTCTTCAAACGGTCTTAACTGTCAGAAATGGATATTAAAGGAATTCGGCTCGGGAAATTACTACTGGATCCGTTCACAGCAGGATAACAGCTACGCCCTTAAAGCTGAGGGAAAGGAAAACGGAAGCAACATTGATATTGTGGCTTATTCTACTAAAGACAGCGCTCAGCTTTTCCGTTTCACAAAGAACCTTGACGGCTCTTACAGTATTTTAAGTCATGCGTCTGACGATGTTTGTCTTGTTGAAACAGCCTATGCTTCCAACGACAACGGCGCAAATATTCAGCAATGGGAATCAACCGGCAGTAGTTGTCAGAAGTGGAATCTTCACACCGAAAAAATAACTACACCTGCAACCACAACATCAGTTACCACAACAGTTACAACCACAACAACTACTGTTCCTTCAACCACAGTTCCGGCGACAACAACAGAATCTGTCACACCGCAGATTCCGGGAGATGTCAACGATGACGGCCTGTTCACTGTTGCGGACGTTGTAATGATGCAGAAATGGCTGATCTGCGCAGGAGATTTAACCGACTGGGAATCCGGTGACTTTAACAATGACGGAATAATCAATGTATTTGATTTATGCCTGATGCGGCGTGAACTTTTACAAAATTCACAATAAATACTGCCAATATAAAAACGCCTTTTGAATAAAATCAAAGGGCGTTTTTTTAGCGCTGAATTAATCACCGAATTCACAAAAGTAATTGCGCAAATATTGTTTAAATATTTAATATGTCGTATATTGATTTTTTGTGCTGTTTATGGTATAATTAACTGAATAAGAATTAACTTTTTACTGATTCAAAAGAATATTACAGACATAAAGAGGATAATTATATATGAATTTTTCTGAAAAGATTATAAACGAATACAGACAAAATGCAGACAGCCGGCTTGCATTTGTCTGCCGGTTAATGATAGGATTTATGCTGCTGGTTGCATTATTAAATGTTCTGGGCATTTTTAAAATTGCACCTCTGCCGTTATATTTAACTGTTGCTATATCAATAGTTGATTTCCTTCTGCCTACTGTATTTTATAATATTTTAAAAATGCGGTCCGTAAAAATCAGATATTTTATACTGGCAATTATGGTTTTTCAGTCCGGCTTACAGTATGCTACTCTTTCCTATCACACCATAATTATGCTGGTTTTTCCATTAGTAATGTCCTGCCTTTACAACGAAAGAAAATATGTGATTTATACTTCAATTCTGAGTATACCTATGATTGTATTATCACATCTGGCAGCATATTATCTGAAAATTGTACCGGACGAGCCTTTAGTTACTCTAAAAGGCACTGTTATATACGGTATAATCCCAAGAAGTATCGAATTTTTTGGTGTAGTTGTAATGTGTCTTTTTATTTCCGAAAGGATTGAAAAGCTGGTCAGCACACTTGGAAACAAGAACAAGGAATTATACGAGGATCAGGAAAATCTTATACTTGCTCTTTCCCAGATCATAGAAAACAAATCGGAAAACACAGGACAGCATGTAAAGCGAGTTGCTGAATATACAGAAGTATTATGCAAAAGTCTGGGATACAGCAACGAGGAAAGCTGGAAAGTCAGTTTAGCGGCTATGATGCATGATGTCGGCAAAATAATGATTCCGGAAAGTATTCTGGAAAAGCCGGGCAAACTGACAAATGAAGAATTCGCAATCGTGAAAAATCATATAAAATACGGAAAACAGATGCTTGAAAAATCTCCGGGTGAGTTGTTTAACATATCAACAGAAATTGCGTATCAGCACCATGAGAAATGGGACGGTACCGGGTACATGGGCATTCAAGGTGAAAATATTCCACATTGTGCAAGATGTGTAGCACTGGCAGATGTTTTTGACGCTCTGGTCAGCCGCAGGGCATACAAAAAGCCATGGACACCGGAAGAAGCGTACAACGAAATTGTTTCCCAGAGCGGAAAACACTTTGACCCGGCTGTTGTAGATGCATTTGTTCAGAATTTCGATAAATTCACAGCAATAATGAAACGTTATCCGGATGAATAATTCAATTTTTTGCTCCCCCGAATAAAATTTTCAGTTTTATCCGGAGGAGCAATATTTATATCTCTTTCATTGTTCTGTTTTTTCATACCATTCAATAATTTCTGCAAGATTTTCCTCACAGACATAGCTGGCATCTTTTTTCAGCAGTTCCAGCATACGGTCTTCCTGCTCTGAACGCTTTTTATTTGAAGCAAGTCCCCTGGTGAGCATGGAAATTAACAGCATATTCAGACCTTTCAGTTTAGTTCGGTCAATACCGCCCTGTAAAATAAACAGAGGTGTTTCCGCCGGAATTAATGTGGCTTTGCGTACCTCGTCAACCATTGTACCGTTGTCGCACAATCCCACTCCGCAGACAGCGCAGACCGAAAAACATTTTGCCGCAGACTGAAAGCCTTTCACATGACTGGCGTGCAGCCAGCCCAGATACAGAACAGGTGTTCCCCGGGTCAGCTGCTTTGCTGACTCGCACATATCAAAGACAGGCAATCCTGTTCTTCTTCCAAGCATACGGGCATATTGTTCCGTATGTCCGGTATTTGATGTATAAACAATAGCTGCTGGTTTCATAATTACACTCCGTCCTGTTCACCAAAACAAACATTCAGTTCGCCGACTCCGCCGTCTATTTCAACAGAAGTATTTCCTGTGCCATAGGTTTCGCCGTCATGCATTGTTCTTCCCTCCAGTGTGGCTTCTCCTACACCCTTATCTATTGTTATACTGTAATCCTCTGATTTGCCGACAAGAGTCATATTCAGTTCGCCGACACCATAGTCAATTTCACAATTTCCGGTAAGCCTGCTTTCAAGGTTCACCTCGCCGACACCCATATCAAAATCCAAATTGGCAAGTTCGCCTCCGTCTATTGTAAGTTCTCCTGCTCCTCCGTCGATTTTAGCACTCGTATTTGCTGTAAGATTATCTATGCTCACTTCACCTGCGCCAAGTTCAAGTGAAAGGCTGTCTGCTGTAAGTTCATCAATTTTTACTGTACCTGCTCCTGTGGAAATATCTGCCTTTCCAAATACAAAGTTTTCGGGTACGGTAAGAATAACCTTGACACTATCGGCATGAATCCCGAAATTGTGATGTTCTTCCTTTATACTGAGCAGTCCGTTACTGCTTTCAAGTTTCAGATGCTTATGATTGCTTTCAACTCCAAAGCTGCTGCCCGATTTAATTTCAAGCTGTGCAGCGCTCAGATCAACTTCAATTTTTTCAACATTTTCTGTCACAGCATAGGTCTTCATCTCTCCCACAGTATCATCATTACTGAAAAGCCAGAACAGGCGTAATAATCCGCCGATAATACTTACAATAAGGAATACTGCAAAAGCTATTGCACTGTATTTGATGATTTTTTGCATTGTTGTCATTTTACTTCAACTCCTCCGAACAGACAGGTTGCATATATGTACAGAGTGTGGCAGCCTGCATCATTTTTTCTGTAGTTTTTATCCGAAACTCCGCCAAAAACAGAAGTTGAGGTTATCTTTACGTTCAGATTCTCCGGTACATAAATATCTATTCCGCCGAATATTGCGGAAGCGTTTATTACACAGTCTTTTTCAATTACAGCATTGCGAAGGTCGCATTTAACTCCGCCGAAAACTGCATTCAGTTCAGCCCCCTCAAAAACTTCACCTGCAAAGTTCATATTTACTCCGGAAAAAGTTGCCGTTCCGTTTTTCAGTTCAGTACCGCTTTCCTTAATCATTTTATATACCTCCGTCCCCTTATTTACAAAAAGATTTTTTACTATCATCTTAATACCGATTACTCCGATAATTACCGGAATAATAAGCTTCCAGAACAAATCAAAGCCAATGACGTCCTGACAGCACAGCAGCAGGAACACACCAATACATATTCCAATGATACTGCCGGTCTTTTCACGGTCGGTAATCAGACCTATTACACAAGGTACAATAATAAACAGCGTCCACCAGCCGTCAAAGAAAATATCAATTGAGGCAACGCCAAAGGCATTAAGCGCCAGAATCACAGCTGCTGCTATAAAAACAATTCCCCATAAAATACTGCCTATTCTTTTCATTTCAATTCTCCTGTCATTATTTATTACCCTAACGGGCTTTTGTTTATGTTCTTATTATACAGGAAAATCTATACAGCATATAGGCAGTTTTTTAAGCTGATTGTGTCAGTTTTATAGATGAATCGGAATTTGCAGTCTGATTTGCGTTTGTTGGGGTAGCATTGCTCACCCGTAATTCCGAACAATTTTTTATCGGGCGGCCACTGGTCGCCCCTACAAAAACATCTGAAATCAACAAAATTATAGGGGCTGGCACCCTCGACAGCCCGAAAAATCCGTTTGGCCGTCGGGACGTCGTGGGCGCCGTCCCCTACAGATAACATTTTACACTGCATATTTGATTTATCTATTTTTCAAGAAAATCCCTACGATACTGTGAAGGCGTAATCCCCTCGGACTTCTTGAACACCTTTGTAAACACCCGATAGTCGCTGTAGCCCGACTGTTCCGACACCTCAGCAATGGACAGAGAAGTTGACAGCAGCAGCTTTTTAGCCTTTTCCATACGGATATTTGTCAGATAAGCAAGAAAATTCACACCGATCTCATTTTTAAAAAGCTGACTAATATACTGGGTACTGAAATGAAATTCCTCCGCCAGAACTGAAAGGCTTATTTCCTCTGCAAGATGATTCTGCATATAGCGGACAATGCTGTTAATCACACGTTCCTCCGGCTCTGCTGTTTCTTCCGTGGATTTCCGCTGAAACAGTGCAATTTTCAGATTGTCTATGCAAACGCCGAATTCTTCATAATCAACAGGTTTCAGTATGTAGTCGGTAATCTGCAGGCGAAGTGCCTCACGGCAATAGGAAAAATCATCATACCCCGACACTATAATAAATGCGGTATCGGGGTGCTTTATACGGCTTAGCTGAATAACTTTCAGTCCGTTCATAATGGGAATATTTATATCCATAATTACAATATCCGGGTCAAGCGAATCTATCTGTGCAGCAGCCTCCATTCCGTCAGCCGCTTCACCTACGACCTCGCAGTCATGAGCTTCCCAGTCGAAAAGCTGTCTGAACCCCTGTCGTATCATTATTTCGTCGTCAACCAGAACAACACGCAGTTTCTTCATTTTTCCTCCTCCATCGGCAGCAGTATATGAGCAGTTACACCGCCGTTTTCATTTTCAGTATACCAGAGTCCGTATTCTCTGCCGCACATAAGTTTTATTCTCTTCTGCACATTCAGAATTCCAATACTGTTTCCTGTGAGCTTTTGCTCTTGCTTTGAGTAATTCAGCAGCATATTGTCAACCTCTGCCTTTTTTCCGTCAGCAAAACCACTGCCAGTATCACATACGCAGATTTCAAGGTTACCCTCCTCTGTTTTCTGCGCGGAAACAGCAATCTCGCCACGATATCCCCTGTTTTTCAGACCGTGTAGCAGACTGTTTTCCACAATCGGCTGTAAAATAAAATTAGGCACCTGAACACCGCCGAATTCCGGGTCAACATCATATCTGTAATTCAGTTCCGGATAGCGGTAACACATAAGCTCCATGTACGCTTCAAGCAGCTGTGTTTCATCATCAAGAGCAACCATAGGACAGTTGACTTTAACACTCAGCCGGAAAAAGTCGGCAAGCTTCATAAGAAGTCCGGCAACCTTTTTGTCCCCGTTAAGCTGCGCCTGTATGCGGATAGTATCAAGTGTGTTGTAAAGGAAATGAGGGTTCACCTGGCTTTTTAAATAAAGCATTGACATTTTCTGCTCTGTCAGTTCCGCACGAAGTATATCCGGATTTTCGAGAATCAGATAAAATGCAAGTGTTATCAGCGTTATTCCCATTCCGCTGATAAGCCATGTAGGGTTAAAGCCCTGGAGAGTTGTCACGATAAGTTCAATAAGCGTCGCAATTATGATTGCCATTTTCTTCTTTTTCTGTATGCTTTTCCAGTTTGCAAGAAGAAGACCGGTTCCAAGCAGAAAATAGAATGCAACGCTGATATAACAAAAAATCACATGGATTCCGTCGGAATAGTTGCCATCAGGCGTGACGGCATAATGAACCGGAAGAAGTATATCTCCAAGCTCCGATGCAACCAGATAAACTCTTGCCCCCGGGTCAAGCCTGCGTGGTTTGCCGGTTTCCTCTTCTACTAAAATTGCTATGTACTGATAAAACAGGAAAAAGATCAGCATCATTGTTCCGATAAATAAACGATGGACAGTATCGTTCAGCAGTTTGGGTACCGTTTCAAGATGATTTACCGTGTATACTGTGATACCGTCAAAAATCAGATGCAGCAGAGTTACCACCAGCAGCACAGAAAAAGTCCTGTGCAGCGGTGTATGTTTCTTTTCAGCGGAAAAATAAATATACGCTATAAATGCTAAAACGATAAACAGAGCAATCTCCATTCTCAGCATAGCCTTCACTTCCTTTACATTAATTACACTGTCTGACAGCCATGATTTCCGGAATCATCACTCCACAACCAGTTCTCTGACCGCAACTTTCTTTACCCTTCGGGAAACAAGATAAGCAAATACAAAAAAGCTTAAACTTATAGCACCAATCGGCACAAGCATAGATGCCGCTGTAAATTCCAGTATGACCTTGGACATACCCATTAATCTGAACAGCTGGGAGAGTATTTTTTCTGAAAGAAGCACGCTTAAAATCGTTCCGAAGACCGAACCAATAACAGCGATTATGAGAAATCTTATGGCGAAACCAAGGCGCAGTTTGTTTGAAGTAAATCCCATAGCCTTGTAAATGCCTATGTCAGTGCGCTCCTGTATAAAGGTTTTGGAGCAGACCATTCTTACAACGACAAAAGCAAAAATAATTGAGAACACATAAATAACTATTTTCAGAACAGATATAATCATATTATACATCTGCATTTCTGAATCAGCATCTTCGTCGTAAACATCGACCATAGCATCGTCACCGTATTTTGCAGTAATCTCATCAGCAATGGCGTTTGCCCGGGACTTATCCTCAATGATGTAATATCTGTAACTTGTATTTGTATCTATACCAAGCCTTTCAGCGGCGGCAAAACCCATTGCAAAAGCCATACCTGCGTCGTTTGAAGACTGATAGATACCCGATATCACATAGCTTTCGTCCTTTTCAGAAGAAGTGACCGTTACCTCGTCACCCATTTTTATATCGAGAGAGTCCGCAACCATTTCAGTGATGAGTATTTCGTTGTCATATACCGGTTCTCTACCTTTTAAGATTCCGTTGATATTTTCGGGATTTTCGTACATAATACAAAACAGCTGCTCGCCATTCAAACTTATATACATACCGATAGTACTGTTCTCCTGTTCTATTTCCGTATAAGATTTTATAATTTTATCTACCTCGTCAAGACTGCCGGCAGATTCATCTAAATACACATGAATATCAGCAATAGTAAGTCCCATTAAGCGCAGTGCATTTCGTGAAGAAAACATATTTCCCACAAGATTTATGGTTATCATGCAGAAAGTAAGTATTGCAGTTATGAAAACTGCGCCGATATACCTCTTTTTTGCAGAGGTAAACTGTCTGAGTGAAAGACTTGCAGAAAGAAGTTTTTTGCTTATTGGTACATTCAGACGGCTGCTGAAATATATCTCCTCACGTCCTCCAGAAATTGCTCTGACTGGAGATATTTTTGCAATTTTGCCCGTTTTGATGAAAATGAGTATTACTGAAACTATCAATATAACTATGGTAAACAGCAGTGTCTTGAAAACTGAAATACCAGTGTCCGGCAAAATGGCTGTAACAAATCTGAAAATACCGCTTATCAGTCTTTCCAGCGGTATCGCCGCAAAACACCCGAAAATTATGCCAATTACCTCTGCAATAAGGTACTGTAACATTATGACCATTCTTATCTTGCCTTTGGTAAATCCCTGTGATTTCAGTACTCCCAAAGTGGTATAGTCTATCTCAATTTCCGTGCCGATACTGTGGCTCATGACTATAAGCACGGTGACAAAAAGCAGTATTGCAAACACAAGCACAACGTCCAGAAGCATATCCGGCAGAAGTGTGGTGTAGTTAAGGGTCTGCGCTGTATTCAGTGTGAATGTGGAATAGTCAACTAATTTTGTTTCCACGTTCAGCTGACGCTGTAATTTTGCAGGTGAAAGGTCTGAATCAGCTGACTGATGAATATGCATTACGGTGCAGTCACAATGCATATCCTCGGTTTCAAGAGGCTTGCAAAGGTCGTAATACTTCTGAAAGTCCTCATGGCTGATAAACACATATTTTATGCCCATTAGCATAGCACCGCAGGCAGGTTCCTGAACAAAGCCTTTTATCTTAAAGTATGCATTTTTATATCCGATCAGTGCTATTTCAACGGAGTCCCCAACGTTGCATTCCATCTTGCTTTTAAGTCCCAGCGGCAGATAAATTTCGCCGCTTTTCAGCTCGGGGACGCTCTCTTCAAAACCGTCGGCACTGGAATTGAACAGCTTAATTCTGTCCGTCATTTCCATCATGAAATATGAATTGCCGTCAGTATTTTCGCCGAAAGTTGCACCATTTGTTGCAATGGTATCAATATACTCGACTTTTTCCACAAGACTGCTGTTTTCCACAGACTGGCGCAGTTCATCAGTGAGAGTATCTGTTTTGATGTATGCGTTTATCTCGCCGCTGTCAACATACTCAAGTGCGTTGTCAAGTGCATTGTCATAATTGTCACGGACACTGAAAACTGCTGTTATAATAGTCACAATAATCGTGGTAAGCAGCATGATGCTTATGAATGTACCCTTTTTGCGGCGGATATTGGCTTTAAGTAAGGTCAGAATTTCCATGTCCACACCTCACCATTCCATAGAGGTAAGCCATGCGTTTACCTGTGTTTCACGGCTTTTTTCCTCGTCGGGATTATAAGGCGGCAGGGGCAGTTCGCCGATTATTTTGCCGTCCTCAAGGTAGAGAATTCTCGTTGCTCTGAGCGCCGCTTTCATATCGTGAGTTACCATTAAAATGCTCTGACCCGACTGATTAAGCTCAGTCAGAAGATTCAGCACCTCTGTGGTATTCTTCCTGTTAAGCGCACCGGTCGGCTCGTCCGCAAACAGCAGTTTTGGACTGTTTATGACCGCCCTTGCAATAGCACACCTCTGCTGTTCACCTCCCGAAACCTGTGACGGCAGGTGCGTTTTGATGTGTGAAATACTCATCTGCTCCATAAGCTTTTCTGATCTTGTTTTTACTTCGGAAGAGGACTTTTCCTTGTTGAGATAACCCGGTACAGCGATATTCTCAAAAAGTGTAAGATTGCTTACAAGGTGCATCTGCTGGAAGATAAATCCGAAATCGGTGTGTCTGAGTTTTGCAAGACCTTTTTCGTTCATTGTAACAAGGTCTGCGCCGCCGTACATGACCTGTCCTGCGGTTGCCCTGTCCATACCGCTGAGAGCGTACAGCAAGGTGGATTTTCCCGAACCGGAGGCTCCCATAATAACTGTAAAATCTCCCTCGTAAAGTTCAAAATCAACGTGGGAGAGAATGTGCATCTGACCGCCGTTGTGTGCAAAGCTTTTGCAAAGTCCCTTTGCCGACAGAATTGTATTTTTCATAAGTTTGCTCCTTTTCTGTGATGATAAATCCATTATATCATAAAATCGCAGATTTTTGATATAATTGCCCGATATGCAGGGAGCAAATCTTTGATTTGCGTATCTGCAAGGGCATTAAATAAATTATAATAAATGTTTTGCATTTATTATATCAGAAAAGATATTAAGAAGTCATTAAGAACTCTGAGAAATTATCGGCAGACTGATAACAGCCTCCAGACCGTCCGAATGATTATACAGCATGACTTTGCCATGCATCTGCTCCGCAATGTATTTTACAATGTAAAGTCCCAGTCCCGAACCCTGCTCGTTTCCGCAGTTTTTGCCCCTGTAGAATTTATCAAAGATAAACGGCATATCCTCGTCGGGAATACCCCTGCCGAAGTCACGGAAATGAATTTCTGCATTGCCCTCCGACTGAGTGATAAACACGTCAATATCTGTTTTGGCGTACTTTCTCGCATTGTTGATAAGATTTTCTGTGATTTGCGTAAGTCTGTTTTTATCAGCAGAAACCATGGCGGTAAAGACAGGCTTTGTGAAACGTACATCATTCTGCTCTGCCGCAATTTCTCCCACAGCGTTTTGAATAAATCCGCAAAGCTCGAATTTTTCTGAATTTATTTTCAGCTTGTCAAGGTCGGAAAGGGAGTGCAGGAACAGGTCGTTTGTAAGCTTTGAAACCTCGTCACACTTTTTCATTATCACAGAAAGATATTTTTCACGCTTTTCGGGGGTACTGTCCATGTTTGCCTCCAGTCCCTCGGCGTAGGCACGGATTGAGGAAACAGGGGTTTTGATGTCGTGGGAAAGTGTTGCAATAACCGTCTTGTTGTTCTCGATAGCCTCACGCTCGCAGGCACGGGATTTTGTAATCTCACGGCGCATACTGTCAAACGCCCATGTAAACGCCCCGAAATAGTTGGAACGCTCATAGTTCAGCGGTACATCAAAATTCCCCTGAGCTATCTTTTGTGCAAAGGCTTTCATTTTGTCAAAGGGGCGCAGAATCGCAAAATAGACATATCCGAAAACCACAAACACAAATGCAAGTGAAATTCCGCACATGAATAATGTCCGGCTTTCGCTGTGATAGCCTGCATCAGATTTGCGCAGACTTTCCTGCAGCTGTTCCGCTTTTTCGACGGCCTGCTCAGTTTCCCCCGAACGTATCAGCTGTTCAACTTCATTAGCCGCTATGATTTGTTCAGACTTCACGTCCTGCGGACTGACCATTCTGTCCGAAATCACAAAGCAGGCGGTTATTGAAATAATCACCGCCGCAAATGCCGCCGCTGCACTGATAAGCTTGTTTTTCATTCCGCCACCTCCAGCATATACCCCACCTTGAACACAGTTTTTATAAACTGCGGTTTTGCCGGCTCGTCCTCAAGTTTTTCCCTCAGCCAGCGGATATGCACAGTCAGAGTTGACGGTTCAACCATAGAAAATGCTCCCCAAACATCTGCAAGCAACTTTTCCTTCGGTACTGCCGTATTTTTATGTTCACAAAGATATGCAAGCAGATCAAACTCACGCAGAGAAAGTGAAACAGGCCCGCCGTTTCTGGTGACAGTCCTTGCAGTAATATTTACAGATACATTGCCGAATGTCACAATTTTTTCTTCCTCGTTAAATCCGTAGGTGCGGCGGATAAGTGCGTTTACTCTCGACAGCAGTTCTTTCATCGAATAGGGCTTGGGAAGATAGTCATCGCCGCCGATGTCAAAACCTGTGACACGGTCAGTCTCGCTGGTTCGTGCGCTTGCAAAAATCACGGGGACTGTGGATATCCGGCGCAGTTCCCGGCACAGCTCGAAGCCTGTGGTGTCTGGCAGATTGATGTCCAGCAGGATAAGATGGTATGTATTTTCAGCAAGCAGTTCAAATGCGCTTTCGCTATCGTGAGCACAGGTTACGCCGTAACCGTAGCTTTCAAGCATTTCAGATATTATAAAGGACAGATCCTCCTCGTCATCTATTATTAATATTTGTTTTGGCATGGGTCCCTCCTGTGAGATTATTTTTTATGTCTGCTGCAAAATTCCGATCAGACAATACCTATTAAAATAATTATACTATATTTGCATTATCTTTTCAATTCTCTGACACAATAATTTCTTTGCATGATACGGCATCTGAGAGTCAAGTTCAGTACTGACAGCTTTATTCATGCAAAAGCGGCATTTTTCTTATCTTGACTAATTTCATAGTATATGATAGAATGTAAATAATAAAATTTACTTTTGAGAAATCTTTTTGGTGATAATGCCTGTTTTAGGCAGGTCGTGTATACCAAATCAGTCCTGAACGGTTTTACACCCAAAAATATAAAAAAGGAGAGTTAGTATGATAAGCAGAAAAATCATTGCCCTTACCGCTTCGGCATCTCTGTCAGTTTCGTTTTTGAATACATTTTCCTGTCTGGCAGCAGATTATTCCGCATCTGATTTGTTTCATCTGCGTGATTCCCTTCTGGGAGTTTCAGAATTAACCGATACAGATGACGTAAACGGCGACGGTAAGATAAACGTTTTTGATATGTGTGCTCTGAGAAGATTTCTTTTGTCTTCAAAAGAATTTGTCACAAAAAGTTTTCCTGCAACTGAAGAGTATGTCAAACTCACAGGAAGAACACTTATCAGCAATGATACAACATGGCTCGTTCAAAGCGGTTCGGCAGCTGAGTTTACTGTTACTGGAAAATCTGCGGAAATCACTCTTGCAGGTGACAGCAGCATCAATAACGATGAAAATTATCGCTCACGTTATGCAGTTCTGGTGGACGGTGAAATAATTGAGGACTCTGTAATGAGTTCCGATGAAAAAACACTGACTCTGTTTGACCAAGAAACAGTCAGAACAGCCAAAATAAAGATTATCCACCTTTCAGAAGCTATGAACGGTGCTGTCGGAGTGAAAAGTATTTCTGTCACATCTGATTATACTGTTCCTGTAGTCCCGGAACCGAAGAAGGAGCTTTCAATTGAATTTATAGGCGACTCAATAACCTGTGCTTACGGCGTTGAGGGACTTTCAAGCTCTGAATCATTCAAAACCACAACAGAAAATTTCATGAAGTCCTATGCTTATCTGACCGCTCAGAAGCTTAACGCAGACTACAGCGCAGTTTCCTACAGCGGTCACGGAATAATATCAGGCTATACCTCCGGCGAGAAAAATACTGACAGTCTTATTCCGGACTGTTATGAACTTACAGGCAAGCTTTCAGATTATGCGTCAGCCTGGAACTTTGATGATCATTCCAATGATGTTGTAGTTATCAATCTCGGTACAAATGATTCAAGCTATGTAAGCAAGGATACGGAAAACCGTTCACCTGAATTTGTCGAAGGATATGCTGATTTTCTTAAAACTGTGCGTGAGAAAAATCCCGACGCATATATAATATGTACACTCGGAACTATGGGTGATGAGCTTTATGAATATGTCGAGGTCGCAGTAGAGCAGTACAGCACTTCTCAGAACGACAGCCGTATCATGTGCTATAAATCTGCGGTTCAGAATCAGGCGGACGGAATCGGTTCTGACTGGCATCCTTCGGCAGTAACCCAGCAGAAAAGCGCTTATGTTCTTGCTGATAAGATCTGTCAGGCTCTGGGTATGGAGTCTGACCAGATAGGTCTTGACATGGCTGCTGACGCAGAGTACATTCTTAATATTGACCCTGATAAGGGCGGAAATGCCGCATCTTATGTAGGTTATGACAAATCTTTCTGGATAAATATGGTTACCGGAGGAGAATCAGCAGACGCAATTGAAGCAGTTATTTCCGGAATCAGTCTGAAAAACGGCGGCGGATATCGTCTGGAATTTGACTATACCTCCACAGTAGACGCTTCATTGCCTGTTCTGGTGACCGGTTCGGACGGAAAAGTATATTTTGAAAGTGAAGTTGACGCAGTATCAGAAAAGAACCATTTTTCAGCTGAATTTACCGCAGATTCCGATGATACAGCTGCATCGGTTATTTTTCAGCTTGGCGGAAAGGACTATTATAATGTAACACTTTCAAATATTTCCCTCGTCAAGATATCTTAATATAAAAAAGTGAAAATTCCTGTGCTGTTTTAACATTTCTCAAACATTTCAAAAACATCTTGCAAATATGGTTAGTTTATAATGAAACCACAATAAAAGAAAACCAATTCAACGGAGGTACATTATGAACAGAAATGACCAGAATTTTATTGCACAGAAAATCCGCACACAGTATATGGAAAAGGACAACACTCAGAAAGATCTCGATCTGCTGCGGAGTCTTGACACAAAGGTAAAACGCCCTGCAGCCGTTTTCGGTTATGTCTCCGGCAGTATCGGTGCAATCATTATGGGTGCAGGAATGAGCCTTGTTATGACAGATATCAGTACACAGCTGGGAATTAAAAATCCAATGCCGGTCGGAATTGCAGTTGGCATAGCAGGTCTTCTTATTGCTATATTGAATTTCCCTGTCTACAGGAAAATTCTTTCTTCACGCAGGAAAAAATACGCTGACCGTATTTTAAGTCTGAGCGAAAAGATAATGACTAAGGAGGGAAACTGATATGGCTAAATTAAAGATTGTACAGGCAAACAGGAAAATTGAGAATGCCGTTGTGGGCGGATACAGGAAAATTGAAAACGCTGTTGTATCCGGCTACACAAAAATCGAGGACAAATTTGTTGACAGCTTTCTGACAAAAGACGGAGAGA
Organism: Ruminococcus sp. UBA1394; assembly: GCA_002305725.1. Taxonomy (GTDB): domain Bacteria; phylum Bacillota; class Clostridia; order Oscillospirales; family Ruminococcaceae; genus Porcipelethomonas. Next base: position 4,620 of record DBQM01000035.1, on the reverse strand, counting down.
GTATTGAAGATGCCAAAGAGAGGCTGAAAAATCATAAATAAAGGCATCACCCTGTACCGATTTGGTACAGGGTGTTTTTTTCATTTCATAAGTTCATCAGTAAGCCGAATAATCTCAGGAGCAATTTTCTCACGCTCCTTCTTTATAATGTAATTGTAAATCGGATAAGACGCTGATAAAACTGCAATTCCGATAATGCCGACAATTATTCCGGGAACGAAAAATCTGTCCGCCCAGACCATTGTACAGCACATTCCTATACCGAGCAGTATCGCTCCGACGATTCCTGCGGCAAGTGAAATTGCCGTACCTTTCTGCGTTACGCTCCTGTCAAGACGGCGGAGCTGTTCCATTTTATCCGTTTCTTTGGGAACGTATTTTTCACGAATTTTTTTTATTTCCTCCTGCTGATTTGCAGAATAAGTGTAACAGAAAGTTTCCTTATTTTCCATTCCTGATTCCTTTCATTATTTTTTGTATTTCTATTGAATTTTTCACAATTCTGTAAACTGCCATTGTAACAATAATAACACTGACTCCTGCGCCTGTCATGATTATCATAAACCGTTTGTCTGCCCTTGACATTCCGGCACCAAACTCAGACAGCATTGCCGTTTGCAGAGAGAGCATCGAAACAAGCGCCGCAGCCATATTTATTATTTTCGCCATTGTCATTACAGGACTTCCGAGCTTGCGGTATTTCATAAGATTAATTACAGATAGCACAGTAATATAAAAAGTGTATGCTGCCATAACATAAATCATCATTCCATGGTATTCAAATCCCTTGTTTCTGTATACCATCATAAGTACTGCACCTGACAGCGAAAGGTTTACTGTCAGCAGAATAAAACCGCAAAGTTTTGAACGCCTAAGTTCCTTAAAGCGATTTCTGCCGATTCCAAAACGATTTGCAAAACGCACAAGCAGAAATCTCATAACCGCCAGAATCGTATAATACAGTGCCAGAACGCTGAACCATACTGACTTATGCAGCACTCCCGAAACTGCATTTACTGCAGCATAAAAAAGATTCACTATAAGAGAACTGTACAGCGTAACGTGTGTTCTGAACGGCATATCCGTCATGAAACGATTGCCGAGTGGATTTGAATAAACCTTTTCTTTTGCTGATTTATAGTGTGCAGGTACAATTCTGACACACCTCAGAACGATAACGCCAAGAGTATAAAAAGACAGCGCATAAACGGTACATGAAAGAGGGTGTTCCTCATAGCCGAAGAGGAAAATCAAAACAAGTCCCGCTGTGCATAACGGCGTCAGCAGAGTCATTACCCAAACAGGCGGATACAGGAATTTAATCGCATTTACCCGTTTCAACGCTGTCACCTCTTTTCAGGGTCACCTTAAACGTACTGCCTTTTCCGACCTCGCTCATAACGCTGATGTTCCCCTGCATAATATCCACAACACGTTTTACAAGAGCAAGCCCAAGACCGTTTCCTCTTGTTGCATGGGATGTATCGCCCTGATAGAACTTTTCAAAAATGTGCTGACCCGTTTCTCTGCCGAAACCACAGCCGGTATCGGTGATTTCTACTATAGCATTTTCGTTGTCGGCTGTCAGTAAAACCGAGACCTTACCGCCGCTATCAGTAAATTTAAAGGCGTTGGAAAGCAGATTGCTCCAGACAAGCCCGAGCAGTTCTTTATCGGATTTTATGAATATGCTGTCTTCAATTTCCGTTTCAATGCCGATATTTTTCTGCTCCCATATTTCCTCAAACTGCAGAAGACTTTCACAGAGCTGTTCACTCAAATCATAGTTTTCGCACTCAGGGAAAATCTGCTGATTTTCAAGCTTGTTCAGTCTGAGAATATTTGTGATAAGACTTGCAAGTCTGCGTGAATTGCAGGTTATACCTTTTGCGTATTCAATCCGCTTATCCTCAGGCAGTCCGGGAGACTGAAGCATTGTTCCATAGTTCTGAATTACCGCAAGAGGTGTTTTCAGTTCATGAGAAACATTTGCAATAAAGTCGGTGCGCAGCGTTTCAACACTTCCAAGTTCCTGTGCCATTTGGTTGAAGCAGTCGATTATTCTGCCGAAATTACCGTCTGTGGCTAAGCTGTCCTTTTCAATCCGGACTGAAAAGTCACCTTTTGTAATTTTTTCAGCTGATTCGGTAATTCGCTTAACAGGACGTTCTACTCTGATTTTTCGACGGACAGCGTCAATCACGCAATAAATCACACTCAGAAAAATAACATTCAGAAAGGTGATTTTTGCAGCAGAATCAAGATTTTCGCCATTAAGAGTTATTCCAAGTGTTTCTGTAAAGGTTGATACAAACAGCGTCATACAGCAGGTCGTTGTAAATGCAACAAGAAAGAAAAACATAATAAAACTGCTTATCATTCTCAGAACTTTTTTCACCTGATCACCGCCTTATAGCCAAGTCCATGAACAGTTACAATTTCAAAGTCATTACAATCCGCAAGCTTGCTTCGCAGCTTTGTCATATAAACATCAACGGCTCTCGGAGCGGTTTCAGTATCTGCGTCCCAGAATTCCTCCATAAGCTGAGTACGGGTAAAGGTCTTTTTCGGATATGACAGAAGCTTATAGAGAATGTTGAATTCCCGTATTGTCATGGGTATTTCTGTTTTGCCCAGATATGCGGTATGCTCGTCTGCGTCCATTGAAAAACTGCCTATTTCAAGCTTTCTGACTGAAGCGATTTTCGCACGGCGGAGCAATGCCCCGATACGCAGAAACAGCTCGTCAAGATCAATAGGTTTTACCATATAATCGTCGATTCCGGCTCGAAAACCACGCTGTTTTGAACCTATATCGTCCCTTGCGGTCATAAACAGAATGGGTATTTCGCTGTTTATTGAACGGATTGTTTCAGCAAACTCAAATCCGTCAATCCGGGGCATCATAATATCGGAAACAATAAGATCAAACACGTTTTCATACATAGCGTCATAAGCGCTTTCAGCGTTAAGACAGCCTGTCGAATCATATCCGCTCTGATTCAGAAAGGCACAGACGGTGTGATTTAATTCCTTATCATCTTCTACTACAAGTATTTTGAACATAATTTGTTTCCTTTCAGAATTTTATGATAACATTAAATGCTCTGTCAGTCTCTGAAGCAGTTTCAATTGCCTTTGAAATATCGTCAAGAGGGAATTCATGAGTAATGATTGACTCAATATCCCATTTTTTGCTCTCCATAATTTTCAGAACGTCTGATACGTCTTCTGGAGTATATCCTCCCGAACCGATAATACTTTTCTGTGCATAAGTAAGGTGCAGCAGATCAAGACGGCGGAGAGCATTATTCACAGCAACCGAAACAAACCGGCTTTCAATCTTGCCGTATTTCATATAATCATCAAGAATACTTTCTGCACCTGCGGCATCTATGAAAATGTCAGCATTAAAAGTAACCCCTGAGAGTCCTTTCGCCTCACCGAAATATTCCATAGCTTTTTCAAAGAGATTTTCACGGGAACTGTTGCAGACTTCAAAGCCGAGTTTTTTGGCAATATTCAGTCTGAACCCGGAAATATCAGCAATCATTACCTTTTCTGCACCAAAATATTTCAGTGCTGCAGCCGCAGCAAGACCTATAGTGCCGCAGCCGAACACAACAGCATTTTCGCCGTGTTTGGGAAGAGAACGTCTTGCCGCACGGCAGCCAATGGTAAACGGTTCAATCAGGCAGGCTGTTTTATTGCTGATATTCTCGGGAATAAAATACAAAGAGTGATTCAGTTTTGCTTCGGGGACTAAAATATATTCGGAAAATCCGCCTAATGTCCCTGCACGGGAAGTATCATTTTTTGCAAAAAGAGGGTATGGATAAACACGCTGCCCCACTCTGAATTCCGTGATGTTTCTGCCAACCTTATATACCTCGGAAATAGTTTCATGACCGAACTCCATTCCTGCGGTTATCTTATGCCCTGTACCTGTTCCCTTAGTATAAACAGCAACATCCGTACCGCAGATACTTGAACAGATATTGCGTATAAGGACATCATTATCACTGACTTCGGGCATTGGAACATCTCTTACTTCTATATTTTCTTTACCCAGATAAATTGCAGATTTCATTTCTTTTCCTCCGGTATATTTCTTATTTTCCCTATTGTAACAGAGAAATGTTAAAGTTTTGTTTGCGTTTTATAATCACAACCGTAATTTTCACTACAGGAATTTCGTATATTACCAGTCATTTTTTCTGTGGTAACTTCCGTTATTTTCTGGTAAAGCAGTCATAAAAACGGAGCAGATATTAACCTGCTCCGCTATATTATTTGATAGTTATCAATTGGGGTTTATGTTCCGTTTCTGCTCTGTATCAAAGACAAATTGCAATGGAATTGTTAAACTGTTCCGGATTTCTTTATATTCATATTATGATTATAATAAACCCATGTATCAGCAGCAGGAATAATTTTATATCCTGCACGTCTTACCCGGAAACTAAAAAAGTTTCAAATCAGTATCCGATATTACATTTTCATATATAAACGCAAAAAACATCATCAATATATTTTATTTATTGTAACATAAAATCAATTTACTGTCAAGGATAGTATTTTGTCACACACTTAATCTTTGTTGGTTTACAATAGATGTGT
>DBQM01000048.1 GCA_002305725.1 Ruminococcus sp. UBA1394 | reverse complement strand
AGATGAACAGATGAAGCAGATCCGAGACCTGCAGGATTTCGTCAAGAACCAGCCTTCCACCATCACAGAGTTTGATGAGACGCTGGTCAGCCGCCTGATTGCAAAGATTACCGTTTTCGACAATCACTTCACCGTAGATTTCAAGTCCGGCATTACAATCAATATCGAGGCTTAAAGCAAGGCTCCCTTACTGCCGCTGATGGCAGTGTGGGAGCCTCACTCTGTCTAATGACTATTTTAATATCGTTGCCTTGATCGTACCCAGACAGTGTAACCTTGCAACATGATTTTCGTCGGTTGCGATAATTCTTTCTGTTTCAAGAATCATACTCAGTCCTCACTTCTTAATCAACATCCAAACCACAGCTTCAACCCTACTGCAAAAACATCTAAACCACTAACCCAACTCCATGACATCTAAACCGCCTACTCAACCCTACGAACATTTCCTTTGATATGTTCCCAAGGAGCGATTTTTGCGGCCATTTTCGTTCCCCGCCGCTGATGGTCAGATGCCCGAAAAGCCCAGAAATACGGCACTTTTTCAGCGGTTAGTCTTTCACCCGTGACATCAAGACTACCGTCTCGACATGCCCCGTCCTCGGAAACAAATCAACCGCCCTTACCTTAACGGGCAAATATTTGTTTTCAGAGAGATATGCACAATCTCTTGCAGCAGTTGATGGATTGCATGAAATCATAACAATTTTTTCCGGATTCATCTTAACTACTGAATCAAGCGTCAGATTGTCACAACCCTTTCTCGGCGGGTCCATTATCACAACGTCCGGACACTCTCCGCACTGCATAAGCCTTTCCGCAGCCCTGCCTGCATCAGCACAGATAAATTCGGCATTGTCAATACCGCTGTTTTCCGCATTTTCCTTTGCATTCTCAACAGCCTGCGGTACAATTTCAACGCCCGTCAGCTTTTTTACATTTTCAGCCATGGATAAGCCAATCGTTCCGGCACCGCAGTATAGGTCAAGAAGATTTTCAGTACCTTTCAGACCGGCATACTCCTCCGCAATACCGTAAAGCCTTTCCGCCTGTGGTGAATTTATCTGATAAAATGCCTCCGGAGCAATGCTTATTACATTGCCGCACATAATATCAGTTATCTTTGCAGCACCCCATATAATCTCTGTTTTCTTTCCAAGAATAACATTTGTATTATCCGGATTAACGTTTAACACAATACTCTTTATTGCAGGAAATTCCCCTGTAAGTTTCTCAGCAAGTCCGGTAAAATCGCACTTTCTGGTCACCACAAGGCATACCATTATCTCACCCGTTGCCGGAGCTTTTCTCAGATAAATATGCCTGAGTACTCCCCTTCGTGTTATTTCATTGTATGCACTGATATTGCTTTTTCTGCAAAACTCCAGAACACTCTCCGCAATACTGCAAAGCTCCTCCGGCAACAACCTGCACTTCGTTCCGCCAATAATTCTGTGACTTCTTTTTGCGTAAAAACCACATATCATCTCCCCGTCAGACTCCGAAACAGGATACTGTGCCTTGTTGCGGTAGCCGTCGGGATTCTCACAGCCCAGTATCGGTTCAAACTCACAGTCTATCTTGCCTATTCTTGTAAAAGCGTCACGGACAAACTTTTGCTTAGCTCTCAGCTCCGCCTCATAGCTTAAATGGCGAAAGGAACAGCCGCCGCACTTGGGAAAAAGCGGACAGTCCGGCTCAATTCTGTCTGCTGACGGTTTAAGGATTTTGCTCACAATGCCGTAAGCATAGCTTTTCAGCACCTTTACAATTTTGCACTCTATCACATCACCCACAGCCGTCTGCGGTACGAACACAGCCATGCCCTCATGCCGTCCGACGCCGTTTCCCTCTGACGTGATATCAGTTATTTCAATTTCAATAATTTCATTTTTCTGCACTTGTTTTTACTTTCCTCTTTCCTCAATAATTCTTGCCATCTCTCCCACATTCTTCATGCCGGAAACCTCTTTCATCTTAAAACGCATTCTGAACTCCTGCTCCACTGCCTCCACAAGATTTATATGCTCAAGACTGTCCCAGTCCTCGATATCGTCAGCTGTGGTGTTTTCGTCAACTGTAATTTTTCTGTCGTCAAAAACATCTCTGAAAACCTCGTTAAGTCTTTCCCATAATTCATTTTTATTCATAATTTATCTTTCCTTTCTTTTTTGTTGTTGATGTAAATCAGAATTCTTAAGCTTTATCGAATATACAATTGTACTGATTAATGCGCATAATATAAGAATATGTAAAATTGTATGATATACATCCGGTATATATCTGCCTTCTATTTGCAGCCACTGCATTGTTCCCGAAAAATACTCAATTTTTCCCTCCAATGTTCCCATAAATCCATCATTAAAAATAGTGTACCATTCGTGACAGATAAACTGTATCCCAAACCACATCGCCAGCCATACGATGACAAGCCACTTTCCAATCTTTTCCTTTACAATAAATAAAATAATAGCCACTAAATAAATCAGGAAAAAAACTCCATCATCTTTATATGATTTCGTAACCAAACACTTATCTCCAAAATATAAACCTGTCATATCAAGAAAAAACCATAGCAACAATATCAACTGTATTATAATACAATGTGTTTTTTTCATTCTTACACCTCAAATTCTAATTCACTACACTCACACTATCAGTCACCACTTTAATAACATCATTTTTCCTCTGATACTCCCCAACTTCAAGCCGCCATTCGCTGTCGCCGTTTTCGTCCTCACTCATCATTTCAAACCCGAACTGCTCATACAGCCTGCTGACCATTGAGTTTTTCTTTGTTTTATAGTAGTACCCGAAAATCGTCTTAATTCCTCTTTTGCGGCACTCCCCTGCCAGACTGTCCATCATAGCATATTCCATATCCCTTTTCAGCACACGGCAGCTCATAAGCCACAGGTCAATGTGCAGCTCGTCACCCTTGATTTTACCGATAACCACCGACACAACGCCGTTGTCACCGAACTTGTCAGACAATCTGCCGTAAAGGGTTATATAATCATTACTGCCGGCAATTTCCTCAATCTCGTTCTGAGTGTAACGCCTTGTGGTCAGATTAAACTGATTGCTTTTGTTGGTCAGCTGAGTTATCCTCTGAATGTAGACCGGCGAAAACGGTTCTATCTCTGCAGTCATTTCAAGGCTTAAAAGGTAGTCATGGTAGCTTTCAAATTTCGCCGCCGACTGTGTTCTTTTTAGATTCGCCTTGTACATATCATTCCTTGAAATATCGTCACTGGAAAACTGCGTAACCTCAAAAAAACCGTTCCTGTCAATAGTTCTGATGTATTCTTCGGGAGCGTTCATTTCTGGTGCAACAACTCCCAGCTGCATACTTACAATTTCCCTCTCCGCCGGATTGTCGTCCACAAACACAAAGCTTTCAGTCAGCAGTCCAAGCTCCTCTGCGGACTGGGCAATATTCCTGTCCTTTGGCTCCCAGTTTGCCTTTATGGAAACAAAGTCCTCCGGCTTTAAAACGCCGTCAGGGTGATTCAGTCCGTCAAGAGCGTTTTCCTCGTCATTTTTTGAGCAAACTGTCAGCAGTACCCCCAGCTGTGTCTGTTCCTTTAAATAATTCTGAAAGGCAAGGTACGCCTCAGCTAAAGGGGTTTCATGCCCGATTTCTATGCCCTCAACGGTATCGTCACCGATCACGCCGCCCCAAAGAGTATTGTCAAGGTCAAGGGCAAGAGCCTTTTTGTTTCTGCCGAAAACCGACTTGATAATATTACAGAGGTTAAAGGAAAATTCCGGTATCGCCTGCGGACACATTGCGTATTTGTACATATACCAGTACTTGGGATTCGCCCATTCTTTCAGTCCGTACTGCGCAGAAATATAGTTTATGTCGTTTATATAGAAATTTTCGTGTGACTGCGCATACTCGTAAAACATCATGTTCAGTCGGCTTATGAAATTAACACGTCCGTGAAAATCCCATGCGTCACGGTTTCCGAGAGTGCGGTACAGCGGCTGTTCAAAATTGTTCTGAATAACCGGACAGTCATAAACCTCCCCCAGCCTCTGCCACATTCCCTCAAAATGCTCATACTGCTTTTTCAGCAGACAATCAGTTTGTTCCCTGCTTTCAGACATACCGGAAGGAAAATCGGTAATATTCCTTGACGTGGTGTGAATATATATCAGATCCGGCGAAAAGCTTAAAAGCTCCGGATTGCCGAACATTGCGTCCTCCCAGTATTTGTTATACTCCGACTGATAAAACTCCGCCTCAATGCCATTATCAAGCAAAAACAGGTCAAGGACTGAAACTATATCATCAGTAGTCGAGCCGCCTAAAACGGCGATTTTTTTCTTTAAACGTTCGCTTTTGTCAGACAGCAGTTCCTTTCTGATTTTCTTTCTGTTTTTCAGAATATACCGGCTGTCAAATGGGTACATCAATTCTTTCATTCTATCTTTTCCTTACTGTGTTCTGATTTGTTCTATACATTCATAGTTACTGCCCGTTGCGCTGAAAGTGTTCATGGCAAACAGCAGGTCTGTAATTCCCCACTCACTGAACTGTGAAATTGCATTCACCTCAAAGTATCTTGCGTCAACAACATATATATCCTCAAAAGAACCGGTCAGACAAGGCACAAGTGCATTTCCGTAGCTGTCCTTTACTATAGCAAGCTTTCTGCCGTTTCCGAAATCTGTATGAACGTGAGTTACCGCAGCATCAGTACCCATAAAGACAAGATACCAGCTTACAGGGTCAACATTGTCAAGATTAATAAGCAGACTTCCCTCACGCTCGTTTGTCATATCAGTATCGTAAAATGTTGTTGTGTAATCGTTTGACGGTATATAGTAAGTAAACTTTTCCGGATTATTTTTCAGGTCTGAATCGCCGGTATAGCCATAAAGAGTACCCACATAGCCGTCCTTTTCAACTTTCTCATAGGTGCTGAGCTTTGCAAACGGCACTCCCGCCTGTTCTGCAAACTCCTGCGCCGCATAATAAGCGCCAAGCTGTGACCAGTGATGGTCAGTCCGCTGATAGATATCCTCGTCCTTGTGTTCCATCAGAACGCCGTATGCGTCAATCGGCACAACACCGTCAAGATATTCGTTAATATTGTCAATATTGTCCTTTTCGCTTGCAGTCATATCCTCATACTTTGTCGGCAGATAGTATGACACAGGCGTCGGGCAGACCATTGAGTAGACGTTTATTCCCAGGTCACGCTTATAGCTGTTCATATACTCCGCATAAGTCTGACCGTTTGAATAACTGCCGCCGAAAAGCATGATTCCTCTGTTTTTGTACACAAGAATATTGTTGCTGATCTCGCCCTCAATGTTCGGATCGTCGAGAGGGTCTTCTTCCGGTTCAGTCTGAACAGTCGTCTGGACAGTTGTACCGGCAACGGTCACAGCCGTAACCTTTGATTCAGTCACAGGCGGCTGAGTAGTCTTTTCCTTTGGTGTATCATCTTCACTCCGGCTGTCCTGCTTTACAGGAGTACCATGAATCTTCACTTCCTCCGACTGCAGTCCGAACCTGTCACGAATTGACGCAGTTATATTCTTAAAGGTTTCACGTCCGGGTACTGTATCATTGTAATAGGTTTCGATTCCGGCTGTAAATTTGCCGGAAAAGTAGTCCGAAAAAGAGAATTTCGGGAATTTCGCAAGAGTACGGTTTTCAATTTCCGAAACCTCCGGACGTTTCAGTACTATCATGCATACTGCGATAACTACAAATATCAGAGCGCATATTATTACATTCAGCCTTTTGATAAATTTAATTGTGTAGCGCTTTTTCACACGCTTTTTCTTGCGGCGGCGCAGGTCAATATCTATGTTAAAATCTTCTCTGTTGTCCATGATTCAAGCCGCCTCCTAAAATCTGAAATACAAAAACGGGTTGCTTGTAGCGTCCACAAGCATGATACTGCTCACAAGTATCAGCGCCATATTTGCGGCAATTTTTGAAACTTCAAGTGCATAATTTGTAAAAGCAGTCCTCCGGGCAAGATTGCCGATAAGCTTTGCAACAGGGAATGAGCAGACAAGAGCCGCAAGAATGAGGTAGACATTATTTGTAAAGGAAAGCTTTGTAAACTCGTCAATAAATCCGTTGCCGTTTAGTCCGACAAGATTTTTGAAAAACTCTCCAAGTCTGCCGATATCCTCAAAATAGAATATACCGAATCCGATTATTATTACAATTTTATTATATATGTGTCTTAAAACTATCGGTATCTTTTTCATTTTCTTTTTTCCGATTTTCTGCTCAATGAAAATAAAGAGTCCGAAATAAAGTCCCCATATTACAAAGTTCCAGCTTGCACCGTGCCACAGACCTGTGCAGAACCACACAAGGAACAGTCCGCCGTATTTTCTGCGTTTTCCGAAAATCGGAACGTAAAGCAGATAGTCACGGAAAAATGTGCTTAAAGAAATGTGCCATCTCTGCCAGAACTCGGAAACGTCCTTGCAGATAAATGGGTAATTGAAGTTTTCGTCAAAGTGGAATCCGAAAATCCTGCCAAGACCGATAGCCATGTCAGAGTAACCCGAAAAATCAAAATAAATCTGCAAAGCGTAAAGCGCCGCACCCAGCCATGTTCCCACAACAGAAATGTTGCTCAGTTCACCGTCGAAAAGTGAAGTCACAACAGTACTGAGATTGTTTGCGATTATAACCTTTTTGCCCAGTCCCACGGCAAGCCTTGAAATGCCGCAGTAAAGGTCGTCGGTAGTGGTTTTTCTGGAGCTTATGTCGCTTTCAATAGTGCTGTAACGCACAATTGGTCCGGCAACCAGCTGCGGAAAAAGTGAAACGTACATCAGAAATTTAGGATAGCTTTTCTGAACTTCAACCTTCTCCCAGTGGCAGTCGATTATGTATGAAATCATCTGGAAAGTGAAAAAGCTTATGCCGATTGGAAGTCTGATTTGCGGTACTGCAATATCCAGTCCGGTTATGGCGTTTATATTTTCCACTATGAATCCGCTGTATTTGAATACACCAAGTATTGCAATGTCAAATATCACCGCTGAAGTCACCGCAATTTTTGAACCGGTTTTCCCCTTGTATCTGTCAATAACCAGTCCAAGCATAAAATTTACCGCCGCACTGATAATCAGCAGAAAAACGCAGAGAGGTTCTCCCCAGGCGTAAAAGGCAAGGGAAAAAATAAGCAGCACCATATTGCGGTAGTGCATTTTCTTTGTTGCCGCATAACAAATCACGCAAAGCGGCAGAAAGAAATAGAGAAAGAATAGGCTTGAAAAAACCATTTTGTCAGCTCCTGTTTTCAGATTTTGTTTTGTTTCTTTTGTCTACACATAGTTAATTGTTTTATTTTATTTCTGATTTGGCGTTTCTGACAAAAATCAATCCGTAAAATATGCATTTTAACGAAAAAATAATGACTTTTACATAAATAATTCTGCCCAAAACGTCAAATTGACTATAACATTCAACTATATTAACATTATACAACATAAAATCTACCCTTGCAATACCGTTACAAAATTTTCTCATTTTAGACAAAAATCCATATAGAAACAAACAAAAAGGAGTGACATTTGCCACTCCTCAAAATTATTAAGTTAGTATTACAGAAAATCAGTTTTCTGGCTTCTGCTCCGGATTTTTATCAGTTACAACGCCCTGCAGTCCGGCAGCAAGACCTGCAATTCCCTGAATTTCGCTTGGAATAATAATCTTTGTAGCCTTTCCATTGGCAACATCCGGGAACGCCTCAATAGCCTTGTATTTAAGCACTGTATCTGTCGGATTAGCCTGATTCAGTCTTTCAAGAGACTCAGCTTTTGCACTTTGAACGTTCTTTATAGCCAGTGCAGTACCCTCAGATTCGAGAATTTTCTTCTGCTTTACAGCGTCAGCACGAAGGAGCATTGCCTCTTTTTCAGCCTGTGCTTTAAGAATTTCAGTTTCCTTTGCAGCCTCTGCACGAAGAATCTGTGATTCCTTTTCACCCTGTGCCACAAGGATCTTGGACTTCTTTTCACCCTCTGCAAGCAGGATCTTTTCACGGCTTTCACGTTCAGCCTTCATCTGCTTTTCCATGGAATCCTGGATTTCTCTCGGCGGAATAATATTTTTAAGCTCAACACGGCTTACCTTGATACCCCAGCGGTCTGTAGCTTCGTCAAGGATTGCTGTAATCTGCTTGTTGATTCTGTCTCTTGATGTAAGAGTTTCGTCAAGGACCATGTCACCGATAATGTTACGGAGTGTTGTTGCAGTAAGGTTTTCAATTGCGGAAATAGGACGCTCAACGCCGTAAGCATACTGCTTGGCGTCTGTTACCTGGAAAAATACTACTGTATCTATCTGCATTGAAACGTTATCCTTTGTGATAACCTGCTGCGGTTTGAAATCAACGATCTGATCCTTTATGGAAACTTTCTTTGCGATTCTGTCAAGGAAAGGAACAAGGAAATGCGGACCTGTTGACCACTCTGCATAAAATGTACCCAGTCTTTCAACAATATAGACCTGAGCCTGAGGAACAATTTTGATTCTTGTGATAAGTACAATAATAATAAATATTACAATTCCAAAAATAATATAAGGCATAATAACCCTCCTGTTAATTGTTAATGGTTTCTTTTGTAAGAGTTACAAAAAGCTTTGTACCCTTAATATCATCAATTTTTACAATACTTCCCTCCGGAATAACCGAGCCGTCTGAAGAAACTGCTTTCCAGTCAACGCCGTTTAACCTTGCACGTCCTGCATCAGCTGAATTGTTGACAGTTTCAATAACAACAGCTGTTTTGCCGATATCAAGATCAATGTTGGTCGGCTGAGTTTTTCCGACTCTGAATTTTTTCAGCAGAGGTCTTGTGGCAGTAAGCAGTATTACCGACACCACAACAAAAACAAACATCTGCATACCCATTCCCAAGCCGCAAAGTGCCACAATAAATGACGCAAGCGCACCTGCTGCAAACCAGATGGATACAAGCTGCATTGAGGCAAGCTCAGCAATAACCATTACTGCAAAAACAACTCCCCAGAGAATAAGGTGTCCGAACATATTGTTTCTCCTTTCCCAATATTCCGTCAACTGCGGTTACTTTTATTTTATCACAACTGCGAAGATATTACAATATCTTTTTTAAATTTTTTTAAGTGAACGATTTATTTAAAATTGCTAAATTAATAGAAATATGTGGAAAGTGTCTTGACATATTGCTGTGAAAGATTTATAATAATGTCAGAACTTTTATAACATATCAGGAGGTTTCTATTATGGACAGATTAAAAGGAAAAGTTGCAATCGTTACTGGTTCAACCAGCGGAATTGGTATCGGTATTGCTAAGTTATTTGCAGCTGAGGGCGCAAAAGTTGTAATATGCGGACGCCGTGAAGAAAAGGGACAGGCTGTTGTTGACGAAATCAAAAAAGACGGCGGCGAGGCGTCCTATCACTTTATGGATATTACTGTTACAGAAAGCATTGAAAAGCTTTTTGCAGACACAGCTGAAAAATACGGCAAAATTGACATTCTGGTCAATAATGCCGCAAACGTTGCTTTAAAAGACGGCCGTGTGGACGAGCTGACTCTTGAAATGTGGGACAGCATTTTCCAGAGCGACCTGCGTGGTACTTTCTACGCTACAAAATGCGTACTCCCTTACATGACACAGAACGAAAACGGCGGTTCCATCATAAACATCGGTTCTATGGCATCATGCAGCGGTGACATCAGCTCAACAGCTTATGCCTGTGCCAAAGCCGGCGTTGATCTGCTTACCCAGTCAACAGCACTGCAGTACGGCAAGCAGAATGTACGCTGCAACTGTGTAAGACCGGGTCTTATCGTCACACCGCAGAACGAGGCTCATGTACCGCAGGCAGTAAAGGATATTTTCACAAGCAACATCATGGTAAACCGTTACGGCTGTCCGGAGGATATCGGTCATATGTGCGTTTACCTTGCATCTGATGAAAGCTGTTATGTAACAGGTCAGGTCGTAAATGTTGACGGCGGACTTAATTCTCATGTTCCGACTGTTGCTCAGTTCAGACAGATGAATTCACGTACATGGTAATACAGTATCTTATATATATAAAAGGCAGTCTGCATTTATGTTATGCAGACTGTCTTTTATTTTTATTATGAATCAATCTTCAAATAAAGCAGTAGAAAGATATCTTTCACCGGTATCCGGAAGAATTACAACAATGTTCTTGCCCTTGTTTTCCGGACGCTTTGCAAGCTGTGTTGCCGCCCATACAGCCGCACCGCCGGAAATACCGATAAGTATTCCCTCAGTTTTTGCCACCTTTTTGCCTGTTTCAAAAGCTGACTCGTTCGGCACCTTGATTACTTCATCATAAATTTCAGTATCAAGTATCTCCGGAACAAAGCCTGCGCCTATACCCTGAATTTTGTGAGGACCTGCGCTGCCGCCTGACAATACAGGAGAGCTTTCCGGCTCAACTGCAACGACCTTAACGTCTGCTTTCTTTGACTTGAGGTATTTGCCTGCACCGCTGAGTGTACCGCCTGTGCCGACGCCTGCTACAAATATATCAACATTTCCCTCAGTATCGTTCCATATCTCAGGACCTGTTGTTTCAAAATGTGCCTGCGGGTTGGACGGGTTTACAAACTGTCCCAGTATAACAGCACCGTCAATTTCATTTTTCAGTTCCTCGGCTCTTGCAATTGCGCCTGCCATACCCTTTGCGCCCTCTGTAAGAACGATTTCAGCGCCGTAACCTTTCAGCAGCTTTCTTCTTTCAATACTCATTGTTTCCGGCATGGTCATTATTGCTCTGTAACCCTTTGATGCCGCAACAGCTGCAAGACCGATACCTGTGTTGCCGCTTGTAGGCTCAATAATTGTTGCGCCCGGTTTTAAAAGCCCGGACTTTTCAGCGTCCTCAATCATTTTCTTTGCTACCCTGTCCTTGACGCTGCCGGCAGGATTGAAAAATTCCAGTTTTCCTATAACATTTGCCTCAAGCTTTTCTGATTCGGAATAATTACCGAATTTCAGAAGAGGTGTACCGCCGATAAGCTCTGTTACGCTGTCAAATACCTTTGCCATAATAAATTATCTCCTTTATCAGATTTTGTCAAATGCCTGTTCAAGGTCATAAATAATGTCGTCAATATGCTCTGTACCGATTGAAAGTCTGATTGTATTAGGCTTGATACCCTGTTTCAGAAGTTCCTGTTCACTAAGCTGTGAATGAGTTGTTGATGCAGGGTGAATTACCAGTGATTTAGCGTCTGCAACGTTTGCAAGGAGTGAGAACAGTTCAAGGCTGTCAATGAACTTCTTAGCCTCAGCCTCGCCGCCCTTAACCTCAAAGGTGAAAATAGAGCCTCCGCCGTTAGGGAAGTACTTGTCATAAAGCTCCTTATAGCCGTTTTCCGGAAGTGACGGATGATTAACGTGTTCAACCTTCGGGTGATTTTTAAGGAAGTCAACAACTTTAAGAGCATTCTCAACATGACGTTCAACTCTGAGGGAAAGTGTTTCAAGTCCCTGGAGAAGAATGAACGCATTGAACGGTGAAATTGTCGCACCGGTATCTCTCAGAAGAACGGCACGAATCCTTGTTACGAATGCCGCCGGTCCAGCTGCATCTGCAAAGCTGATACCATGGTAGCCCGGGTCTGGCTCTGTGATAGTCGGGAACTTGCCGCTTGCTTTCCAGTCAAATTTACCGCTGTCTACGATAACGCCGCCAAGGGAAGAACCGTGTCCGCCGATGAACTTTGTAGCTGAGTGAACAACAATATCTGCGCCGTATTCAATCGGACGAACGAGATATGGTGTTGCAAAAGTGCTGTCAACAATAAGCGGAATCTTGTGCTTGTGAGCGATATCAGCGATTTTTTCAATATCGATAATATTTGAATTAGGATTGCCCAGAGTTTCAATAAATACTGCTTTTGTGTTTTCCTGAATAGCAGTCTCAAAGCTGCCCTCAACGTCCGGGTCAACGAAAGTTGTTGTTATTCCGTACTGGGGAAGTGTGTGGGCGAGCAGATTATATGTACCGCCGTAAATCGTTTCTGAAGCAACGATATGGTCGCCGTTTCTTGCTATGTTCTGAATAGCGTAGGCAATAGCCGCTGCTCCGCTGGCTGTTGCAAGACCTGCAACACCTCCTTCAAGTGCGGCAACTCTTGATTCAAAAACGTCCTGTGTAGGATTTGTAAGTCTGCCGTAAATGTTACCTGCGTCTGTGAGTCCGAATCTTGCGGCAGCGTGTTCTGAATTTCTGAACACATAAGATGTTGTCTGGTAAATCGGTACTGCTCTTGCGCCTGTATCTGAATCCGGTGTTTCCTGTCCTACATGAAGCTGAAGTGTTTCAAACTTAAAATTTCTTTTTTCGTTACTCATTTTAATAACCTCCGTAATTTATCATTAATGGCTTGTTTTTATATTTTATCTTCTGAAAAAATGATAGTACACATTCGTTTATAAAGTGCTTTTCCGTATTTGTATTTCATAGGGAATTTTCCTTTCCGATAATTCCTATATCTTTGGTGTGATTTAATTATATACCATTTCTTTCTGTTAGTCAATAGCTTTTTATTATTTTTTTATTTTAATTAAATATAACATAAAAAAATCGTATATTACCTGTTTTTCACAGATAATATACGATAAGTTTCAAATCAGCTCCATGTAGCAACAATAACTATTTTCTGACCGGATATCAGAGCCGGTACTGTAAAGCTTTCACCAGGCTGATAGATAGTGCCGTTATACTTCCAGCCTGCAAAGGTCTTGCCTTCGTACTCAAATTCACATTCCGGCAGGACAAATTCTTCGCCGAATGTTGCCTTAGTAGTATACTTGTCAGCGGAATTTCCGTTGTTTGCAGATATATTAATGTTGTACTGCGCCGGCGACCATACCGCCTCAAAAGTCACATCTTCAGCAGGAACAATAAATGATTCACCTGGTTTGTACTGTTTTCCGTCATAGGAACAAAGCCAGCCTGTTATAACGTATCCGGAACGTGAAAAACGGCTTGCGTCTGCAAGGAAAAACTGGACGTTCTCTGCTGACATTACATAAGCTTTTGTATTTCCGTTTATATCGTCATAATCTCCGGCAAAATAGTTTATCTGACAGCGCCTAAGCCATACCGGAGTCATAACAACGTCACAGGCAGGCATAGTAAAGTATTCCCCTGCCGTATATACCTTTCCGTCATATTCCCAGCCGGAATTTACATAACCCTCTTTACCAAGGTTTGCAACAACAATTTTAGTTTTGCTTTTGTAAATAACTTCAGTAGGGTCGAGGACTGACGGGTCTTCATAGGCGCTTAAATCGCAGTCCTGTGTATCGTAGGAAAGTGTGAAATATCTTATGCTCAGTATCGAATTATTTACAAGGAATTTTGAAAGCTGTTTATAATTCTTTTCAGTAAATGTACCGCCCTCTGCAAGCAGGTCACGTCTTATTCTTATAGCCTCAAAAACGCTGTATTCCTGTATCGGACTGGTTACTTCCACTTCAAAAGATTCTGTATTTGTTTCTAAAAAAGCCTGATAATCTTCTGTGCAGCTTACTTTTATTTCATAAGTACCGATTATACAGTTGTTAAATTCAGATGTATCAACCACAAAGATATCAGGATAGTCCAGCGGAAATACATTATCACAAATCAAATTTTCTTCGCCGTGCTGGGTATATTCCATAAGACTGACTGTTAAACCAGTTAAATCCAGTTTTTCACTGTAATCATAAGTTACTTTGTCCGGCAGACTGTTTATCGAAATCACATACTGCGATTCATACCATCCGGGTTCCTCGGTGGGGTCTGTCGGTTCAGTCACAGCCTCGGTCGGCTCGGGAGTCGTTTCATCCGCAGCTGCGGCAAAAGAAATCATGGAAACTGACATGGCAGCAGCCAGCAGTCCCACTGAAATTTTTTTAAAAATACTCATTTAAAATACCTCGCTTATTTAAATCGGTTCAGCTTTTCGGAATATTCATATCCGATATTTTTAAGTTTACCGGTCAGTTCAGATTTGCTGATTTCGCAGTCCTCACACAACTCATCAAGATTTTTATATTTATCACGCAGCATTGTATTGACATAACTCAATAAAATAGCCGGGTCCTGCGGCAGATTCATCTTATTCCTCCCGATCACACACAATTTATTACTTTAATTTTACTATATTCTTCACAAATTGTCAATGGTTTTTGATGCAAAAAACCTCCCGTGGAATTCCACAGGAGGCTTAAATCACATATAATCAACCTTGATTTTGCCGTCATCGGCTGTAACGCCTATTCCAGCAATATTACCGTTCTTTTCAATAATGATATCAGCAACTTTTTCCTCGATTTCCTTTCTGATAACACGTCTGATATCTCTTGCACCGTAGCTCTTGCCGAAGGACTGCTCAGCAATGGCGTCAAGCGCCTTTTTATCATATTTCAGAATAATATTTTTCTCAGCAAGTGGTTCTTTCATCTCGTCAAGCATAAGTCCGGCAATTCTTGCAAAGTCTTCCTTTTCAAGAGGCTTGAACACGATAACCTCGTCAATACGGCTCAGAAACTCAGGTCTCAAAAATTCTTTCAGAGATTTCATTGCCTTTTCCCTGGAAATGTCCTCAACAGACTTGTTAAAGCCAACGCCTGTTGTCTTGTCTGTTGAACCGGCATTTGATGTCATGGCAATAATTGTATTCTCAAAGTTTACCGTTCTGCCCTGTGCGTCGTTTATCTTACCCTCGTCAAGAATCTGCAGAAGTATATTCATAATGTCAGGGTGCGCTTTTTCGATTTCATCAAAGAGTACTACTGAATACGGGTGACGGCGCACCTTTTCAGTAAGCTGTCCAGCCTCGTCATAGCCTACATATCCCGGAGGAGAACCAATCATTCTTGCTACTGAATGCTTTTCCATGTACTCTGTCATGTCAAGGCGTATCAGCGGTTCGGTAGAGTCAAACATTTCGTTGGACAGAACCTTTACAAGTTCAGTCTTGCCCACACCTGTCGGTCCGACAAAGATAAATGACGCCGGACGTCTGCGCTTTGAAAGCTGTACCCTTGTACGCTTTATGGACTCGGAAAGCAGATGTACTGCCTCGTCCTGTCCTACAATATGCTCCTTTATCCTGTCTTCAAGATGTGACATTTTTGAAAATTCACTTTCAGCTATCTTGTTTGACGGAATACCCGTCCACAGCTCGATAACCTTTGCTAAATCCTCTTCGTTTACCTGTATATCGGCAATGATCTTTTCAAGGTCTGCCATCTCGTTTTTGACCCGTATAATATCGCCCTTGACCTCTGCCAGAGCCTCGTAATTCGGCTCGCTCTGATCCTCAATGGATTTTTCCATATCTTCCAGAACTTTAAGCTTTTTGGTCTTTTCGTCATACTCCGCAAGCTCCGGTGTTCTGATACAGGTGCAGGCACAGGCTTCATCAAGAAGGTCAATTGCCTTATCCGGCAGGAATCTGTCCTGAATATATCTCTCAGAAAGTACAGCACACTGCTTAATAAGGTCATCGCTTATCTTTACTCTGTGATATGCCTCATAATATTTCTTTATGCCTTTGAGTACTTCATAAGTTTCGTCGATAGTCGGTTCGTTTACTGTAACAGGCTGGAAACGTCTTTCAAGAGCGCTGTCCTTTTCGATGTACTTTCTGTACTCGCTGAAAGTCGTGGCACCGATAACCTGTACCTCGCCTCTTGAAAGGGCAGGTTTAAGGATATTCGCAGCGTTCATTGAGCCCTCGGAATCACCTGTTCCTACAAGATTGTGCACCTCGTCAATAAAGAGGATAATATTGCCCTCTGACTTCACTTCATTTACAAGTCCCTTTACACGGCTCTCAAACTGTCCTCTGAACTGTGTTCCGGCAACAAGTGAAGTCAGGTCAAGCAGATAAATCTTCTTTCCGGCAAGATTGAACGGAACATCTCCCTGTGCGATTTTCTGGGCGATGCCCTCTGCAATAGCGGTTTTACCAACACCCGGCTCACCGATAAGGCATGGATTGTTTTTCTGACGTCTTGAAAGTATCTGCACTACTCTTGCAATCTCTCTGTCCCTGCCGATAATATTGTCAAGCTCTCCGTCCTCGGCTTTTTTGCTGAGGTTTGTACAGTAATTGCCAAGGAATTTCAGTTCCTTTTTCTTTTTGCGCTTTTCTTCAGCTTTTGAACCTGTCTTTTTGGCCCCGGAGCGTTCATTTTCTGAGTTGTCACTCTTTTTCAGTTCACCGCCAAGGTGATTGTTCAGAAGATTCTGTATGTACGGCGGAAGTGTTCCTGCGCCGCCCATTTCAAAGCCGTCGCCGTCCATGAGTTCCATCATCTGGTCGGACATCTGTTCAAGGTCCTCGTCAGTAATTCCCATCTGCTGCATATACTCAGAAACCTGAGGAATGTTCATTTCCTTTGCACAAACCATGCAAAGGCCCTCATTTTTCTTTTCATTGCCATGCATTGAAGTAATAAAAACTACCGCCGGACGCTTTTTGCATCTGCTGCACATTACCATATTCCTTCACCTATCACTCACTTCATAAAGAATTTTATTTCTTAATAAGTGAATTCCTTTCCGATTTTATATTTCCTTTTGCTTTATACTAAAAATTGCTTACCTTATCAAAAACATATCTGAAAAACTTTGTTTTTTCAACAGTTTCATAGCTTATGAACGAACCCTCGCTCTCCGCCACATGAATCATGATTTTTACAAGAACTGCCATTACAATCAGCATTGCTCCAGCCTGAACAACTCCCAGGAGTCCTCCGGCAAATTTGTCAAGCCTGTCATAGCCGTTTAACAGTCCGAAACGGAATGTCTTATAGATAAGCGCTCTTATAAGAGTCATAAAGATAAAATAGCTTATTATAAATACAAACGCCTTTATAAGTCTTAACGCCGGTTTTCTGATGTAATTTTCTTCAATGTATTCCGGCACATCGTCCGGTGATTTCAGCAGCATTTCTGTTGTTTCAATAAAAAGTTTTTCATTGCCGGACAGCTTTTCTGTCAGTTCATGGGTCACATAAGGCGGCAGCTTGACTCCCAGCTGCTTTGAAAACAGCTCTGTAAATCCGGCAGTCAGAGTCTTTTTGAAGTTTTCGTGAGTATCCACCACATCTCCTGCCGCCTGATTTGCATATTCATAAAGCCTTTCCATTGAATCGTCCGATTCAAGTATTTTTTTGACCTTGCTGTCCTCTAAGACTGCACCGTAGCCCTGATCCTCAATGACCTCTCTTACGCTGACAGCCGGGTCATATTCCTCAATTGCTTCCTCAACAGCCTCAATACTCGTCTTTTTTATAAACTTGTCATAGATAAACTGTGAGCTTTTCTGGCTGACAAATGACGCCAGAAAAATCGAAACCACACAGCCTATAACAAGAACTATAATTTTGGAAAATCCTTTTTTTGCGCAGCTGTAAATACTCAGTACCACAATCGCTGCAGCAAGAATATCATATATCCACCAGAAATTTGTTCCCATAGTTTATCGCCTCATTCAGCCTTTATAATCTATTCTGTCAATTCTGTCATATCCAAGCAGGAAAATGTAATCGTCAATACTGATCATTTTTTCATAGGAGCCTTCGGAACTGATTTTCTTATCTCCGCCTCCGCTGAAATTATACTGCATTATTCCGTCCTTGCCCAAAACACATATATGCTCGTCAATGATTCTTATACACTTTGCGCTGTTGTCATTAAACTCCATGACATTCGGTTCTTTCTTTTCGCTGTCAATGGTAGTTACATAGCTGTGTCTTTTGGTTTCATTTTCAAAAAGCATTGCTGTTTTGCCGCCGGAATAATCCCAGTCTGCAAGCTTTGCAGGGTATGCATATTCAGTTTTAAGCTTTCCCTTGTTATCATAATATGCACATTTTGTATCACCCAGTACAAATATATCGTCATCAGTCTGATAAAGTCTCAGACACATTGTATCAATCTGATCTGATGACCAGTTGTCCTTTTTTGAATCGAATGAAACTGAAACTATCTTTGAGCAGATATTTCCCTCAACAGCGTCAACTGTTGCAAGGACACAGCCCTTTGAATCCTCGCTGAAAGCAAGGTCAATTACTCTTTCAACGCAGTCACGGGAATATATCTCCTTTCCCGATTCGTCATACACAATTATACGGCACAGATATGTATCAGAATCGGTTATGACCGCTGCCCTGCCGTCCTCGCTTATTCTTGCAAAAATTATATTGTCCTCCAGCTTTTTTGAATACAGCACGCTGCTGCGGTTTTCAACTCTGAACCGGTTTCCTCCGCTTTCATATACAAGCGCTTTTTTGCCGGCAGTCTGGAGCATTGCATTTGAATATGCGTGCTGCCTTTCTTCATAAAGGTCTCCGTTATCTGTGTAAATATAAAGATAAGCGTCGCTCATTATCGCAAGGTGACCGTTAAGTTCAGCAGTCTGGTAATCAATTCCGCCGGAGATACTCAGAGGAAAGTTTCCCTCAGCAAGTTCTCCCTGGTTTGATTTTACACTCTGAAACTTTCCGCCGATACCCTCAAGCTTCGGAATCCATGAATCTCTTTTTGCATAAAGAGTAATTACAACCCCTGCTAAAAGCATTACTGCGAAAAATTTCACAAGCTGACGCCGTCTTTTTTTTCTTCTTCTCAAAAGACCTATATCTATATCCTTTGAATTAATGTCCATTGAAGTTCCTTTCAGTTAAGGTAATACCGCATAATTATTGTCGTACAGATGTGCAGTCAGATTTTTCGGCAGATTATGCAAAAATCTTGCAGGCATACTGGCGTATGTCAAAAGATTCTTGTGTGATATAACGGAAAAGATGCAAGCAGATGTGCGGCAAAGGCGTAAGCCGTTAATTGTGCGGTATTGCCTTCAGTAAAATACCCTGTTGAGATAAAGTCCGTGCGCCTGTGCGGTCCTGCCGGCAAGTCTGCGCTCCTTAGACTTCATTATCTCGTCAATAAATTCGGGTTTCATATATCCCTCGTTAACAGTCAGAAGTGTTCCGACCATTATCCTAATCATATTATACAGAAAACCGTCGCCTTTTACAAGCATTTTCACCGATTCCCCATTAATTTCTATGTCAAAGCTTTCAATTGTCCTTACCGTATTCTGCTTTCCGTCATAATTTGAACAGAATCCGGCAAAATCATGAGTGCCGACAAATTTCTGAGCCGTATGGCTCACAAGCTCAGCGTCAAAGGGTCTGCGGTAGTGATATGCAAGGTCAGTCGCAAACGGATTCTTGCTTTCGCTGTTGTGGATAAGGTAAATATACTCCTTGCCCTTACATGAAAAGCGTGCATGAAAATCCGGCGGAGCGTCTTCACAGGAAAGTATTGATATATCGTCCGGAAGTTCACCGTTTACTCCCCTTACAAATCCCTTTGTGGGGATACTGCTTTCAGTCAGTACCGAAAAGCAGTAATTATTTGCATGAACTCCCGTATCAGTCCTTGAACAGCCGTTGATGGTCACATTATGATTGAGGACCTTTGAAACGTGCTTTTCAACGACTTCCTGTACAGTCATGGCATTGTCCTGACGCTGAAAGCCGTGGTATCTGGTCCCCCTGTAAGCCATCATAACTTTAAGATTCCTCATTTTCCTCTGCTCCGTTATCTTCATTGTCTTCCGGAATTTCCTCAGAAGTTTCCGGGACTGTCTTTGATTTTGCGCTGAATACCTTTTTGAGTTTCGGCTCAAATATCCAGAGGAGCACAAGCATTGCTACTGACACAATGGATATTACCAGACCAGGAACAAATCCCGGCGGACAGTATTTCAGCTCAATGGTATGTTCGCCGGCAGAAAGCGGAACACAGACAAAAGCGTCCTTCATTGACTTTACTTCTGTTTCCTTTCCGTCAACATAAGCTTTCCAGCCGCCGTCATAAGGAATTGATGTATACATAACACAGTCCTCAGCGGCTGTAATTGTTCCGCTTATATGTGTATCGTCATAATCAGTTACATTCAGTCCGCCCGATTTCAGCTTTTCATAGCCTTTTTCAAATACTTCCTTATTTATCTGATAAACATAAATCGTACCGTTTCCGCTTTTCTGCTCCTCAACATCTGCCTGGAAAGTAACAACATCTCCTGCTTTGAAATCTCCGGCAGCAAATATATTGATGTACTTTCCTGTATTCTGAGTATGGAGAACAGCATCGCCGGATTTTATTTTAACGCTTGAAATGTCAGTAAAATCAAATGTCGCATATACAGGACCATCTGCCGGAACTGTGTAGTTATATTTCAGATAGCAGTCGCTGCTTCCGTCTGACGGAGCGTTATACTGGAAATTATAGTTTCCGTAGCCGGATTTTATAACGTTGAGTCCCTTGTGGCCGACATCCTTTATATCAACTCTTACCAGAACATCCTCGTCGATACCGGTTGCTTTCTTGAAAAGTTCATTCTGATTTTCAAACTGCATAAACGATTCGCCGTCATAATCCAGTATGCTGCTGTCAGCGGCAAATCCTATCGGAAGATAATGATTGTTCTGATAAAGCGAAGCTCCGTCTTTTTCAGCCAGAGGATCAAGATAGGTCAGGTCGCCGGAATAGCTTTCAGACGAGATCAGATATTTAAGGTTCAGGAACATATTTACGACTGCTGTGTTCTGATTGTAATAATATCTGTTTCCGGCGGATGAGGCGAACAGCCCCAGTCCATGCATAAGCTTTGTGACATTGACGTTTGCTGTTGAAGAGAACTGAGAAACTCCCCTGTAGCCATAAAGTGCAGGATCATTTATAGTGTAATTGGTTGTTGTTTCCAAACGGTAAAATCCGCTGTCGTTTTCATCAACGCTGTCAATAAGCCCGGATATTGCCTCATTTTTTCTCGGATAGATGCTGTAGCCTGTTACTGTAACTGTCTTTACGCCAAGGGCTGCATTCATTCCCATCTCAACAAAGCAAACTGCAAATACTGCTAAATTGAGTACCTTTTCATTGATAAGCTTTCTCTCATAAATGAACATAATCGCAACGAAGATAAAGCATACTACAACACTTGAAATCAGCGCCTTTTCAGTCTGATCCCTGTAAGCCACGAGAGCGATTATAAATGTCATTGCAGACATTGCTATAACATCAAAAATACTTGCCTCTTCTTTCATTACAGTAAATGCTCTGTAACCTGCCGCAAGCAGTATAAATGAAAGCAGGAAAGAAAAACGGTAAGGCAGCATATTTGTGAAATGGAAACCATGCCACATATAGTTCAGCACATTCATATTACAGCTTACGATTATAAATGCAAGATAAATTACTGTAACGATTTTCTCTCTGATTTTAACCTTGCGTGAACGGATAAACACGCCAAGAAGTATTACAGCAAACATTCCGCAGTAATAATTAGGGAGTCCCTCTTTGGCAGTCGGCTCATGGAATCCGATGACAGACGATATCATTTTAAGCCACGGTTCATAGAAGGTTATATCCTGCGGAAACTGGTTGTCTACACTGTTTGTAAGCATAAGTCCCAGGAAAGCAGGAAGTAAAATGACCGCACCCATTCCGATTCCGATAACAGTTGCTCCGGCAATCTGACCTAAACGCTTGAATGCGTTTTTAAAGCCGCCCCAGTCGATAATAACAAGAGCGCCGAAAACCATAACGGTGAAAATACAGGTGAAAAGTCCGATGTAAAAGCTGGTCATCAGCGAGAGTGCAAGGGAAATTGCGTAAAGCCTGAACTTGCCCTCTTTGTAAAGCTTTACTGTTCCCAAAACGACCAGCGGAAGCAGAGCGACTGTGTCCATCCAGATAATGTTCCAGTAGTAACCCATAAAATAATTGCACAGCGCAAAACAAAGGGCAAATGCAGTTATTGAAATGTCATTTTTATTGAATGTGTGCTTTAGGAATATTGCAAAGAACAGTCCGGCACAGCCGATTTTTATTGTAAGGAAAAGAGTAAGCGCATCTCTTGAATACTCAATCGGGAAAAATACTGCCAGGAAATTCAGCGGACTTGCTGCGTAATAGGACATGAGGGAAATAAAATTCGTTCCAAGTCCTGTGTCCCATGAATACAGCAATGAAGAAAGGTTCTGGAGTTTTTCATGCTCAACTCTGAAAAACGGGTAATACTGGTGCCACAAATCAGTTACAAGTATCTGCTTGTCACCGAACGGGTGAACTTCGCTTTTTGCAAAGAAAAACCACATTATCACAAACGGGAGCAGAAATGAAAGAATCAGATAAATTCTTGTTTCACCCTTGCGGTTATATAAAAGAATATTATTTTTCGGATTGATTTTTCCGGACTTTCTGATACCGGATTTTGTTTTTGTCTTTTCTTTGTTCATTGTTCAGTCCTCTCTCAGTCAATAGCATTAATAAAAATCACAGCGGCAAGAAAAAAAACTGTAATTGCAAGCGAAACATAATCCGCAGCACCGCTTTTTAACTGCCTCATTCTCGTTCTGCCCTCTCCGCCTCTGTAGCAGCGGCACTCCATAGCTGTTGCAAGCTCTCCGGCACGTCTTACAGCCGAAACAAAAAGTGGTATTATTATGGGAATGACGGCTTTTACCTTGTCTTTAAGCTTTCCGCCGTCCATGTCTGCACCCCTTGCTTTCTGCGCCGACATTATCTTGTCGGTTTCCTCTATAAGCGTCGGGATAAAACGCAGAGCAATAGTCATCATCATTGCAAGCTCGCTTACCGGCAGTTTAAAGCGTTTCAGCGGACTTAAAAGCCTTTCAATTGCGTCTGTCAGCGCAACAGGCGATGTTGTATATGTCAGCAGAGAAGTGCCCGCTATCAGCAGAAGAATACGGACTATCATAAACACCGAAGTTTCAACCGCCTCGTCCGTTATCGCAATGAATTTCCACTGAAAAAGCGGCATTCCGCTTGTTATCATAAAAAGATTAAGTATTGTAGTAAGTGCCAGAATAGGCAGTATCGGTTTCATGCTTTTAGCTATCAGCTTTACCGGAATTGATGAACACAGATAAGCCATAGCTGTAAAGACAAACCCCACTTCAAGAGCAATTGTATTGCTGCCGATAAAAAGCATTACAATGAAAAGCATGGTAATTACAAGCTTGAAACGTGCGTCCATTCTGTGTACTACGCTGTTTCCGGGAAAATACTGTCCTAACGTGATATCCTTTATCATTGCAGTTTCCCTCCGCTTTTCATGTATTCCAGAATCTTTTCCTTTGCATATTTTACGGTATAAACGTCATCTGCGATATCAATACCCTTTTCTCTCAGAATATTGAAAACTCTTATTATCTGAGGAACGGAAAGTCCGATTTTCTCAATTTCAGCTGAACGCCTGAACACCTCAGCTGTGGAATCAAAGCAGAAAACCTCCGCCCTGTTCATAACCAGCAGCTTTGAGGCATATCTTGCAACGTCCTCCATGCTGTGGGATACCAGCAGAACTGTACAGCCCATAGTTTTGTGATATTCCTTTATCTGATTCAGAATCAGCTCCCTGCCTTTCGGGTCAAGACCGGCTGTCGGCTCATCGAGAATGAGTATCTCAGGTTCCATTGCCATGACCCCGGCAATTGCTACACGCCTTTTTTCTCCCCCCGAAAGTTCAAAGGGCGACTTTTCAAGCATATCCGACGGAATGCCTACTCTTTCGGCAGTCGCTCTGACTCTGCGGTCAGTTTCCTGTTCGCTCAGTCCCATATTTTTCGGACCGAAAGCAATGTCCCTGTAAACTGTTTCCTCGAATATCTGATATTCCGGATACTGAAAAACAAGTCCCACTCTGAATCTGACCTGACGTATCTGTGACTTGTCCGCCCATATATCCTTTCCGTCAAGGTATATTTTTCCGGAAAACGGTCTTAAAAGTCCGTTGAAATGCTGGATAAGCGTGGATTTGCCGGACCCCGTATGTCCGATTATCCCCACAAATTCTCCCTTTTCAATTTCAAGATTAACATTTCTTACCGCTGTTTTTTCAAACGGTGTTCCCTGACTGTAAACATAATTCAGGTTTTCTGTTTTCAAAATCGTCAACTCAAAAACTCCTCCGGATACTGCTTATGAAAGCAGTTCAATCAGTGCGTCAGCACATTCCTCTTCAGTTATTATATGGGTATCAAGCTTCAGTCCGCTTTTATTAAGCTCGTAAACCAGCTCTGTCACCTGCGGCACGTCAAGTCCCACAGATTTCATAAGCTCAACCTGTGAAAAGACCTCTGACGGTGTGTCGTCAAGGAGTATTTTCCCCTTGTCCATGACAATAACTCTCCGGCATTTCGCCGCCTCTTCCATATAATGTGTTATCAGAATTATAGTGATACCGTATTCCTCATTCAGCCGCTTAACGGTTGCCATTACCTCTTTTCTTCCCACAGGGTCAAGCATGGCGGTAGGCTCGTCCATGACGATACATTTGGGGCGCATTGCTATGATTCCGGCAATTGCCACTCTCTGTTTCTGACCGCCTGAAAGCTGATGCGGAGCGTGATTGCGGTATTCATACATATTTACGGCTTTAAGCGCCTCATCAACACGTCTGCGTATCTCAGACGGCTCTACCCCTAAATTTTCAAGGGCAAAAGCCACATCCTCCTCAACGATTGACGCCACTATCTGGTTATCTGGATTCTGAAAAACCATTCCCACTTTCTGACGTATATCAAAAATTTTATCCTCGTCCTTAGTGTCAATACCGTCAATGTAAACTGCACCGCCCGACGGCAGCAGTATTGCATTCATGTGTTTTGCAAGGGTGGATTTTCCGCAGCCGTTATGACCTAAAACCGCAGTAAACTCTCCCTCTTCAAAGGAAATGTCAAGACCGCTTAAAACCAGTCTGTCATCATCGCTGTATCTGAAATCAAGCTTTTCTGCCTTTGCAAAAGCCTCCATATTTATCCTTTCTGCCAGATAGCCGTTGAACCGCATGGCAGACAAAGTCCGCTCTGCTCAACAGGAAGTCCTATTTCGTCAAAAGTAACATCTCCGCCGAACTGCGGACAGATAGTTTCCCCGAGAATATACCCCATAACAGACGGAGAAAGACCTGTGGTATAGCTGTTTATAAGGAAAAACAGCGGATTATCGCTCAGAACGCCTGTGCAGAGCTTTACAAGGTCATAAACGCAGTCCTCAAGCTTCCATACTTCTCCCCCCGGACCTCTGCCGTAGCTTGGAGGGTCCATTATAACGGCGTCATACTTTCTGCCACGTCTGATTTCCCTTGCAATAAATTTTTCACAGTCGTCAACCAGCCAGCGTATCGGCTTGCCGCTGAGTCCGGACAGGGCGGCATTCTCCCTTGCCCAGTTCACCATGCCCTTTGACGCGTCAACGTGACAGACATTCGCCCCTGCCGCAGCACAGGCAAGTGTTGCACCGCCGGTATATGCAAACAGGTTCAGAACGTTTATCTGCCGTCCTGCACTGCGAATCTTATCCATCATAAAGTCCCAGTTTACCGCCTGTTCCGGAAAAAGACCGGTATGCTTGAAACCTGTAGGCTTTATGCAGAATTTCAGTTCGCCGTAGGACATCTCCCAGGATTCCGGCGGCTTTTTGGCAAAAGTCCAGCTGCCGCCTCCGGAGGAAGAACGGTGGTAATGTCCCTGCGCTCTTTCCCACAGAGGAGATTTCTGCGGAGTTTTCCAGATTATCTGGGGGTCCGGACGGATAAGCAGTATGCCGTTCCACGATTCCAGCTTTTCCTGCGAGGTCGTATCAATTATTCTGTATTCTTTCCATTTATCTGCTATGCGCATATATCGCATTCCTTTACAATTTTATTTTTTCCACGGGCGGACCTTTCCGCACCAGCCTTTTTCTCTCCAGTACTCATCATCAACGGGAAAAGTGCCTTTCTTATGAGCCATTCTCATAATATAAAACAGGCATTTTGTTTTTATAGACGGTGTAACTCTGCCGTATCCGGCTTTAATCCGTCCGGCAATTTTGTCAAGCTTTTTATTTATCCTGTCTTTTATCTTGTCCCCGACTCTTTCCCATGAAGTCTCCATAACAGCGGTTCCGCAGGTATATATTCTGCCGACACCCCAGAAAAACAGGCTGTCCTTTATATCCTTGTTTGTAGATTTCATGCCTGCTCCGGCGGCAGTTGAAAGTATTACCGCCTGTTTGGTAAACATTTTCTCATCCGGACGGTGTACCATCCAGCGCCAGCCGTAGTGGTCAAGAAAGGCTTTCATCGAGCCAGTACAGTGAAAAACATAAACCGGAGAGGTAAAAACCAGAACGTCTGCGCTGTCAATTGCCTCTGTTATGGGTTTCAGCTTTTCATAGTGAGGACAAAGTTCTGCGGTTTTTCCGATGCAGTTCACACAGCCGCAGCAGAACTCTCCGAAATCACGGGGAAGAAATATTTCTGTTACCTCTCCCGACAGCTTTTCAGTAAGCATTCTGCCCATGTTATAAGTAGAGCCTTTATGGTTCTGCCCGTTTATTACAGTTATTTTCATTTTCCTGTTCTCTCTCTGATTTTATCAGCAATAGCAACAGCGAATTTATTTATCTGACTGAAATCCCTGCCCTCCAGCATAACTCTGATAAGGGGTTCTGTACCGCTTTCTCTTACAAGTATTCTTCCGCTGTCGCCCAGTTCAGACTCATACTGCTCGATAAGGTCAGTTATCTGACTGTCGTTTTTCCACACTTCTTTGTCACGGGGACTTATCTTAACGTTAATCATGACCTGTGGGAAATGTTCCATGACAGACGCAAGTTCTGACATTTTCTTTCCGGATTCTGCGAGGATTTCAAGCACCTTTGCACCGGAAAGCTGACCGTCACCTGTGTTTGCTTCGTCAAGGAAGATGATGTGACCGCTCTGCTCACCGCCGAGATTATAACCGCCCTCAAGCATTTTTTCAAGAACGTATCTGTCACCGACCTTTGTGGTCTGCATTTTTATATCATTGTCTTTGGCAAAATACTTAAATCCCAGATTACTCATGACCGTAACAACGGCAGTATCCTTTTTAAGCTTACCCTTCTCCTTGTAAGCCTTTGCACAGATTGCTATAAGCTTGTCGCCGTCAACCAGCTCGCCCTTTTCGTCAACTGCAAGACATCTGTCAGCGTCACCGTCAAACGCAAGTCCGGCATGACACTTTTTGTCAACAACAAACTGCATGAGATTGTTTATGTGAGTAGAACCGCAGTTGTCGTTGATGTTTACGCCGTTTGGTGAGGCATTGATAACATAAACGCTTGCGCCCAGTCCCTCAAAAAGCCTTTTTGCTGTTGCGGAGGCACTTCCGTTTGCGCAGTCAAGGGCGATTCTCAGACCTGTAAGGTTGCCCTTGATACACTTCATGATGTATCTGATATAGTCTGTCTGTGCGTCACGGTAATATGTGATTTTACCCACTTCACCGTCAGACACAAGCTTCATTTCCTGCGGCTTGTCAAGGATAAGTTCCTCTATTTCCTCTTCTATTTCATCAGAAAGCTTGTAGCCTGTTGATGAAAAAAGCTTTATACCGTTAAACTCAAAGCTGTTGTGTGACGCAGATATCATAACGCCTGCGTCTGCCTTTTTCTGCTGAACAAGCGCTGCAACTGCCGGAGTAGGCACAACGCCTAAAATCTGAACGTTTGCGCCGACAGAGCATATACCTGCCGCAAGTGCCGCTTCAAGAACGTCCGAAGAAATTCTTGTATCCTTTCCGATAAAGATTGTCGGCTTGTGCTTTGTTCTCTTTGTAAGTACAATTGCTGCTGCTCTTCCTATGTTCATTGCTGTTTCACAGGTAAGTTCTGTAATAGCAACTCCCCTTGCACCGTCTGTCCCGAATAGTCTTCCCATTTGTCAGTTTCTCCTTAAAATATATTTTTATATAATTTATAGTGTAAGCTGTCCGTCATCTTCGTCATCGTTTTTAGTAAAACCAAGATGAGCGTAAGCCAGATTAGTCGCAACTCTGCCCCTCGGAGTCCTCGCAAGAAATCCAAGCTGCATAAGGAACGGTTCGCATACGTCCTCCAGCGTAACCGCCTCCTCGCCTATTGCAGAGGCAAGGGTTTCAAGTCCGGCAGGACCGCCGTTATATCCCTTTATCAGCATTGTTAACATTCTTTTGTCAAGGCTGTCAAGACCAAGCGAATCAATTTCCAGTCTGTTAAGCGCTATGGACGCTATGTCGGCTGTTATCTCGCCGTTTCCCATTACCTCGGCAAAGTCCCTTACTCTCTTCAAAAGCCTGTTTGCAATTCTCGGCGTACCCCTTGAACGCTTTGCTATTTCAAGTGCACCGTCAGCAGTACATGGTATTCCCAGAATATTGCTGCTCCTTCTTATGATATCGCTTAACTGCTCATGTGTATAAAGTTCCAGTCGCTGTACGATACCGAAACGGTCACGCAGCGGCGAAGTAAGCTGACCTGCCCTTGTGGTAGCGCCAACAAGGGTGAATTTTTCAAGGTCAACTCTTATGGAACGTGCCGAAGGACCTTTTCCTATTACAATATCAAGGGCATTGTCCTCAAGGGCAGGATATAAAATCTCCTCGATTGCCCTTGAAAGCCTGTGTATTTCGTCAATGAACAGAACATCATTTGCCGAAAGATTGGTAAGCAGCGCCGCAAGGTCGCCCGGCTTTTCAATGGCAGGTCCTGTTGTTATTCTCAGGTTTGCACCCATTTCGTGAGCGATTATTCCGGCAAGAGTGGTCTTGCCCAGTCCCGGAGGACCGTAAAGCAGGACATGGTCAAGAGGCTCTCCCCTGCGCTTTGCAGCCTCGATATATATTGCAAGATTTTCCTTGACCTTATCCTGTCCTATGTATTCCTGTAACGTCTGAGGACGGAGGGTAAATTCAGTTTCATTGTCAGCCTCAGTATATTCCGGGGCGACTGCCCTGCTCTCAAACTCCATATCTCCTGTTTCTATCACTTTTATCTCCCGTTATTTCATCTGACTGCCGATAATTTTCAGCGCACGTTTAATAATCTCTCCCGAATCAAGAGAACCGTCAATTTTTGAAACTGCTCCGGCAGCCTCCGCCTGTGTATAACCCAGTACCATAAGTGCGGACATAGCCTCTGAAACGTTGTCCCCCGAAACAGTTTCGGGAACCTTAAAGCCGTCCGCAAGCTCTTTGGAGGTAGCCTCTTTAGCTATCTTGTCTTTCAGCTCCAGAACTATCCTCTGGGCAAGCTTGGGACCTACTCCCTTTGTTTTGGTGAAAACCTTGCTGTCGCCGGATGCAACAGTAAGAGCAAAACGCTGTGAGTCAATATCCGAAAGTATCGCAAGTGCCGCTTTGGGACCTACGCCCGAAACGGTTATAAGCATTTTAAAGCAGTTAAGTTCCTGCGTTGTATAAAATCCGAAAAGCTCAATATTATCCTCTCTGACATAAAGATATGTATAAAGGCTTACTTCCTTTCCGACAGCGTCAAGCTGAGAGGCAGTCGAACAGGTAGTACGGCAGGCATAACCAACGCCCCCGCATTCCACAACAGCCAGCATCGGTTCTTTATGTATAAGCTTTCCTCTTAAACTGTATATCATTTCACTTTACTCCTTATTCCCTTGCAGCAGTGACCGTGACAGATAGCAAGTGCTAAAGCGTCGGCGGCGTCATCCGGCTTTGGAATCTGTTCAAGCTTCAGAATACGCCTTGTCATGTCCATGACCTGTTTTTTCTCCGCCTTGCCGTATCCGACAACTGCCTGCTTCACCTGCAGCGGCGTATATTCAAAGACCGGAACATTGTGTCTTACAGCCGAAAGAACGATAACACCTCTTGCCTGTGCTACGTCAATACCTGTTTTCTGGTTATTGGTAAAAAACAGCTTTTCTATCGACATACAGTCCGGAGAAAACTTTTCCAGAATGTAGTCCATGTCGTCCGCAATACTCTTTAACCGCCGGGGAAATTCTGTGTGTGCTTCTGTAAGTATCGCACCGTATTCAAGGGGCGCAAAGTTTACTCCGGAATAATCAGTTATCCCGAATCCGACTATCGCATAGCCGGGATCTATTCCAAGTATACGCACTCCGGTCCCCCCAAAAACATATTTATATTACATTATAACATAAAACCCACCATAGTTTCAATAGAAATATAAGAATTATACCTGATTTTTTTTATTTTTATTAAGTATATATAAAAAACACCCTGAAAATTCAGGGTGTCAGAAACATTATTCAGATTCAATCTTAAACGGGTCATAACGCTTATAAGCTTTTTCGTTCTTCACAACCTCATATTCATTTCCCCATGAATCCAGCATATCCTGCAAATCGTCCGAGAACATTGCATATCTTACGTTTTCAACATTTGATTCTGACCACAGGTCATCATCAGTCATACGCTCTGCAATATCAAATCTTACAATCACATACATTGTGTCCTCGTCCTCAACTATAGCCGGAACTCCTGTTTCAGCGTCGTTGAAGATCCAGTCGTAGCACTTTTTGGACGGTGTGTAGGTAACATCTTCTTCAGCTGTGCCTTCTTCTGTTGTTACAACAGAGATAATTTTTTCACTTGCATAAGGAGAAGTTGTTGTAGTTGTGGTTTCTTCACTTTCCTCAGATTCCGGAGCAGTTGTAACAACCTCTTCATCAGATTCCTCAGTTTCTGAAGCTTCTTCGGTTGTTTCCTCGGTATCCTCGCTGTCAGACTGTTCTTCATCTTCAGCAGCTTCTTCCTCTGATTCTGCCTCAGTTGTTTCAGCCTCTGTAGTTTCTTCTTCGGTTTCTGCTTCAGTTTCTGCCTCAGTTGTTTCCTCTTCTCCGGACGCCTCGGCAGCCTGGTTTGTTACAAACTCGTCATATTCTTCCTGGAATTCATCGAATTTCTCAAGCATATCCTTTTCATCTGACGCAGCCTTTGCTCTTTTAAGGAAATCATCAGCCATATCCTGAATTTCCTTCTTGCCTGCATCATCAAGGTCATTTCCGTCAGCGTCATGGAGATCCATGTCTATATATCTTACTCTGGCATTGTTTTCTGTATAATATTCCTTTAACTGATCCTCAGTTACATTCTCGCTGCCGTCTTCGCCGTAGTAAGCATTAAAAATAGCGTCGCTCTTGTAGCTTGAAGTCATGATTTCTTTCAGAGAATCCTTGCCGATACCGTTTCCTTCAAACATATCACCGTTTGAGTCCCAGCTTGATTCAACATAATCGTTGATTTCTTTCTTTTCATCGTCTGTGAGTGAAAGTCCGAGTTCATCAAAGTGCTTGATAACTGCAACATGATCAATACAGCTTTCAGTTGTCTTGTCCTTTACATAATCAAGGAAATCCTTACCCTCGATCTTCACCTTTTTAAGAGCATCCTCGTCAGTTACATCAAGGTTTTCATCCTGCTTTGCCGCAAGGTTCTTTGCCTCTGTCAGAGCAGTATATGAATAGTAGATATAAACTCCGGCTTTTACCTGATATCCGTCAACTGTAAGAGCATAAGCTGTATTCTTTCCGGAAGTGCATCCGGCGCAAGTAAAAATCATTGCAGATGAAATCACAGCCGCAATAATCCTTTTCCACTTTCTTATCATTATTTTAAACCTCCGTAAAATAATTTTATTTTTTATCCATTATTAACAGGCTCATAAATATAATTATACTATATTACTTTTTATAAGTCCATACTTTTTAATAATTTTTTAGAAATTTTCATAAAATTTTCAGAATAAACAGGACAAAAAGTTCCGAAAATGTGCTATAATAAGTTGTAAACTTATTTTAATGCCAGATAATAAACTGACAACTGAAAGGAAAAATGGCTATGAAAGCACTTATTACCGGCGCAAGCTCAGGAATCGGACGTGATATGGCAAGATATCTTTCCTTGCTGGGCTGGGAACTGATACTTACCGCAAGGAATGAAGAAAATCTCACAAAGCTCAGAAATGAGCTTAAAACAAATGCACAGATAATCCCGCTTGACCTTGCAGACGAAAAATCCGTTTTTGAACTGTATGACCGCTGTAAAGGTCAGAGCATTGACCTGCTTGTGAATAATGCCGGCTACGGTATTTTCGGTGAATTCGACAAGACAGATTTACAGGACGAGCTTGACCTAATAAACGTAAATATAAAAGCAGTACACATTCTCACAAAGCTTTTTCTGCGTGATTTCAAAAGCCGCAACAGCGGACACATTTTGAATGTAGCCTCCAGCGCCGGATTCATGAGCGGTCCTCTGCTTTCCTCATACTACGCCTCAAAAAACTATGTAGTACGCCTTTCCCTTGCAATTCACGAGGAACTGCGCCGCAGCAGGAGCAAAGTTAAGATAAGCATTTTCTGTCCCGGACCAGTTGAAACCAACTTCAATAACAGAGCCGGAGTAAAATTCAGCGTCAAGCCTATTTCAAGCGAATTTGCCGCAAAATACGCAATAGACAAGTGCCTTTCGGGAAAAACCATAATCATCCCATCGCTGGATATGAAACTGGGCATTTTCGGCACACGTTTTGTCCCGCATAAGCTTCTTTCAGCAATAGCATATAATATTCAGCACAAAAAGCTGAAATAGCCTTTACGGTTCTTCGCTGTAGTTACCGAGGAACTTGAAATCGCAGAGTTCGTCTGTCAGCTCAACAAGGAGTGACTTTACTTTCGGGTCATTGACGTTTCCGGCAAAATCAAGGAAAAACCGAACATCAAAACTGCCGTCCGCTATCGGGCGGTTTTCTATTTTTTTCAGGTCCATATCGTTTACAAAGAATTTAGTCAGCAGACGGTAAAGACTTCCCTTTGTGTTAGGCAGTTCAAGTGTTACTGAAACTGTTTCTGCGTCATCAGAAAGGGTAAAATCCTTTGTAATACAGATAAATCTGGTATAATTCGGAATAACGTTTGAGATATTCTTTTTCAGTATTTTCAGACCGTAAAGCTCAGCGCAGTTTTCAGAACAAATCGCTGCACACGGCTTTTCGCTTTCACTAACATATTTTGCGGCAGTTGCAGTATTCTTTGATTCAACCGGTTCAAATCCGCACTCACGCAGATATGCCGAACACTGCTTTAACGCCTGCGGGTGAGAATACACCTTTTTTATATCCTCCGGCTTAACGCCGTCTTTCACAGCAAGGCAGTTGGTTATCTCGACCTTGACTGTCCTTGCAATATAGACATTATGTTCTCTTATGAGATCATAGTTTTGTGTAACAGAACCTGCTGTTGAATTATGTATCGGGATAATACCAAACTCTATTTCTCCGCTTTCAACCGCTCTGAAAACGTCCTCAAACTCATTATAAAAAATAATCTCATTATTCTTAAACAGCTTTCGTGCAGCCGTTTCAGAGTTTGAACCGCCTGTCCCCTGGCAGCCAACCTTTCCGCCGGAATTCATGTTCAGCGGTACCGGACTGATAAACTCACGGTCTTTCAGAAGTGCCTGCTGCTGAAGACACTTGCTTATGTCCATAATTTCAGTAAAAAGTGCAGCAGATGCGCCTTTCAGGTCATCAGGACTTTTATCTCTTACCTTTTTGATTATCTCCTTTTCTCTGCCTTCCTGAAAAATCTGCATTCCGTTTTCTTTTTTATAAAGTGCCACATTGCGGCATAAATCCATTCTTTTTTCAAAGGAATCAAGAATAACTCTGTCAAGCTTGTCAATTTCTTCTCTTAATGCATTTAAGTCCATATACTGTTCCTTTCAAAATTTACTCTATTGCTCCACCAATTAACTATTGAAAATTTATGCGCAGGGCTAAAGTTGAAAGCTAAGGAAGAAAAACGCAGGAATACTGGCGTATTGCAAGTTTTTCTGACGTAAGATCTCAGCTTTAGAGCAAGCAGAAAATTCAGTAGTTAATTGGGGGAGCAATAATATATTATTATACATTAAAATCCGACAAAAATCAAGCACTCAGAACACAAAAAAGAGGCTGACTCCCATTACGGTGTCAGCCTCCTCTGATACTGCCTTAAAGCAGTGACATATAAAGCTTTTCAATATCTTCAACTGAAGTATCTTTCGGGTTGCCCGGACGGCAGGCGTCAGCGTAAGCGGACTCTGCAAGGAAGTGCACGTCCTCTTTCTTGACAATATCTTTAAGGTCTGCCGGAATTCCTACGTCCTGTGACAGCTTTTTAACAGCGTCAACAGCCGCTTTTCTGTATTCTTCAACTGTCATTGATTCAGTATTTTCAACGCCCATTGCTGCTGCGATGTATTTGTACTTGTCGCCGGTTGCCTCTGCGTTGTATTCCATAACTGTCGGCAGAATGATAGCGTTTGCAACGCCGTGAGGAGTATCATAAACAGCACCAAGAGGGTGTGCCATTGAATGAACTATTCCAAGACCAACGTTTGAGAATCCCATTCCGGCAATATACTGACCGAGAGCCATGCCCTCACGTCCCTCCGGAGTATTCTTAACAGCGCCTCTGAGCGATGCGGAAATAATCTCGATTGCCTTGAGGTGGAACATATCAGTCATTGCCCATGCAGCCTTGGTTGTAAAGCCCTCGATTGCATGAGTAAGAGCGTCCATGCCTGTTGCAGCTGTAAGACCAGCCGGCATTGTGCTCATCATATCCGGGTCGATAAACGCCACAATCGGGATATCGTGAGTGTCAACGCAGACCATCTTGCGGTTTTTCTCTTCATCGGTTATAACATAGTTGATTGTAACCTCAGCCGCTGTTCCGGCAGTTGTAGGCACTGCAAGAATCGGCACGCATGGTTTCTTTGTCGGAGCAACACCCTCAAGACTTCTTACGTCAGCAAATTCCGGATTTGTAATAATAATGCCGATTGCCTTTGCGGTATCCATTGAAGAACCGCCGCCTACTGCGATTATGTAATCTGCACCCGACTTTTTAAACGCCTCAACACCGTCCCGGACATTCTTGATAGTCGGATTCGGCTTGATTTCTGAGTATATTTCATATGGCATACTGTTTTTGTCAAGTATGTCTGTGATTTTGGCAGTTACGCCGAATTTGATAAGGTCAGGGTCTGAGCAGACAAACGCTTTTTTGAACTCCCTGCTCTTTACCTCGGTTACGATTTCAGCAACCGCACCTGAACCATGATATGATGTACCGTTTAAAACAATTCTCTGAGCCATTTTGAGAACTTCCTTTCCAATTAAGTTGTGTATATTATACCACTTTATTTATGCGCTGTCAATAGTTTTTGTTTATTTCACATAGTTTTAACAAAAACCTCCCGAAAAAACCGGGAGGTTTAAATCAGTTATTAACCTTTGTAATAAGTAAGTTCAACGTCCATGCCGACAAGATACTGCTGGAGTAAAACCAGATCGTTTACCTGAATATATCCGTTACCGTCTGTATCAGCGGCTGTAGCATAAGCCGCTACCGGAATTGCATAGTCCGAAAGCATAAATTTTCTTAATGCAACCGCATCAAATACACTGATAACGTCATCTGAATTAACGTCACCCGGAATAAAATCAATCTCCGGCTGTGATGAAAGCGGAACAGCATAAAGTCCGTAAATAGTCACAGGCTGAGCCGTCGCACTCAGGAACATATAGTCCATATCAGCAAGCTGAACGCCCTGGGCTGTAAGAGTTTCTGTAATATCATCATAAGTGAATCCGGCTATGAAATCAGCAGACAGTGAGTCGTTGGCAGTTACTGTATACCAGCCGCCCTTGAAAATGATAGTCGGCTCTTCAACGGCGTCGTAAACCATCATAAGCTTGTAATTTTCATTGACATAGTTTTCCCAGCCGGAAACAGTAAAGTTATCCCACGCTGCAACTGAATTGCCGTTTTCACTGCGGTAAAGCTCAACCCAGTCGCTGCCGATCTGAACCTTGTCCCATGAGAATACCGGCTTTTCATATTCCTTGTAATCCGTCAGGCTGTAACCTGTTACACCCAGTGTGTCCATCATAGCGGCAATTACTGACTTGGAGTTCGGATACCATGTATTGGTCAGTCTGTAAATATATCCGTGTGCCTCACCTGTGCCGTTGGCTGACACGTTGTTATCCCAGAGAACGCACGGTATTCCTGCGTTCTTTGCATTTGAAAGATAGCATTTGGCCCATGCCTCACGGGAAGATGTATTCTCAAAGTCAGACGCACTGAATTCACCGATAATTATCGGTACTCCCTTGCTGTCTGAAACGCTCTTCAATGAGGAGAAAAGACTCTGAAGATTGTATTCGTAATCCTCTCCCCAGCCGCTTTTTCCAGGGAAAGTATGGTTTGCATAACTGGAAGTATCCATTGTGAAGAAATACGGCGCATAAGCGTGAACTGAAAGTGCAACATTTCCCGAGCCTGCCGGAATGTCAACATTGTTCAGAGCTGTTGTATCCGAAGTTGCAACGTAACCCGGAATCATAAGCAGTCGCTCATTATTTGCCGCTGAGCCCTGGCTGCGGACCGTATCAATAAAAGTCTTGTTCAGCGTATTAACATAGCTCCATGTATATCCGTTATCTCCGGAACCGTTGCCCCATTCTGAAACATTGGAATTTCCGGTCTGACGAGGTTCATTCATACCCTCAAAAATAAGGTGCTGGTCGTAATCTGCAAATTCCTCTGAAACCTGTGTCCAGATATCCTTCAGCTTGTGCTTTGCCACAGCTAATGTGTCATCAGTAAATACCGGAACATTTACCCAGTCTTCATGGTGAACATTCAAAATTACGAACATACCACGATTGTAAGCATAGTCAACTGTCTGCTTAACATAATTCATCCAGTTTTCTTCTATTTCATATACATCTGTCTGCTCATTGTAGATCAGATGCTGATACCATGTTGTAGGTATTCTTACGGTATTGAATCCGCCTGCCTGGACTGCATCGAAAAGCTCCTGTGTCGGCTCAGGGTTTCCCCAGCTGGTTACGAACTTTTTAGGTGATGAATTCACCGTCAGATTGGTATTTGTTGCATCAAGCGTGTTTCCAAGATTCCAGCCGATAGTCATCTGAGATGTGATATCCCTCGCAGACAGTCCTGAAAGCGATGCCGCTTCCACATCGTTTTTCGCCGAATCTGAAGCTCCGATAACACATACGCACGAAACCATGCATACTGCCGAAGTCAGAAACGACAGAATTTTTTTCTTAATTGACATAAATTTCCCTCTCCCAAAAAAATATTTAAGGCAATACCGCATAATTATTGTCGTACAGATGCGCAGTCAGATTTTTCGTCAGATTGCACAAAAAACTCGCAGGCATACTGGCGTATGTCAAGA
>DBQM01000013.1 GCA_002305725.1 Ruminococcus sp. UBA1394 | reverse complement strand
TGACTGTTTTGCAGGGTTGCCTTATGATTATTTAAGTAAAATATAAAAATTCACTTTACATATTATGAAAATTAGTGTAAAATAGTATAAAGGCATATTTGCCCGAAATTACATAGAGAGGTGTAAAAATGGAACCCAGATATAAAAGGATTCTTTTAAAGCTCAGCGGTGAGGCGCTGGCTGGTGAGAAAAAATTCGGACTTGATTACAGCATTATTACTGAAATTTGTGAAAGCATAAAAAAATGCGCCGAGGCAGGCGTTGAGATCGGTATAGTTGTCGGCGGCGGCAACTTCTGGAGAGGACGTTCAAGCGGCGGCATGGACAGAACAAGAGCAGATCACATGGGTATGCTTGCGACAACTATCAATGCCCTTGCAATTGCTGATGTCCTTGAATCAATGGACGTTGATGTAAGAGTTCAGACTGCTATTACAATGCAGCAGGTAGCTGAGCCATATATCAGGCTTAAAGCTATGAACCATCTGAAAAAGGGAAGAATCGTTATTTTCGGCTGCGGTACGGGAAATCCGTTTTTCTCAACAGATACTGCCGCTGCCCTCAGAGCAGTTGAAATCGAGGCTGATATATTCTTTAAGGCAACTATGGTTGACGGCGTTTATGACAAGGACCCGCACAAGTACGACGATGCAAAGAAATATGATACACTTACATTCAGCGAAGTGCTCAGCAACGAGCTGGCTGTTATGGACAGCACAGCTGCTACAATGTGCCGTGACAACGACATGAGCCTGCTGGTATTCGACCTGAGCAGACCTGACAATATATACGATGCCGTTATGGGCGAAAATATCGGAACAATAATTAAGGAGAACTGATTATGAAAGATACAATGAAAAAAGCTGAATCCAAAATGACCAAGTCAGTTGACAGACTTAAAGGAGAATTTGCGGCAATCAGAGCCGGCAGAGCAAATCCGGCTGTACTTGACAAGGTAATGGTTGACTACTACGGAACTCCTACACCTGTAAACCAGATGGCAGCTGTTTCAGTTTCAGAGGCGAGAATACTCGTTATTCAGCCATGGGACGTTTCAACTCTCAAGGCAATCGAAAAGGCTATCATCACTTCCGATGTGGGTATCACTCCTACAAATGACGGCAAGGTGCTCCGCCTTGTTTTCCCTCAGCCTACTGAGGACAGACGTAAGGAACTCTGCAAGGAGATAAAGAAGTACGGCGAGGAAACCAAGGTTGCAGTAAGAGCAGTACGCCGTGACACTATGGAAGCTTTCAAGACAATGAAGAAAAATTCCGAGATCACAGAGGACGACCTTAAAAGCTGTGAAAAGGATATCCAGAATCTGACAGATAAATTCTGCAAGAATATTGACAGCCTTGTTTCTGAAAAGGAACAGGAAGTTATGAGTCTGTAAGCTATGGCATTATTCAAAAAGAAAAAAACTGACTCCGGTCTGCCGGAAATTCTGCCGGAGCATATAGCCTTTATTATGGACGGAAACGGCAGATGGGCGAAAAAAAGAGGTCTGCCGAGAAAATTCGGTCACAGGGAGGGTGCAAAGAATTTCAGAAGAATTGCACGCCACTGCAAGGATATCGGTATTAAAAATATCACCTTTTATGCTTTTTCCACTGAAAACTGGAAACGTCCCAAGGACGAGGTTGACGCAATAATTGAGCTTTTCAGAGAGTATATAGTTGATGTAAGAAACTATATCGGCGAAGAAGTAAGGGTACTCTTTTTAGGCGACAAGTCCATTTTTGACGCTGACCTTCAGAAAAAAATGATTGACCTTGAAGAGGATACAAAGGATAACCATGAAATGACAATGCTCCTTGCCA
This sequence comes from Ruminococcus sp. UBA1394, assembly GCA_002305725.1. Taxonomy (GTDB): domain Bacteria; phylum Bacillota; class Clostridia; order Oscillospirales; family Ruminococcaceae; genus Porcipelethomonas. The sequence goes on along the minus strand of DBQM01000013.1, from coordinate 32,998 downwards.
TAAATTACGGCGGCAGGGACGAAGTCGTTCATGTTTCAAAAATTCTTGCGCAGAAGGCTGCCGACGGTGAACTGAAACCGGAGGATATTACGGAGGATATGTTCGGAAGCTATCTTTACACAAAGGACGTACCCGACGTTGACCTTATGATAAGACCAAGCGGAGAGCTGAGGCTTTCAAACTTTCTGATATGGCAGTCAGCCTATGCGGAGTTTTACTTTACCGATGTTCTCTGGCCGGATTTTTCACCTGAGGAGCTTGAAAAGGCACTTGTGAATTTTGCCGGACGTTCAAGGCGTTTCGGAGGTGTGTGATAATGGGAACAAGACTTATTTCAGCAGGCGTGGGAATAGTTATTGCTTTAGTGGTACTTTTTCTTCACAATACTGTTGTGCTTAACATTGCAATTGCTGCAATCATTGTTCTGATGCTGTTTGAACTTTTCAGAGCCGGAAGATGCCTCGGACTTAGGCTTACCTGCCTGCCGGCGTTTATTTACGGGGCGGTCATGCCGTTTTTTGTGACCGGCGGGGCGGCTAAATACAGATTTTTAGTAAACATTCTGTTTATAATGTTTTTCTTTATAACCTATATTGCACAGCATAACACTATGAAATACTACAGAATGTTTTACATTTTAGCGTGTACTCTGCTTGTAAGCAATTCCATGAGCTGTCTTGTGATATTAAACGAGATGGATAAGGTGAATGGTCTTATGTATCTTGTTATGGGACTTTGCGGGGCATGGCTTGCGGATTCGGGGGCTTATTTTGCCGGAACGTTTTTCGGTAAGCACAAGCTTTGTCCGGAGGTCAGCCCAAAGAAGACCGTTGAGGGATTCGTGGGCGGAATTGTTGTGACAGGTCTGCTTTTCATGCTGATAAACTTTGCTTATTCAAAGATTCTGCCACACGTTTCGGACTATACAGTAAGCGTAAATTACCTTGAAGTATTCCTGCTGGGTGTTGCGCTGGCTGTTGTGGGCACTATCGGCGACCTTTCGGCGTCGGTGCTGAAAAGACAGTGCGGAATAAAGGACTACGGAAACATTATGCCGGGACACGGCGGAGCTATGGACAGATTTGACAGCGTACTCTTTGTTGCGCCGTGCTTTTATGCGTTTGTTTCGATTATCAGTATTTATAAATGAGAAAGACAGGGGGACAGTTGTCCCCCTTGTCAATGTTACAGACATAAAAATTAATCTGCCGTTTCAGTCAGATTTTCAGAAAGGAACTGCATATAATTATCATGGACATGAAAAAAATTATTTCAGTTATCGGCTCGACCGGTTCTATCGGCACTCAGGCGCTCTCAGTTGCGGAGAAATACGGTATCAGAGTCAACGCCCTTGCCGCCGGAAAAAACTGGGAACAGCTTGCACAGCAATGTATAAAAACCGGTGCGGAAACCGTATGCATATACAATGAAGAATATGTGAAGCCACTGAAAGACGCTCTTTTCGGACGCAGTGTAAGAGTAGTTTCCGGCATGGAGGGACTTTGCGAAATTGCGGCGGATTCCTCGGATATTCTGCTTAATTCCGTTGTGGGAATGATTGGTCTGCTGCCGACTCTGACTGCAATCGAAAGCGGAAAGGATATCGCCCTTGCTAACAAGGAAACTCTTGTAGCCGGAGGAAATCTTGTAATGAAAAGAGCCGCTGAAAAGAATGTTACAATTTATCCGGTGGACAGCGAACATTCGGCAATTTTCCAGTGTCTGCAGGGGAATAAGCGTGAACAGCTGAAAAAAATCATTCTGACTGCTTCCGGCGGACCTTTCTTTGGTAAAAAGCTCTGCGACCTTGAAAATGTGACCATAGAACAGGCGCTCAACCACCCAAACTGGAGCATGGGTAACAAAATCACCATTGACTCATCAACACTTATGAACAAGGGACTTGAGTTTATCGAGGCGAAGTGGCTTTTTGACCTTGAACCGGAGCAGATTGAAATTGTTGTTCACAGACAGAGTGTTGTTCATTCGGCTGTTGAGTACGGCGACAATTCGGTTATAGCGCAGATGGGCGTACCTGACATGAAAATACCTATTCAGTATGCCCTGCTTTATCCGGACAGATTTGAGTGCGACTGCAAGCCTCTTTCGCTGACAGATTACGGTACGCTTACATTTGAAAAGCCGGACTTTGAAACCTTCAGGTGCCTGACTGCCTGTATTGAGGCGGTAAAGCGAGGGGGCGCATATCCGTGTATCGTAAACGGCGCCAACGAGGAAGCAGTAAAGCAGTTTTTAGACGGAAAAATCAAATTTACGGAAATAGGGGAGCTTGTCACCGGGGCGCTTGACGAGTTTACATATCACGATACAGAGAAATATGAAGATGTGACAATGTGGGACAAAAAGGCAAGAGATTATGTAATCGGTAAGATTGAGCAGGAGGCATAAATGAAGTATATACTGGCTGTTGTAATTTTCGGGATTATTATTCTGATTCACGAGTTCGGACATTTTTTCACGGCAAAGCTCTGCGGTATCAAGGTAAATAAATTTGCGCTGGGAATGGGACCGTGTCTGCTTAAAAAGCAATGGGGTGAAACTGAGTATTCAATAAGACTTTTTCCAATAGGCGGATTCTGCGCCATGGAGGGAGAGGATTCTGAAAGCGACAACAGCCGTGCGTTCGGCAACAAACCGGTGTGGCAGAGAATGATAGTTATTGCCGCCGGTGCGGTTATGAATATTCTGCTGGGGTTTATTATAATTGTTGTTGTGACCTGTATGGACCCGAAAATTCCGACTACTGTTGTGGATTCCTTTCACACAGTTTCAGAGGAAAGCTCTGAATATTCGGCGCAAAGCTATGAAAGCGGACTGCGTGAGGGGGATAAGATAGTTGAAATTGACGGAATGCACATACTTTCCATAAAGGATTTACAGTATGCGCTCCTTTCGGGCGACGACGAAAGCTTTGACCTTGTTGTAAAGAGAAACGGCGAAAAGGTGAAACTTGACAATGTAGTGTTTAAGGACAGAACAACCGGCTCGCTGATAGATTTTTATGTGACATGGAACAACAGAAATCCTCTGACTGTTTTGTCCTATTCAGCAAAGGATACTGTTTCAACGGCAAAGCTTGTGTGGTTTTCGCTCAGAGACCTTGTAACCGGAAAATACGGCTTTAAAGACCTTTCGGGACCTGTGGGACTTGTGGGCGCTATCGGGGAAGCCGCTGATTCTGGCACAAACGTAAAGGAATCGGCAATGTCACTTCTGAATCTGACAACGCTGATTACTATAAATCTTGGTATTTTCAATTTACTTCCGATACCCGGACTTGACGGCGGAAGATTCCTGTTTCTGCTTATCGAGGCAGTCAGAAGAAAGCCAGTCAAGCCAGAGCATGAGGGAGCAGTACATTTAATTGGAATGGCACTGCTTATGCTGTTGATTGTAGCGGTGACATTCAGCGACATAAAGAACTTGTTATCATAGGAAGATGCGCACACATTCCTTGTGATAACAAATTCTAATAGATTTATCGGGCAGGTAAAAGATTATGAGAGATATTAAGAAGGTTAAAGTCGGGGATTTTGTCCTTGACGGAAGTAAAATTTACGTTCAGTCAATGCTTAACAGGCGTTCTGACGATATCGAGGGAAGTGTTACACAGGCTGCTGAACTGGAAAAGGCAGGCTGTGACATTGTCCGTGCCGCAATTCCGGATATGGAGGCGGTAAAACTCATTCCGGCAATTAAGGAGAAAGTGAGCATACCACTTGTTGCGGACATTCATTTTGACTACAAGCTTGCAATTGCCGCCGCTGAGGCAGGAGTGGACAAAATCAGAATAAATCCTGGAAATATCGGCGGTACTGAAAACGTAAAACAGGTAGTAAAAGCGTGCAAAAGCAGGAATATTCCTATAAGAATAGGGGTAAACTCCGGCTCTCTTGAAAAGGAGATTCTTGCAAGATACGGCTCTCCGACACCGGAGGCGCTGGTTGAAAGTGCGCTTTATCATGTGAAACTGCTTGAACATTGCGATTTTGATGATATCGTCATTTCGATAAAGTCATCTGATGTTAAAACCATGATTGAAAGTTATCGTCTTGCGGCTTTGAAATGCAGTTATCCGCTGCACTTAGGCGTTACCGAGGCAGGTACTGAGCGAATGGGTATCATCAAGTCTGCCGCCGGAATAGGCTCACTTCTGTGCGACGATATCGGCGAAACCATCAGAGTATCGCTGACTGGTGACCCTGTTCGTGAAATCGCAGCGGCGAAGGATATTTTAAAGGCTGTGGGAAGAGGCAGCGGAGTGGAGCTTGTTTCCTGTCCGACCTGCGGCAGAACGAGAATCGACCTTATAAAAACTGCGGCAATGGTTGAGGACGCAGTTAAGGATATTGACAAGAATATAAAGGTGGCTGTAATGGGCTGCGTTGTAAACGGTCCGGGAGAGGCAAGAGAGGCTGATATCGGAATCGCAGGCGGCGATAAGTGCGCCGTTATTTTCAGAAAGGGCGAGGTTCTCAGAAAGGTAAGCGAGGAGGAAATAGTCCCCGAACTGCTTAAAGAGATTGAAAAACTGTAGGGAGTAAAAGATGAACGAAATAAAACTTGGCGACTTTTTAAGTGAATACACATCTGATATACCTGAAATAACAAAGGACGGTATGATTTACAAGCTTACATATTCTTCCGGTCAGACCGAGATTTCCTTTTATGTAAGGTTTACAAAGCTGATACCCTATAAAGATGTGATAGCTTTTGAAAAGCACCTTGAAAACGTCTTTCATCTTGATAAAATAAATCTCCATTGCACCTATTCGCCGGAACTTTTCTCCATGGATTACTACAATGACCTTATTTTAAAGCTGAAAAGAAAGCTTGCTGTAGTCAACGGTTTTCTTGACAATGCGGATGTGAAATACGGCGAAGGTCTTATTACAATAAACATAAAAAACGGCGGTTACGACCTGCTTATGAAAGCAAATTTCTGCGCTGAACTTTCAAAGCTTATAAGGGAGGAATTTAACCTTGACATTAAAGTTGAGCTGACCGGTGAACACAGCGTTGATGTTGAGGAGCATGACAAGATGATGGAGGAACTGCGCTCCTCACTCCCTCAGCACACCGAACAGTTTGAACCGCCAGTGCCGGAGCCGCCGCCTTTTGATGAGCCGGAGGAAGCTGACGAGTCTTACACCGGCGAGGAACTTTCACAGGCAGAACTTCCTTTTGAGATAATTCCGGATTCTGCCGAGCAGATAAAGGGCAGGAAGATACACTCAAAGCCTGAACCGATAGCGGAGGCAGTAAAGAGGCTTGACAGAAAGGTCACTATAATCGGCGATATCTTTGATGTGGCAGACGTGAAGACCACTAAGACCGGAAAGAATATCCATGTTTTCTTTGTTACGGACTACACCGGTTCTGTGCAGATGAAGCTGTTTATCGACCCCGAAAAAGACAAAACCGAAGTCGGAAAGCTGAAAAAAGGCGTTACTGTTTTAGTATACGGTGACATTGAATTTGACGATTTTGCAAAGGATATCTCAGTCCGGCCGCTTTCAATTGTGACGGTAAAGAAGAAACAGCGTACTGACAAGTCGGAGAAAAAGCGTGTTGAGCTGCACCTCCATACCAATATGTCCGTAATGGACGCTGTCACCGACGCAGGCTCTCTTATAAAGCGTGCCCATTCGTGGGGACACAAGGCGATAGCCATAACCGACCACGGTGTTGTACAGGCTTTTCCGGATGCTATGAACGCTTCAGCAGGTCTTGATGATTTCAAGGTTATCTACGGCTGTGAGGCTTATGTTGTAAATGATATTGTACCGCTGAATATTATTAATAAAGCCGATTTGCGCAGTATCAACGAGGAAATTATTATCTATGACGTTGAAACTACCGGTCTCAGCTATGAAAAGGACAGGCTGACAGAAATCGGCGCTGTAAAGATAAAGAATCTGCGTGTTATCGACAGCTTTAATATAATGGTAAATCCTGAGCGCCCTATTCCTCAGCATATCGTTGAACTGACAGGTATCAATGATGGCATGGTCGCAAATGCACCTAAGGAACGTGAGGCTGTGGAGGAATTTTTCCGTTTCTGCGGAGATAATCCGGTAATGGTTGCGCACAACGCAAGGTTTGATAATTCCATGATAGACGCTGTGTGCAGACGTCACAATATCCCCCACGAATATACAAGTATCGACACTCTCGTAATGAGCCGTGCCATGATTCCGGAGCTTGGAAAGCACTCCCTTGACAGGGTCGCAAAGCATCTGAAACTGGGGAAATTTGAGCATCACAGAGCCTGTGATGATGCAATGATACTTGCGAAAATATTCATAAAGCTTATGGAAAGACTGGTTTCCGAAAACGGTGTTGAAGTCCTTGCCGACCTTAACACAAAGGTGCAGAAAATCGACGTCAAAAAGCTTAAATATTTCCACCAGATCATACTTGTACGCAACAGTGTCGGACTGAAAAATCTCTACAAGCTTATATCAATGAGCCAGCTTGATTACTTCTACAAAAAACCTCTCATGCCGAAATCGGAACTTATAAAGCACAGAGAGGGTCTTATTTTCGGCAGCGCCTGCGAGGCCGGAGAGCTTTTCAGAGCAATGGTTGACAGGCAGTCTGAAAAGGAAATCGAGGAACTGGCGAAATTTTACGACTACCTTGAAATTCAGCCTGTCATGAACAACGAGTTTATGATAAGAACAGGTCAGGCGGATTCCGTGGAGGAGCTGCGTGACTACAACAGGCGCATTGTTGCACTGGGCGAAAAGCTGAATATACCCGTCTGCGCTACCTGCGACGTTCATTTTATGGACAAGGACGACAGTATTTTCAGAAAGATACTTCAGGTTGGAAACGGCTATAAGGACGCTGAACAGCAGCCGCCTCTGTACCTGCGTACAACAGACGAAATGCTCGAAGAATTTGCGTACTTAGGTGAGGAAAAGGCTTATGAAATAGTAGTTGAAAACACCAATATGATCGCCGACTGGATAGAACACGTCAGACCTATCCCGAAGGGTACTTTTACACCGGACCTGCCCGGCGCACAGGAGGACCTGGTGCGCATTACAAACGAGAGGGCAAGGAGCATTTACGGTGACCCTCTCCCCGAAATTGTGGAAAAAAGGCTTAACAGAGAGCTGGAATCCATTATCAAGCACGGTTTCTCGGTGCTTTACATTATCGCACAGAAGCTTGTGTGGAACTCGGAGGAACACGGCTATCTTGTAGGTTCAAGAGGTTCTGTCGGTTCGTCATTCGTGGCGTCCATGGCGGGTATTTCGGAAGTTAATCCGTTGGCACCTCACTATGTCTGCCCCGAATGTAAGTACAGCGAATTTATCACCGACGGAAGTACAGGTTCGGGTTTTGACCTGCCTCAGAAAAACTGTCCGAAATGCGGCACGGATATGCACCGTGACGGCCATGACATTCCTTTTGAAACGTTCTTAGGCTTTGACGGTGACAAGGCGCCGGATATTGACCTTAACTTCTCCGGCGAGTATCAGAGCAGCGCTCACAGATACACGGAAGAGCTTTTCGGTCCGAAGAATGTGTTCAAAGCCGGAACAATAAGCGGTGTGCAGTCAAAAACGGCGTTCGGCTATGCAAAGCACTATCTTGAAGAAGTCGGAAAAACTGCCAATCCGGCGGAGGAAAACAGGCTTTCCATCGGCTGTACCGGTGTCAAGAGGACTACCGGTCAGCATCCGGGGGGAATGGTCGTTGTACCGTCCGACTACGAGGTATATGACTTCACCCCTATTCAGCACCCTGCGGAATCAGAGGACTCGGAAGTTGTAACCACTCACTTCGACTTCCATTCTCTCCATGATACTATCTTGAAGCTTGACGAGCTGGGACACGTTGTCCCTACTCTTTACAAGCACCTTGAGGATATGACGGGCATAAAAATCAAGGACGTTCCTACTTCCGACCCGAAAGTTATTGAAATGTGCACCAATGCGGAAGTGCTGGGAGTAACTCCGGAGGAAATTTACTGTCAGACAGGAAGTCTGGGTATTCCGGAAATGGGTACCGGTTTTACTATACAGATGCTTATTGACGCAAAGCCTAAAAAGTTCAGCGACTTTTTGCAGATTTCCGGTCTGTCCCACGGTACAGACGTATGGCTGGGCAACGCAAAAGACCTTATCGACAGTGAAACGTGTACTATTTCAGAGGTTATCGGTACCCGTGACAGTATCATGACCTATTTGCTGTATAAGGGTGTTGAGCCGAAAATGGCGTTTAACATTATGGAGTGGACCCGAAAGGGAAAAGCGCCCAAGTTCTTTACGCCGGAAATCATTCAGATGCTAAAAGACCATGACGTGCCGGACTGGTACATTGAAAGCTGTCTGAAAATCAAGTATATGTTCCCGAAAGCACACGCTGCGGCTTACGTTATCGCCGCCATAAAGCTTGGCTGGTTCAAGCTTTACAAACCGCTGGAGTTTTACGCTACCTACTTCACAACAAGAGGTGCGGACTTTGACGTTGAAACGGTTATGAGAGGAATAAACTCCGTTCGTGATAAAATCGAGGAGCTGCGTGCAAAGGGAAATGATAAGAGCGCAAAGGAAAAGGATACCTATGACCTGCTGCTTATCATCAATGAAATGATGGCAAGAGGATATGAATTTCTGCCGATTGATATTTACAAGTCCCATGCAACCAAATATATCATTGACGAGGGCAAAATCAGAATACCTTTCAATGCGATTTCGGGCGTCGGCGACAATGCGGCTGTAAAGCTTTATGAGGCGGCGCAGAAAAGAGATTACATTTCAATTGAGGAACTTCAGAACAAGAGCGGTGCGTCAAAAACAACAATTGAAGCGCTGGAAAATCTGGGGGCATTGGGCGATTTGCCTAAAACAAGTCAGATGTCACTGTTTTAGCTTGACTTCTTTTGGATATCGTGTTATCATGTTAGCATACTAAAGTGAACAGGAGAAAATAACTTATGAGAAGTAATGATATGATTACTCCCGAGGGTACTAAAGACCTTTTATTTGATGAATGTATTATAAGACAAAGTGTCGAGGACAGAGTCCATTCGATTTTTAAAAGCAGGGGTTATTCAGAGCTTATCACCCCAAGCATAGAATTTTACGATGTATTCAACCATAATTCCGGATATTTTCCGCAGGAAAGGCTTTTCAAGTTGACTGACTGCAAGGGCAGACTGCTGGTACTCCGTCCGGACAACACAGTACCTATTGCAAGAATCGTTGCAACAAGACTTAAAGATACGGTACTCCCAATGAGATTGTACTACAACCAGTGCGTATTCACCATGGAGCCATCATTAAAGGGCAGGAGCGCACAGACAGTACAGACGGGAATCGAGCTTATCGGCTCATCCTCAAAAATGGCTGACCTTGAAGTTATTTCAACAGCTATTGAGGTGCTTTCCTCATGCTCAGACGGTGAATTTTCTCTTGAAATCGGCGATATCAGATTTTTCAGAGAACTGGTGGACAAGCTTGACGCAACGTCTGAACAGAAAGAAACTATCCGTGACTACATAGAGGCGAAAAACTATCCTGCGCTCAATGATATGCTTGACAGTATAGGCAAAAATGAAATTACCCATGCACTCAAAAGACTGCCAAGACTTTTTGGCGGTGAGGAAGTTTTTGAAAAGGCGTCAAAGCTGTTTTCGGACGAAAAAATCGACGCAGTACTGGAAAGCTTAAAAGACCTTTACAACAAGGTTTCCGCAATTATCGGAAGTGGCAGACTGACCGTGGACTTAGGCATGGTAAACAGAACCGACTACTACACCGGCGTTATCATCAAGGGATATCTTGAGGGCTACGGCGAGGAAGTACTCTCCGGCGGAAGATACGACAAGCTTATTGCAGATTTCGGATATGATGTTCCGGCGACTGGTTTTGCGGTGAATGTTGACGCTGTTACACAGGTTGAGTTAAAGCATAAGCCGGTAAAGGCAGCACCTGTGGAGGTTATAGTTTTTGCGGAAAAAGGCTTTGAGATGGAGGCGCTTGCAAAGGCTGATGAACTCAGAAAAGACGGCAAAAAGGTTGAAATTTCACTTTTTGATACAATAGAGGAAACAGTTAAGTACGCTGGCGAAAAGGATATTGCCGAGGTGCTGACTGTAAACGGAAAGGAGGCGCAGTAATATGCAGAAACCGCTTAGAATTGCGCTGACAAAGGGCAGACTTGAAAAGGATACCATAGGACTTCTTGAAAAGTCCGGCTTTGACTGCACAGCTGTCAGGGAAAAGGGAAGAAAGCTTATTCTGCCTATAAAGGACGCAAATATTGAGGTCGTGCTTGCAAAGGCGAACGACGTTATCACCTATGTTGAGCATGGCGTGTGCGACATGGGCGTTGTGGGGAAAGATACCATTATGGAAATGAGCGGCAAGTTCTTTGAGCTTGTGGACTTAGGCTTCGGACGCTGCAAATTTGCTCTTGCGGCTAAAAAGGGTACAGACTTTTACGAGGGCTACGGCGTCAAGACTATCGCCACAAAGTACCCGAATGTTGCAAGGACATTTTTCGAGAGCAAGGGCATGGATGTTGATATAGTAAAAATCGAGGGCTCTGTTGAACTTGCGCCGCTTTTAGAGCTTTCAAACGGTATCGTGGATATTGTTGAAACGGGTACAACTTTAAAGGAAAACGGTCTTGAAGTAATCGAGGACATTGCGCCGATTTCCGCAAGGCTTATTGTAAACACAGTAAGTCTGAAATTAAGACAAAAAGAAATTGAAAATCTGATTGGAATTATCGAGGAGAATCTGAAATGATAAAGAAGATTTATGCAAACGGCAAGGACGAATTTGAGTTTCTGGAATCGCTTAAAAAGCGCAGCGGTGAAACTGACAAAAAGGTAACACAGATTGTAAGCGAGATTATTGAAAACGTTAAGGAAAACGGCGACAAGGCTGTTAAGGAATATACTGAAAAGTTTGACGGCAGTCTGCCGAAATACTATGAAGTGCCCCAGGAGGTTATAAACGAAGCTCTTGAGGAGGCTGAACAGGATTTTGTAGACGCACTCTTAAACGCTATGGAAAACATTGCGGAATTCCACAACCGTCAGCGTCAGCAGGGCTTTGTTGACACAAAGGACAACGGCGTTATGCTGGGTCAGAGAGTAAGAGGACTGGAAAGAGTTGGTCTTTACGTCCCGGGCGGTACTGCCGCTTATCCGTCAAGCGTGCTTATGAATGCAATTCCGGCAAAGATTGCAGGCGTTAAGGAAATTATTATGGTAACACCACCGCTTAAAGACGGTACACCAAACAAGGACATTCTTGTTGCCGCTGCCGTATGCGGAGTTGACAGAGTGTTTATGATGGGCGGTGCACAGGCTGTTGCGGCTCTTGCTTTCGGTACTGAAACAATCCCGAGAGTTGACAAGATAGTAGGCCCTGGAAATATTTTCGTTGCAACTGCAAAGAAACTGCTTTACGGTCAGGTTGACATTGACATGATTGCAGGACCGAGTGAAATTCTCGTTATGGCTGACGAAACAGCTGACCCGAAATTCGTTGCGGCAGACCTTATGTCACAGGCTGAGCACGACAAGCTTGCTTCTGCAATACTCCTTACAACAAGCGAGGAAATCGCTGACAGGACTATTGCTGAAATTGAAAGACAGGTGCAGTATCTTTCAAGAAAGGAAATCATTGAAAAGTCCCTTGAAGATTACGGCGTTATCATTATCTGCGACTGTCCGCACTGCGCAGTAGAGCTTGCAAACGCAATTGCGCCTGAACACCTTGAAGTACTTATGAAAAATCCGACTGAGTATATCGGCAAGCTTGACAACGCAGGTTCAGTGTTCCTTGGCAACTACGCCTCCGAACCGCTGGGCGACTACTACGCAGGTCCGAACCATGTTCTTCCTACAAGCGGTACTGCAAGATTTTTCTCACCACTTTCAGTATCAAGCTTTATCAAGCGTTCAAGCTATATTTACTATACAGAGGAGGCTCTCAGAGAGGCTAAGGACGATATTGTCCTCATTGCCGAAAAAGAGGGACTTACTGCTCACGCAAATGCAATCAAGGTAAGATTTGAAGATTAAGTAAAGGAATGATCTGAATGAGCAGCTGGGAAAGCAATGTAAGACGTGTTGAACCCTATGTCCCGGGTGAACAGCCTAAGGACAAGAATATAATCAAGCTTAACACCAACGAAAATCCATATCCGCCGTCACCCAAAGCGGCGGAAGTAATGAAAGCCTTTGAAACGGACAGAATGAAGCTTTATCCCGACCCCGATTCCACAGTCCTTGTGGACGCACTTGCTGAAAGATACGGCGTTAAGCCGTCGCAGGTGTTTGTGGGAGTTGGCTCGGACGATGTTCTGTCAATGGCATTTATGACATTTTTCAATTCGGACAAGCCGGTGCTTTTTCCGGATATAACATATTCTTTCTATGACGTGTGGGCGGAGGTTTACAGGATTCCGTACAGGCAGATACCCATTGACGAAAACCTGCATATCAAGCCGTCTGACTACAAAACTGAAAACGGCGGAATTATTTTCCCTAATCCAAATGCGCCGACAGGTGTGCTTGAAAGCGTTGAGATGATTGAGGAAATTATTAAGGCAAATCCGCAGTCAGTGGTTATCATAGACGAGGCTTATATTGACTTCGGCGGTGAAAGCTGTCTGCCGCTTGTTGAAAAGTATGAGAATCTCCTTGTGGTGCAGACCTTTTCAAAGTCACGCTCTATGGCTGGTATGCGAATCGGCTTTGCAATCGGCAATGAAAAGCTTATAAAGTTTATGAACGACGTGAAGTTTTCCATCAACTCCTACACCATGAATCCGGTCACACAGCTTTGCGGTGCGCAGTCGGTAAAAGATGAGGAATATTTCCAAAAGACTGTAAATATGATTATTGATACCCGTGAAAAGACTAAGGAACGTCTTTCGGCGCTGGGATTTACATTCCCCGATTCAATGAGCAATTTTATTTTTGCATCACATAAGACAAAGCCGGCGGGGGAGATATTCGAGGAACTGAAAAAGCGGAAAATATTTGTGCGCTACTGGAATAAGCCGAGGATAAACAATTCACTGAGAATAACAGTAGGTACGCCGGAGGAAATGGACTGTCTTATTAAGGCACTGGAGGAAATAACGGCGAAAAACTAACAGCCACAGTAAAATTAAATTTCAGCGTTTTAAACTTATAATTGAAAGGATTTATCATGAGAACAGGAACGGTTGAAAGAAAAACCCGTGAAACAGACATAAGCATTACCCTCTCGATTGACGGAAAAGGCAATTCCGAAATAGCCACAGGCATAGGCTTTTTTGACCATATGCTCACCGCCCTCTCAAAACACAGCGGTATCAGCATGAACATAAAAGCAGTGGGCGACCTTGACGTTGACGGACACCACACTGTTGAGGACACAGGCATTGTTCTGGGTCAGGCACTTGCCAAAGCCTTGGGGGACAAGTCCGGTATTGCCCGCTACGGTACGGCTTATATTCCAATGGACGAGGCTTTGGGATTCTGCTCTCTTGATATAAGCAACAGACCGTTTCTTGTGTTTAAGGGCGAGTTTTCCAATCAGATGATAGGTGAGTATGACGCCTGTCTGACAGAGGAATTTTTCAGAGCGTTTGCCTTTAATGCCGGAATTACAATGCATCTTAACATGGTTTACGGTTCAAATGACCACCACAAATGCGAGGCTGTATTCAAGGCGGCGGCTCACGCTTTAAAGGCGGCTGTGAAAGAACTTGAAGACGGTGAAACCCTTTCCACAAAGGGTACTCTGTAAAATAAAGGAGTGTTAAAAATGATTGCTGTAATTGATTATGGTGCAGGAAATATTTTCAGCGTAAAAAATGCCCTTGATTATCTGGGCATGGAAAGCAGGCTTACTGACAAAAAAGAGGATATTGAATCGGCAGACGCACTTATTCTTCCGGGCGTAGGAGCGTTCCCGAGCGCCATGGAAATGCTTAATAAAAGCGGTCTTGTGGACACTATCAAGACACAGGCAAAGAAAAAGCCGTTTCTGGGAATATGCCTTGGTATGCAGCTGATATTTGAAAAAGGCTATGAGTTTGAGGAGTGTGACGGACTGAGTCTTATCCCCGGCAGTGTTAAGAAAATGGAGGAAGAAAACCTCATAATCCCTCACATGGGCTGGAATAAGCTTGAGGTGCTCAACGACTGTCCTCTCCTTGCCGGACTTGATGAAAACAGCTTTGTTTACTTTGTTCACTCCTACAAGGCAGAGTGTGACGACAAAAACATTGCGGCATATTCCAATTACGGCGGAAGAGTTCCGGCACTGGTCTATGACGGCGGTACTGTCTACGGCGCACAGTTTCACCCGGAGAAGAGCGGTGAAACAGGTCTTAAAATTCTGAAGAATTTCGGAGGACTTATCAGATGATTATTTTACCGGCAATTGACATAAAGGACGGAAATTGCGTAAGGCTTTTCAAGGGCGATTTTTCAACAGTTGAAAAGGTTGCCGCCGATTACCTTGAAACCGCTAAAGGCTTTGAGGAGGCAGGTGCGACATGGATTCACATGGTTGACCTTGACGGTGCAAAAGAGGGCAGACCGGTCAATACGAAAATTTATAAGGACGTTGCCGAAAAGACTTCTTTAAAGGTCGAAGTGGGCGGCGGTATCAGAAATATCGAAACAATTGAGGAGTATCTCTCAATGGGGATTTCAAGGGTTATCATAGGCTCTGCGGCGCTGAAAAATCCACAGCTTGTAAAGGACGCTGTTGAAAAATTCGGCAGCGAAAAAATAGCCGTGGGCATTGACTCAAAGGACGGCATGGTCGCAACCGAGGGCTGGCTGGAGTCTTCAGACGTTCACTACATTGACCTTGCAAAAGAAATGATAAAAATCGGCGTCAAGTACTTCATTGTAACGGATATTTCCAAGGACGGTACTCTTTCCGGCGTGAACACTAAACAGCTGGGTGACCTTGAAAAGGCTACCAACGGCGAATGCTGTATAATAGCCAGCGGGGGAGTACACACAATCGAGGACATAAAGGCTTGCAAACAGCTTGGTCTGTACGGTACGATATGCGGCAAATCCATTTACAAGGGTACTCTTGATCTGAGAGAGGCTGTCAGAATCGGGGAAGGAGAGTAGAAAATGCTTGCAAAAAGAATTATTCCATGCCTTGACGTTAGAAACGGAAAGGTTGTAAAGGGTGTAAACTTTGAGGGTATAAAGGACGTCGGCGACCCTGTTGAATATGCGGAGGAGTATAACCGCCAGGGTGCGGACGAGCTTGTTTTCTATGATATTACTGCGTCTTTCGAGGGCAGGGGAGTTTTCCTTGACGTTGTAAGGGAAACCGCTAAAAAAGTTTTCGTACCGCTGACTGTCGGCGGCGGAATCAAGACTGTTGACGATATCCGTGAGGCGCTGAGAGCCGGTGCGGACAAGGTTTCTGTCAATTCACAGGCTGTGCAGAATCCTCAGCTTATCAAGGATGGTGCTGATATATTCGGCAGTCAGTGCATTTGCGTGGGCATTGACGCAAAGAAAATCGCCGATAAAAAGTGGACTGTCTACATAAACGGCGGACGTGTTGACATGAATCTCGACCTTATCGACTGGGTAAAGCAGATTGAACAGCTTGGCGCAGGAGAGATTTGCCTTAATTCAATTGATGCGGACGGTACAAAAGCCGGCTTTGATATTGAAATGCTGGACGCTGTGTGCAAAGCCGTGAACATTCCGGTTATTGCAAGCGGTGGTGCGGGAAAGATAGAGGACTTTTCCGAGGTGTTCGAGAAAACCGGTGCAACTGCGGCTCTTGCGGCGTCACTTTTCCACTTCAAGGAACTGACTGTGGGAGAGGTCAAGGAGTATTGCAGGGGTAAGGGTATTATTGTGAGGTAAAAAAATGATAAAAATAGATTTGAACGACCTTGACAAATTTTTTGTCAAGAGCGAGCTTATACCGGCAATCTGCTTTGAGGCGGACACAAAAACGGTTTTAATGCTTGCGTACATGAACAAGGAAAGCCTGAAAAAAACTCTTGAAACAGGCTACACATGGTTCTGGAGCCGTTCCAGACAGGAATACTGGAACAAGGGAGCAACCTCCGGACACCTGCAAAAGGTAGTCAGCATTTACGGTGACTGCGACAACGATACACTGCTTGTAAATGTAAAGCAGACCGGTGTTGCCTGCCATACGGGAGAGTACAGCTGCTTTTTCAATGAAATTTATAACGATGAGGAGAAAGAATAATGACGGTTTACGAGGAAATTTTTGAAGTAATCAAGCAGAGAAAAGCGGACTACGAAAACGGTACCGCACAGGAAAATTCCTATACCTGCTATCTTTTTGACAAGGGCGTGGATAAAATCTGCAAAAAGATTGGCGAGGAGGCTACTGAAACAGTAATCGCCGCAAAGAACAATGACAACGACGAGCTGAAAAACGAGATAAACGACCTGCTTTACCATGTTATGGTGCTTTGCGCTAATCAGGGACTTGAATGGTCTGAGGTTGAAAAGGTCCTTGACGAGAGAAATGAAAAAATCGGAAATCTGAAAAAATTCCACAAGGTTGACAAGAATACATGATACAAAGACTGCCGCACCGGAATCAATGGTGCAGCAGTCTTTTTGCATTATAAGTCTATCTGATATGATTTGTCATCAATATTTATAATATAATTTTCATTACAGCCTTCAACATATGCAACGTAGTCTGTCCAGTAATCATTACGGGAATAATTTTCAAAAACAGACCCCATATTATCTGAAACAGTCTTGGTGTCAGCGTCAACAGTTATAGTTATGTAAAAGTTGCTGCTGTTTTTTTCTTTGGTAATCAGATAAATTTCATGGGTTTCTAATCTTGACAGAATCTGATCGTTGTGCCAGAATGGTGCTTTCCACTTGCCGTCACATTTAGTTATCAATGTTGCAGTTTCAGAATCATTATCTGCATAAATGACTAATGCTGTATTCTTTTCTTCAACAATCTTTATGATTTTGCAGTGAGTTGCAGTATACCTGAAAGCCTGTTCAGGAGAACTGAATTTTAAAAACAAGTTTTCAAATGGAAAAATCATGATTATTAAAGATAAAATAACACATAAAACAGACTTTACTACTTTCAGCTTGACATTTTTTCTTTTGGCTAAATTAATACCAAAAGCCAGCATACCAAAAGCCAGCACAAATCTTAACAGTCTTAACATAGATTAATTCTCCATGGGGACTTTATAAAGGCTGTCCAGGTCTATATCCTTAAACTTGTCAAATTTTGAAGTGTCAATGACTTTCGGGTAGCAAATTGCCTCTGCAAGGTCGAAATCTGCAAACTTTCCGTCGCTGTCAAGGAGCATCCATGAATAGCTTTTGCCGGAAACATCATTGGACAGAATATGGGTCATGGCAAAGCTTTCGCCCTTTATTACAACGTCCGCTTTGATTATAAACGAATCAAACTCGTCAATTGACAGCTGTTTAAAACTGGTTATATCAATGCTGTCGTATGCACTGCCGTAAGCGGCAATATACGTTTCCTCAGTTCCGGCGAGGAAAGAATCCCTGTCCTCGGACTCGTCAGTGACGGTTATCGTGAGAGTGGTTTTGGTGTCAAGGTACTGCACAACAGCCGGAAATGATGTTATTTCATCCGTCTGCTGTTCTGTTGCAGTACCGCCGGACAAAATCTCCCAGCCGTTTTCCATAAAAATGGAGGTGGCGCAGTCTTTAAGGGTAAAGGCTTTGTTTGAGTGCTTGTACACCTTTACTTTGTCGGGACTGACAGTTGAAATTTTGGGTGAAGGTGATACTGCGGTCAGCTTTGTCTTGTGTTCTGAAGTGCCTGTTTCCTCAGTAACTGTGGAATTCTCCGAAGCAGTACTGCTGCTTTTATCAGTACCGCATCCGGATGAAAGTGAAAGCAGGCAGGCTGCGGCTGCGATTGAAATAAGTGCTTTGTAGTTCATAAGATTTCCTCCTAAAATGAGAGAATTATAACATAAATAAAAATTAACCGATCGGGCAAAAAAATTCGGGCTTCATAAAATGAAACCCGAAAATGTCCGGTGCGGTCACGCACCTGGTGCGGATAAGAGGACTTGAACCTCCACCCCCTTGCGAGGACCAGCACCTGAAGCTGGCGCGTCTGCCGATTCCGCCATATCCGCATATTTGAATTGATTACCATAATATTATATCACTACTTTCACCTTGTGTCAAGTACTTTTTTGAAAAAAGTGTGCTTTTTCAGAAAATATAAAAAAATATCGTAAACCACTTGAAATTTTCTGAATAATATGTTATAATTTAAAGGCTAACAATCAGGAATTAGTGTTTATTCCGGAATATAGGTGTGCGGGCCCTGTGCAATGAGACACCGTGAACCATGTCAGGCGGGGAACCGAGCAGCATTAAGCGGATCGTTTTGTGTGCCGCAGCAAGCCTGCACACCTATGTCCCGGAATTTTTTCTGTGCCGGGATAATCGGGAGAATGATGACGTTCAGTACGGAGGTGACCGTTATTTACAAGGCATTATACAGAAAATGGCGGCCGCTTTCTTTTGATGATGTCATTTCCCAGCCGCATATCACAACAATACTGAAAAATCAGATAAAAAACGGCAGAACGGCTCATGCTTACCTTTTTACCGGTTCAAGAGGAACGGGTAAGACAACCTGTGCAAGAATTTTTGCAAAGGCGGTAAACTGCCCCAATGAAGCAGACGGCAATCCCTGCCTTGAATGTGATATCTGTCATGACGCTGACGTTTCAGCGCTTTCTGATATAATTGAAATTGACGCCGCCTCAAACAACGGCGTTGATGATATCCGTGACCTGCGTGACGGCGCTGTTTATACACCGGAGAGGTGCAGATACAAGATATACATTATCGACGAGGTTCATATGCTGTCACCCAGTGCATTCAATGCGCTGCTGAAAATTATGGAAGAGCCTCCGGAATATGTCAAGTTTATTATTGCAACAACTGAGGTCCACAAGGTCCCGGCGACTATAACTTCAAGATGTCAGCGGTTTGATTTCCGCAGGATACTGCCGGAGGATATTAAAAACAGACTGCTTTACATTGCCGGACAGGAAAACCTGTCACTTGATGAAAACGCTGCTGCCCTTATAGCAAAGCTTTCGGACGGCGGCATGAGAGATGCGCTGTCGCTGCTTGACCAGTGCGCCGCATACTCGGACAAAATCGACCTTGACGTTGTGTCATCTGCTGCCGGAATTGCCGGACGTGACCATCTTTTTGAAATAATCGAGGCATCGGTGCAGAAACGCCCGGGGGACGCCCTTGAAGTTGCTGACAGACTTTACAGTATGTCAAAGGATATGCAGAAGCTTTGCGTTGAGCTGACAGAACAGTTCCGCAACATGATGCTTATGAAGGTCTGCCCTGAAAAATCCGGACTGCTTGCCTGTATGCCGGACGAAATTGAACGTCTGAAATCACTTTCCGACAAGCTGGAGCTTAATGAAATTTTAAGTAAAATTACAATTCTGCAGGAATGCAATGAAAAAATCGGCAGGGCATTAAACAAGCGTGTTGAACTTGAAATGTGCCTTATAAAGCTTTGTACAAGACAGATTTCACAAAAAACACTTGACAATACTGAAATTTATGATAAAATAAAACAGTCGGATAGTTCACGGGGGTCTGCCGCTGAATCTGAGCCGGCGCCTGTTTCACAGGCTGTCAGCCAGCAGGAAGAACAGGTTAAACCGGCAGCGGATATGTCAAAGCTTAAAAGCTCAGACTTTAAACCTCTTGCTGAATGGACTGCCATTCTGGAGGAATTCACCCGAATCTGTCCGTCTGTTTCCGGTACACTTGCCGGTTCAAGGGCATTTGTCTATAAAAATATCATGCTGATCGACACTCAGAATAAATTTTTCCTGAAACTTTTCAAGGTAAAGGAAAATGTTCAGCAGCTTGACAAGGCGATACAGGCTGTCATGGGCAAGCAATATGCTATAAAGGCAAGATGCTCGGCGGCGGACAAGGAAGACAAAAAAGCTGATATGCTTATTGAAAAAGCTATAAACAGCGGTATTGAAACTGCTGTTGAATAAATTAAAATATAATTATCAAAGACGGTGCTGCATTGGCAAATTTGCGGTATTGTCGGAATATTAAAGGAGTAAAAAAATGAAATCAAGAGTACCTAAGAATATTGGCGGAGCTCAGAACATGAACTCCATGATCAAGCAGGCTCAGAAAATGCAGGATGAAATTACAGAGCTTCAGAACGATATAGAGGCAAGAGAATTTTCTGCAACATCCGGCGGCGGACAGGTTGAAGTCGTTGTAACAGGCGCTAAGAACATCAAGTCACTTACTATCAAGCCTGAGGTTGTTGATCCGGAAGATATCGAAATGCTGCAGGATCTGGTTATCAGCGCTATTAACGAGGCTATGGCTAACGTTGAAAAGACAACAGAAGAAGAAATGAACAAGATCACCGGCGGAGTTTCATTACCGGGACTGTTCTGATATGGCAGATAACAGCGCACTTCCATTAATTGTCCTTTCCGAACAGTTTGCAAAGCTGCCGGGAATAGGCATGAAAACTGCTCAGCGGCTTGCCTATGCAGTCATGTCAATGAGCGAGGACGATGCAAAGCAGTTTGCTGATGCAATCATATCGGTAAAAACTGATGTCGGCTACTGTAAAATCTGTCAGAATCTGACTGAATTTGAGGTATGCCCGATTTGTTCTGATGACAGGCGTGAACAGTCCGTTATCTGCGTTGTGGAAACTCCCAAGGACGTTACTGCCTTTGAGCGAACCAACGAATACAGTGGTACATATCATGTTCTTCACGGTCTTTTGTCGCCTATCAACGGCGTGGGACCTGATGACATAAGGATAAAGGAACTGCTTGACAGGGTAAATAACGGTGAAGTCACAGAAATTATCATGGCAACAAATCCCACAGTTGAGGGGGAGGCGACCGCCATGTATATTGCAAGACTCTTAAAGCCTCTGGGCATAAAGGTCACACGTCTTGCCTTTGGAATACCAGTCGGCGGACACCTTGAATACGCTGACGAGGTGACTCTTTTCAAGGCACTTGAAAACAGAAGTGAAATGTAAGGCAAAACTGCACAATTAACGGCTGACGCCTTTGCCGCACATCTGCTTGCATATTTTCCGCCATATCACACAAAAATCTTTTGACATACGTCAGTATGCCTGCAAGATTTTTATGCAATCCGGGGGGCGAACTTCGCCTGTCGAAAAATCTGACTGCGCAGCTGCACGACAATAATTATGCGGTTTTACCTAAAAATCCGTACCGGTTTTCCGGTACGGATTTCGTTTTATATAGTTTAAAGTTCTTCCGGGTCAAATTGTTCTTCCTCATTGTTAAGCGCTATATTCAGAATTTTACTGTAAAATCCTGCCGGATTGCGCATTATGTTTCTGCCTATCATTTCAGCTTGTGTGCGGTCGGGAGCAAAAAGTTTCATATCCAGAAGGTCATCACCGATATCAAGGCAGCGCAGGTGAACATAATAACCTTTTTCAAGGGGGATATACTCGACCTTGACTTCGCTTTCGTATTTGAGCTTTGCGAAATAACGAAGTGCAGCCTGTACTATTTTGTCACGGTAAGACTTGGGAACATATCCTCTGAGAGTTTTGGCACAGTTTATGCCTTTTTCAGTCAGCGTATAGGACTTGCTGTTGTTTTCTCCCTCGGACACGCTGACAGAACCGTTTTTTATCAGATAATCCATTGCGTCCTGATAGAAAAAATAATTGATGATACCGGTCGTCACAGATATATCGTAAAGCTGTTCGGAATCAACAGGCTTGTTGATACGGTAAAGCAGATAGCATATCAGAATTTTAACAGTCTGAACGTCCTTTAATTCGGTAGAGGCAAGCTCAGACATTTTTGTATAGTTTTCATTTTCCATTGCGGTCACCCCGGAAAGTTACGCAAAATTAGGATAGTCAAGCATATGTGAAAGAATACCGATATTAACAGCCGCTTCAACACACGGTACTGCTCTCGGAACTATGCACGGGTCGTGTCTGCCCTTGATAGTCAGAACATCGTTTGTCATGTTTTCGTAGTCGATTGTTTCCTGTGGCTTTGAGATAGACGGAGTAGGCTTTATTGCAACGTTGAGAGTGATTGGCATTCCGGAAGAAATACCGCCCAGTATGCCGCCGTGGTTGTTGGTCTTTGTTTTTACATGACCTCTCTCGTCAACGTAAAAATCATCGTTGTTCTGACTGCCTACCATTTTGGCAGTAAGGAAACCTGCGCCGAATTCAAGTCCCTTTACAGCCGGAATACCGAAAATAAGCTGTGCGAGAGTGTTTTCCAGTCCGTCAAACAGAGGAGAACCGATTCCTGCCGGAACGTTTACACAGGCACACTCAATAATACCGCCCAGTGATTCGCAGCCGACTCTTGCTTTCTGGATATCGTCAAACATTTTCTGACCCTGTTCGTCATTGATAACAGGGAATTTTTTGTATCTTACATCAAGGATATCCTGCTTTGAAACGTTAGTCCTGTCAAAAACATCGTCCTTGATATTGTGTATCTCAGCTATATGCGCACCGGTATAAATTCCTCTTTTTTCAAGAATCTGACCGCACACTGCTCCTGCAAAACACAGCGGTGCAGTAAGTCTGCCCGAGAAATGTCCGCCGCCTCTTACATCGTTGAAGCCTCTGTATCTTACTGCTCCGGTATAGTCAGCATGACCGGGGCGTGCAAGCTTGGAAATGTTGGAGTAATCCTTTGAGCGTGTGTCAGTATTCTGGATAAATGCGCAAAGGGGAGTACCGGTTGTTTTGTCATTTACAAGTCCGGACATTATCTGCGGCAGATCTTTTTCGGCTCTCATAGTGGTAGTGCCGTCTTTTTTAGGCGCTCTTCTTGCCATAAAGCGTCCCAGTTCTTCAATGTCAATATGCTCTCCCGGCGGAAGATTGTCAATAACTACGCCGATTGCAGGGCCGTGTGACTCTCCGAAAATTGAAATGGAAATACGATTATTCCATGTTGATGACATTAGCAGTTCCTCCCAAATTTATATAATCCCTGAAAAAGTCCGGATATGATTTCTCAACGGATTCAGCATTTTTTATAATAACCGGTTCGGTGCAGACTGTTGCGGTAATTGCGGCACTCATGGCGATTCTGTGGTCGCCGGCGCTGTCGGCAGTACCGCCCTTTAAATCTGCGTGTTCAATAATAAGACCATCGTCAGTAGGAGTAATTTTTCCTCCCAGCGCATTGACAGCCTGTGCAGTTGCGGCAAGCCTGTCGCTTTCCTTGATTTTCAGACGTGCGGCATTGTAAATTTCAGATTTTCCGTTACAGAAAGTTCCAAGAACTCCCAGAACGGGGACAAGGTCGGGAACATCTGAGGCGTCAATACTGAAACCGTCCGGTGTTTCCTTATTATTATAGCACAAGCCGCTGACAATTTCAACAATTTTCTTGTCACCTTGACTGCTTTCTTCCCTGAGATTATTTATCTTTATATCACTTCCCAGTACATTTGCAACGTAAAAGAAAGCCGCCTGGGAGTAATCGCCCTCGACTGAAACGTCCCTTGAAACATATTTCTGACCGCCCTTTATGAAATAGCCGTTTTCTGTTTCAGCAATCTCAACCCCGAACTGTTTCAGACATGATACAGTCATGTCCGCATAAGGCTTTGACTCAAGCCGTGAGGTCATGACAATTTCGGAATCATTTTCAAGGAGCGGCAGGGCAAAGAGAAGTCCTGTTATAAACTGGGAGGAAACGTTTCCCTCAAGCTCAAAAACGCCGGCTTCAAGCTGTCCCTTAACGGTAAATGGCATTGTGTTGTTATACTCAAATTCAATGCCCTTTTTTGAAAGCTCACGGATATACGGCGTAATCGGTCTTTCCGGCAGACGTCCCTGTCCTCTGTAAACGGCGGTTATGCCTAAAGCGGCAGTCACCGGTATCATAAATCTGAGGGTTGAACCGCTTTCACAGCAGTCGATATCAGCATTTTCCGGAATATTTCCGGCGATACCCTTTATTGTAACGCTGTTTCCGGAAACGCTTATTTCTGCTCCGGCGGCTTTAAGGGCGTCAATTGTTGCATAGATATCCTTTGAAAAGGTAACATTAGATACAACGGAGGTACCCTCAGCAAGTGCCGCAGAAATAAGCATTCTGTGGGTCATGCTCTTGGAGGAGGGGATATTCACCTCGCCTTTAAGCTTTGACGGGATTATTTTTATATCCATATCACTTTCCCTCCATAAGTCTGTTGAACTCGTCCACAGTAACTCTTTTAATTTCCGCCTTTCCGATTTCACGGCAGACAATGTAATTTATATTTCCGCTTTCACGCTTTTTGTCGTTAGAGCAGAGTTTCAGCAGTTCGTGTACCGGTGCGTCACACTTTACCGGCAGCCTGTACGCAGTTATGCAGTTTTTCAGCTTTTCAAGTATTTCGGGAGCGCATTCTCTTTCTGTAATCATGCACATACCCATTGCGACTGCACTTCCATGTGTATAGGTTTCGTAGTTGTAGTAGCTTTCAACTGCGTGTCCGAGAGTGTGACCGAAATTTAGAATCATTCGCTCTCCCGTGTCAAACTCGTCGTTCTCCACAACATCACGTTTGATGGAAACACTGCTGTAAACTATATCGTCAATAATTTCTGAAACATTTTCAAGAGTGTGTGAGGCGATAAGGTCAAAAAGTCTGCTGTCACGAATCATGCCGTACTTGATAGCCTCCGCCATGCCGTCCGACAGAATTTCGTCTGAGAGGGTTGACAGCACGTCCGAGTCGCAGATAACGCATTTCGGCTGTTTGAAAGCACCTACGAGATTTTTTCCGCAGGGGAGGTCTATTGCAGTTTTGCCGCCCACAGAGGAGTCTATCTGCGCAAGGAGAGTGGTAGGAATCTGTATGTAGTCAAGTCCCCTTAAAAAAGTTGCAGCGGCAAAGCCTGTTATGTCGCCCACAACACCGCCGCCAAGTGCGATAATGCAGTCGGTACGGGTTATGTTGTTTTCGCAGAGAAAAGTGTAAATCTGGTTGAGCGTTTCGGTGGATTTGGAACTTTCGCCGTTTGGAAAAACGAATTTGCAGACTGAAAATCCTGCCTTTTCAAGAGAATCGGTAACAGTCTTTCCGTAAAGACCGTCAACAATATCATCAGTAATAACTGCGGTCCTGCGTGTTTTGACAGTATCAGCAATGATGTTTCCGCAGTTTTTTATTGAACCTCTTTCTATATATATGTTATACGAAATACTTGCCTTAACGGTTATGGTTTTCATAATGTGCCTCCCGATTTTGCCTGTTCATTCTGAGAACAAATTCTTGTACTTATTATACCATATGTTCATAAGCATTTCAAGACATTAAAGCGTAAAAATATCAGAATAAGTCATAAGCGTATTAGTTGTAATAATACACAATAGATGTCATGATTTTTAACTTTTTATCTGTCAGTTTGTCAATTTACTTTTTTAAAAATATATTTTATAATATTAATAAAATAAAGATATAGAGGAATTTTTACATATTGAATGAAAAAAGGGGGAAACAAAATTGGAAAGGGTCAGCAAAGGAGTGCAGGGCATATTTGCTCTGATATTCGGATTTACAATATTAAGCGTAATAGTAAGAGGATATATAAAATATCCGGCGTGGTCAATAACTCTTGTAATTATATGCGGATTTATTTTTATAGCCGCATCAGTCCGGCTTTATGGATTTATGAGAGAAAAAGCGCTGGGAATGACACGAAAGGAAATTAACCGGATATTTTTCTGTCTGGCAGGAGCAGTACTGATAATTCAGCTCATATCTGCATTTACGCTGAAGTTCACGCCTATCTCAGACCTTGGCTATGTTGACAGAGCGGCGAGGGACTTCTGTCAGACATGGGATAAGGCAGACCTTTACGGTCATCTTCCGGAAAGGCACAATAATTATTTTGCAAGATATACCAATAATCAGGCGCTGCTTGTGATACTTTCGCTGGTATATTCCGCCTGCGAAAAGATTTCGTGCAATATGCCGCTGATAGTCCCTGTTCTGATAAATACGGCAGGACTTCACATTTCATATATTCTCATGTACTTTATAGCCGGCAGGCTTTTCAAGGATAAGTTCACACCGCTTTTCTGTGCTGTGGCAGGTGCCGGATTTTCCGTGTTTTACACATATACACCGTATTTTTACACCGATTCCATGAGTATGCCTTTTGCAATGGGTTCGATATATCTTTTCCTTTGCGGAACTGAAAATCCTAAGATGAAAACGAAAATCCCCCAGCTGATTTTCAGCGGACTTCTTCTCTTTGCCGGATTTAAAATAAAGGGCAATGTGATAATTCTTCTGCCGGCATTTCTGCTTTATCTTGCTGTGACCTGTACAAAGATGAACAGAAAAGCATATCTGAAAACACTTTGTATACTGCTTGCAGGAATTATTGCGTCATCAGCTCTTTGTACCGGATTTATAAAAAGCTTTGATATTGCTGACAAAAGTGAGCTTGAAGAAATCCAGTTTCCTCCCGAGCACTGGGTCATGATGGGACTTCATGACAGAGGCGGATTTTACAGCGAGGATTTCTGGTTTACTGTAAACAGCGGAAACTATGAGCAGAAAAAAGCGGCGGATATTAAAGAAATCAGAAAAAGGGTTGCAGATTACGGCGTACCCGGAATGATAAGGCATATTGCAAAAAAGGTTTCTTATACATGGGGTGACGGAACGTATTTTATAGGCTATTATCTCAGACACTGTGAGGAAACCAATCTGTTCAAAAGCTTTGTAGGGAAATCAGATGTATTCAAGTTTTTGTGTTCGGTATATCAGTGTATGCTGCTGTTTATGATTCTGTTTTCATTTATAAGCGGAGCAATGGCGGAAAAACAGGGAAAGGAGATTTTTCTTAAAATAGTTATCTGCGGAGTATATTTCTTTTTTCTGATATGGGAAACACGTTCGAGGTATCTTGTGAACTTTTCACCTGTGTTCATTATAACTGCGGCATATTCTGTCAAAACTATTGCCGCAGCAGTAAAAAGACATTTTTCTGTGAACAGAAGAATAGATATTGAAAGTAAACTGAAAAATGCGGTATAAATAAACTTTACAAAAAAAAGCTGTCCGGCAGGACAGCTTTTTTAATTTTCAATCAGAAATTCAAACTCTTCTTCAAGTTCTTCGCTTGCTTTGGGAAGTTGCGTTCCTTTTTCCCATATCAAGTCATGCTGACCGTAAATATCACCGTAGTATATTGCCTCACAGTCATGCACGGGCTCAGCTGCTCCCGTTTCGTAAGGGTCAGTTTCCGGCTTAATGCGAATATAGTCTGACGGTTCTGAAACATAGTCAGTAAAATTAATGAGTGGTGAAAAACAGGTAACATAAAATGTTCCGCCAATGTCTATTACTTTGACATCACCCTTTTTTCCGGAATCTGGAATAACTTCAAAAGCAACAGAACCGTCAGAAAGCATACAGATATTTTCAAACCTGACCTTATCCCACGGCAGCAGATAACTTTTGATAAACAAACAGTATACACTTGTGAATATTATACCCAAAGCCAAAACAGCCGCCATAACTTTCAGAAAAACATTGCGTTTGAATCTTTTCCATGTTTTCGATAAGTTCAATTTAAACTCTGAGTTTTCTTCCCGTTCCTCACCAGAGATTTCTGAAACTTTAATCTCATTTTTCATCTGTCTATATGCATCTGCGCATTTCTTACAGGATTTTATGTGTTCTTCAACAGCCTTTCCGGAGTCTTCCGAACACAGCCCGTCAACGTAAAGCGCAATTAGGTCCTGATAAATATCACACGTCATTTTACTCATAATTAATCTCCTTTATTAATATCTGCAGCTTTTGCTTTGCCCTTAAATATGTAACTCTTGCCCAGCTTTCACTCTTTCCGAACAGCTGACTTATTTCAGCAAGAGAAAGGTCTGCGAATGTTTTCAGCGTAAAAACTTCCTTATAGGGTTCTGGCAGACTGTGCAGAAGCCTGTGAATTTCCAGCAGCAATTCTTTTGATGTGAAGTCGGGTTCTTCTGCCTGTCCGTTTATTTCATCAATAGGGACGGTTTTTAGCCGGGCATTCTTTTTGGTATGTGAAAAATAAATATTTTTGGCTATCTGACACAGCCACACAGAGATTTTACATTCCCCCTTAAATGACTTTATATTTTTTATTGCTTTAATAAAAGTTTCCTGAGTTATATCTTCAGAGAGTTCATGGTCAGCGCTTAATTTTAGAATAAATTTGTAAACCACCTGAAAATATTCGCTGTACAGCTTATCGAAATCCAACTGTTTCACCGCCTTTCACATAATAAGACTTTATTTTTGCACCGAACGTTACAACCTGTTACAAAAAAAGCTGCCCAATCGGACAGCTTATTTATTCATTTCAAGTATTTTCAGAATTTTTTCAGCATCTTTAATATTTATGCCATGCAGTTTATTTTTTTTTGGCATTTCTGCATTGAAATAGAAGTCCAGACGGCATCTGCCTATCATTTTCTGTATGGGATTCTGAATTATCTGTGCCTTTACAAGCTTTTTTCTGTCTGCTAAAACTGTGTGGAATGAAAAAAATCTTGAATATCTTATGCATATAAAATTATCCTCGATGGAAAGTCCTGTCGTTAAAAGCGCAAGGGTTTTTACGACTATCATCCATACTGACGGCAGTTCTGCCATTACAGCAAACGGGACAACAAGCTCTGACACAGACGGGAAAAAGTGCATTACAGCTGCTGCGGCGATTGGTATTCCGATACAGAAGCAGAGCGGCAGACCAAGAAAGGTCAGTACAGCCGCTCTGTTTGCTTTAACAGAGCGTTTTCCTATTCTTTTGCCGAAATCGAGTATATCAAGTGCATTGTTTGCCTGACGCCTGCTGAGAATAGGCAGAAGGACAGGCAGTTCATTTTTCTGGTTTCCGTATCCGGAACAGCTGATATTAAGCGAGGTCTTTTTGAAAATTTTCATGATAATATTCTGGCGCATATCAATGTAGTTGATTTTATTGGTGATAATATGATAATTGCGTCTTGTAACAGCGCCCATTTTTATCTTCAGCGAGTTTTTATCACGCTTCATGGTAAATCCGGCATAGCGGAATATGTTGAAAATAAAGGACATGAGCCATGTGAAAATAATCAGTATGCCGACGATTATTGCAGCCGGAGGAATACTCAGTGCAAATTTTGATGACACTTCGCTTGTCAGCTGGTTTAAGGCGTCTTTGAGTTCATGCTCAAGCAGGTCTTTGGATGATTTTCCAAGCTGGAAGAAAAGTGCCGCAATGTAGAACGCCCCCGAAAAACTGCTGGAAAATACAAATGAAAAAAAGATTATTGTCAGAAGCTTCGGGTGTATTTCAAAGGTCTTTTTCTTTTTGTCGTGAGAAACCGGCATCTTGTGATGAAGCTGCCATGAATCACTTCTGCGCATGAGCAGCGACATATCAGAACTGCTGAAATTGCCTCCGCAGGTGTTTATTTTCAGCCGGACAGCCTTGAAAGGTCTCAGATAAAACGGATGTTCAGCGGATACAGCTGAAATACTTTCGTAGGGGATAGTTGTTTCCATTTTTATAAAAATTCCGCTGATAAGTGTGACTTCATTTTCACCGAATCTGAGCCATGTGAAAATCCAGCGCATATATCCGTAGCCGAGAATTACAAGAACAACAAGAATATCAAACCATGCACCTTTTATCCAGTTGTAGAAAACATCAAAATCAAGGTGCATTGTTTTAATACCTCTCAGCAGAGGGAAAATCAGCAGCCATATGTTTTTCGATGCGTTTTTTAGTATTTTAAGAGGGTGTTCGTGATACATTTTCCCCTCACTTTCTGAATCTGAAGCTTAATTCTTCAAAATCATTTTTGTTCAGAAACATTATTGTCATAAGTCCGCCATAGGCATAGAGTACAAAAAAGTTAAGACCGGTAAACTTGTTGAACGGCGTTGAAACTGACGTAGTATACTGAATCTTGTCAATGGACATGATTTGTTTTTTTATGAAAAAGAAACCGCTTACCTTGATGATTTTTTCGTCAGAAACAACGTAGTAGCAGAGATTTTTAAAATATACCGGAAGATATATGACCGCAAGGAAAAATCCGGCGGCAAAGAATAATATGTTAAGAAAAATCATAAGCTTTGGAATAAAGGAGAGAAAATATGTGCACAGGACTATAAGCAGAAATGCTGCAATAATTACGGCAAGTCTGAGAATATTAAGACAGTTTTTGTCAGATTTGTATTCTTTCATTTTTTCCTCCTTTATCAGAAAATGAACTGTTACTTTATTATAACACAAACTTAACTGTGAATTCAAGGGGAGGAAAAAATAATGCCTGATATTATCAATAATATTGTATGGGGAAAGCCGCTGCTTTTTCTTCTCCTCGGGACAGGTCTGGTTTATACTGTCCGTCTGGGATTTTTTCAGATAGTGAAATTTCCGCAGATAATGAAATGCACATTTTTTTCGCTGTTTCATGACAAAAGCCGTATACGTTGCAGCGAAAAGGGGAGTATTTCGCAGTTTCAGGCGGTATCAGCCGCACTTGCCGCCGCTATGGGTACGGGAAACATTGTCGGTGTTGCAACTGCCCTGACAATAGGCGGAGCAGGAGCGATTTTCTGGATGTGGGTTTCGGCTGTTCTGGGAATGGCGCTTGTTTACGGCGAAAACTATCTTGGTACTGTTTACCGCCGCCGTATCGATGGAAAATGGTACGGCGGACCTATGGCGTACCTTGAATACGGCGCAGGGAAAAAAGGACTGGCAGTCATGTTTGCGGTATGCTGTTCCCTTGCGGCGCTTGGAATGGGCAATATGACGCAGGTCAATTCCATATCCTCGTCACTTGAGGGATGTTTCGGGATATCGCCTGCGGCAACAGGTGCGGCAGCCGTACTGATATGCGGAGTGATAATATCGGGCGGCATTAAAAGAATAGGCTCTGTTACCCAGATACTGATACCTGTTCTGTCAGTTGCTTACATAGGTGCGGCGGTGTTTATTATTGTGTGTAATTGTGAGAGGATTCCGGCGGCTTTTTCGGAAATTTTCAGAGGCGCTTTCGGAATACGCTCAGTCGGCGGCGGAATAAGCGGCGCAGTTATAAGCCGCAGCATAAATGCCGGTCTGAGAAGGGGAGTGTTTTCAAACGAAGCCGGACTTGGCAGTTCAGCCGTACTGCATTCATCAGCCGACTGCCGTGACCCACAGCAGCAGGGAATGTGGGCGGTTTTCGAAGTCTTTGCCGACACAATAGTCTGCTGTACGCTGACAGCCCTTGTCATACTCACCACCGGCGTTATGGACAGCGGAAGCGACGGTGTAATGCTTGTGACTGAGGCTTTCGGAAAGGAAACCGGAAAGCTTGCGCCGTACTTTATAACGGCGGCGGTGTCGCTTTTTGCCTTTGCAACCATTATAGGCTGGTTTTACTGCGGAGAGTGTGCGGTCACATACATTTTCGGAGATGCCGGAATACCGTTTTACAAGCTGATTTTTCTTGCGTTTGTCTTTATAGGTGCAGTTGCGGAGCTGGAGGCTGTCTGGACAGTTTCGGATATATTCAACGGTCTTATGGCGTTTCCCAATCTGACAGGACTTATTCTTCTCAGAAAGGAGGTCAGGACAGTACAGATAAAAGGAAACCCGGTTTTGAATAAACAGCTTTAAAATGTCAATACTTCTTTCAGAAATGGAATGTCCGAAAGGGGAAATAAAAATGAGAGCAGTATTGAGAGAAGGACAGATCACAGGAGGCTTTATGCCCTCAGAAGCAGTCTTTTCGGGAATGGCTGCGGCACAGTCGGCAGACAGGATAATCATAGGGCGCAGCGGTGAGGACAGGGCAGCTGAACTTAGCGTTATCTCCGGTATTCTTTCCGGCGGCAAAAACGTTATCTCACTTGGAAGATGCCTTGAAACAGAGCTGTTTTTTGCGTCAAGGCTTGCAAAATGCGACCTGTGTATTTATATCAAAGACGAACCGCTGACAAAGCTTGAACTGAAAGAACGCGGGGGACTTCCGCTTTCTTCTGCCAGAGAAAGACTGATTTCATCTGCGCTTTCACTCAGAAAAACACCCGATTCAAAACAGCAGGAGGGGACATTTGCCGACGGCGCAGGATTCCGTGAGATATACCGGCAGCATATAGAGGGACTTATTCCGGAAAACTGTCCTTACAGCATAAGGATAAGTTCGTCTTCGCCTGTATGCAGTCAGATAATGTTTGACAGGAAAGGCAGGAAGGAACTTGTCCTGCAAATCAGTCCGGACGGAACAAAATCGGCGCTTTACTCGGAAAAAAGCGGTTTTGTGACCTACGAAAAGCTGATTTTTATATGCTGCAATGACCTCTTTTCAAAGGGGCGTGATGTTGCTCTGCCATTTGATTTTACTTTTGCGGCAGAAGAATTTGCAAGGTCAAAGGGCAGGCATATTTACCGTTACTTCCTGTCCGGTGACGGAGAGGCGGACAAAATCGCACGAAAGCTTGCAAAGGAGCAGAATTTCACTCTGGACGGCTTTTTCCTTGCCGCAAAGGTAATCGGCATACTCTGCGAGAGAAATATAACGCTTAAACAGGCAGTGTCGGAACTGCCGGAGTTTTATACCGCAAAGCGCTTTGTAAATGCGGATTGTCACAGGATACGCAGCGTCATGAATCACTGGGAGGGCAGGTCAACGCCGGACGGTACTGCTTTTTCGGACAGCAAAAGCCGTGTCATAGTAAAACCTTCTGTTTCCGGACGTGGACTCTGGCTGAGCGTTGAGGCACATTCAATGGAAACTGCGGCTGAGCTTTGCGGCGAAATTGAGGACAGGATAAAGCGAAGCGAATAAAAATTGCTTGACATTTATGACGTGGTGACGTATAATTAAAGTGTAGGCAACCCTGCAAAACCTCTTG
>DBQM01000022.1 GCA_002305725.1 Ruminococcus sp. UBA1394 | reverse complement strand
CCAATATCTATTGTAGCACTACATCGTTGAGCGTGTGGAGCTGACCGACAGTCTTGACAAGAAAATGGGAGGTTTTTCGGGCGGTATGAAACAGAGGGTGCTGATTGCGTCGGCATTGCTGGGGAATCCAGACCTTATAATTCTTGACGAGCCGACAGCCGGACTTGACCCGAAACAAAGAGTTATAATCCGCAATATGGTGTCCCATTTAGGAAAGGATAAGATAATTATTATTTCAACTCATATTGTTTCGGATATTGAAACTATTGCCAAAGAGATACTGTTCATAAAAGAGGGACATCTCATTGACAGCGGTAATGTTCCGGAGCTTACCGAAAAGGTTCAGAGCGGAGAGAAAACTCTTGAAAATCTGTATATGCAGTATTACGGGGAGATGCAGAAATGAGAATTTTCATAACAGAACTGAGAAAGCTTTTCTGCAATAAAATATTCCTGCTTATTACTGCGGCAGTTTTTGTACTAAACGCATATCTTATGTTCAGAACGGCAAATTCGGGAGAAACGACACCCTCCGATTATATTCAGATATTCTCGGAAATGGAGGGAATGACTGACAGCGAAAAGCTTGAATGGCTTGAAGAAGAACTGAACAATTTTTCCGGTGAACGCATTTACAACTGGGAGGTCATCTATGAACTGCATGAGGAATGTGCAGATATTGTGGGATATAAGGAATATCTTGAAGGCATAAAAACACAGGCAGAATCCATGACGAATATTTCAATATTTGCAAAGCCTGATACATTCAACTACCGCAGTATTGTGAAAACTCCGTCCGCTTATGAAAATATGCAGGATGTTCAGCCGGTATTTGACATTTCAAAGGGAATAATTCTTGCAGCGGACAATAACTTCACAGACATTCTATGCGGATTCATTCTTCTGTTTGCCGTTTTGTCGCTGATGATATCTGACCGTGAGCAGGGAATGACAGGGCTTCTTTTTTCTCTGAAAAAAGGCCGCGGTCATCTTATGATTGCCAAAACAGCAGCGCTTGCCGCTGTGGTTTTCGGTGCAGTACTGCTCATATATGGCGAAAACTTAATTATTTCCGCATATCTCTACGGACTTGGTGACTTGTCAAGACCGGTTCAGTCACTTGCCGGTTTTATCGGCTGTAATCTGAAAACAAGTGTATTCGGTTATCTTATACTGTATTTTATTTTTAAGTCTGCTGCGTTTTTTACTGTGGGAGCGGTTTTATCATTGATTGCAGTAAATACGAAAAATACTGTATCATTTTACGGGATTTCAGCGGTTATTCTGACAGCCGAGGGCATAGTTTACAGTCGGATTCACCCACTTTCAGTTTACAGCATTTTCAGATACATCAATCTTGTTTCTTTTACAAAGGTAAACGAAATTTTCAGCAGTTACAGGAATATTAACTTTTGGGAGTATCCAGTCCCGCTGATTCCGACTTCCGCTGGTGCAGTTGCGGTTATTTCTGTTATCTGTGTCAGTCTGTCAGCATTGCTGTATGCAAAAAAGCGGAATCTGGAGTTCAGAAAATTAAGTATCAGATTTAAGACCGGAAAATCAAGCAGAGTTCATTCAAAAATTTATTATACGCTTTATAAGTCGCTTATCATGCAGAAAGGGCTGATTGTAATAATTGCCTTTCTTGCAGTTTCCGGATTTATGAGTGAGAGTTTTATAAAGCAGTATGACGTTGCCGACGTTTACTACAAATATTACACACAGCAGCTTGAGGGGGAAATTACGCAGGAAAAGCTTGATTTTATTGATAGTGAATCAAAGCGTTTTGAAGAAATACAGGGAAAAATTGACAAGCTTAGTCTGGACGGCTATTCCTCAGAGCTTAATGAACTTTATAAGGAGTTTGCGCCCAGTCTTGGATTTAATATGTTAAAAGATCGTGTTGATAAAATTAAGGATATTGACGGTGCGCAGATATTTTATGATACCGGATATAAGCGTGCACTTGGAATTGCAGGCTATGATGACGACATGAAATATGCTCTTGCGGCGGTTTTGCTGTGCATTTTCATGATATCACCGCTTGCTGCAAATGACAGAATGTACCGCATGAGCAGTATGATAAATTCCACGAAATCCGGCAGGACAAGCTATATCCGCAGGAATCTTCTTACCTCTGCACTTTACGGTTTATTTGCGGCACTTCTCTGGATAATTCCCTATGCCGTTACGATTTTCAGATTTTACGGCGGAAGCGGACTTTCTGCATCTGTGCGCAGTATAACCGAATTTATAGATCAGCCTGCAAATATGACGGTTTTGCAGTATATCGTCATGATTTGTCTTCTGAGAACTGTTTTTGTTATTTTTTCATCATGGTTCATGCTGTATATTTCTTCAAAAAGCAGAAATACAATGTCTGCTGTACTTATAAATTTTGCAGTTTTTGCTTTGCCGGTACTAATTTATCTTCTTGGAGCAAAGTTTATTGTGAATCTGGGATTTAATCCGATTCTGAGTGTAAATGTAATGTTCAATGATTTTTCAGTATTGCAGATTATTGTTCCGGTTATTACTTCTGTTGGAATTGTGGTGTCTCAGCTTAAAAAATTTATTCCGTAAAAAATGTAAACTGATATTAAAAAAGTAAATATATAAATAAGGAGTAAAACAAGCTTTTAATGCCAAGTGAGTTATGCTCCTTTTTACATTGACGAATAAATTTATATATGATATAATAAATGCACAGCATTTATTATAATTTATTTTAATGTCCTTGCAGATACGCAAATCAGAGATTTGCTCCCTGCATATCGGACAATTATATCAAAAATTTTCGATTTTATGATATAATAACGTAAAAATGTACATAAAGGGAGCAAGGATTATGAAAAAAGGTTTAAAGACTTTGCTTGCAGTAATAATGGCTGGCTGTATATGCATTGGCAGCGTTTCAGCTGCCGGGGCAGAGCTTGATGTGAATTCAAGCGGTGAAGTTAACAGTCTTGATATAGCAGCAATGCGGCGGAATCCGCAAGATTTAAACGGTGATGGAATAATTGACGACAGCGATTTTTCCCTGCTTTCCGATTTTATTCTCGGAAAAGATACTGATGAGAATGAGTATTCCATTGATGAATCAGCAATCCTTGAACCAAAGGGTACCATTCACTATGGTGAGGGGACTTTCTACGGCGGCGGTTATGAGGGCGGATGTGCAATGCTTGACCCGATTTCACGGGAGGATTACTGGATTGTTGCAATGAATCTTGCTGATTATAACAATGCACAGCTTGCCGGAGCTTACATAGAAGTTACCGGTGAACTGGGTACAATAAATATGCTTGTTACTGATCTTTTGCCGGAGGGTAAAAAAGGCGATCTCGACCTGTATACTGACGCTTTTCCGCTTATAGCTCCGGTTGAAAAGGGGAGAGTTCCGGTAAGCTGGAGGATAATACCTCTCGACAGCGCTGAAAATGCTCCTGTATCATTCAAGTTCAAGGAAGGCAGTTCAGAATTCTGGTGTGGTGTACAGGTAAGAAATCACCGTTATCCGGTTACAAAACTTGAATATCTGAACGAAGACGGCGAATATGTTGAACTTCCTCGTCGTTTATACAACTTTTTTGAAAGTGATGAAATGGGTCCGGGTCCATTCACATTCAGAATTACTGATATCTACGGACAAGTGATTGTTGACAGGGATATTCCGCTTGTTCCCGACCAGGTAACTGAAGGTCATGTTCAGTTCCCGAAATAACGCAAAGGTATACACGTCAGAGTTTAATCATTATATTCAGCAATGACAAAAAGCGCATCATTTTTCACCACAGCGTGATACAGATGATGTGCTTTTTATTTTACTGTTACAACTGTAATCGAACCATAAAAGCTGTTGCAATTTTTCTGTTAATAGTTTTTTATATAAAAAATCTCAAGGAACTTTCAAGGTTTTAGTGATATACTATAAATCAGAAAAGAAAATCTGAATTTCTTTTAAAATAAAAAAAATACTGACAGGAGGATCACTAAAATGCATTTGCATCGAAAATTTGCCGGACTGATTGCAGGTATCATGTCAATTGCGTGCATGGTACAGCCTATGTCTGCAATTGCAGCAGATGACAGCTACAGTATGAATGTTTCTGTTAATCTTTCCGGTGAAAAGAAAGAAATAAGTCCGTATATTTATGGTATAAACCAGTACGGCAACACAAACAATTATAAAAATGTAACCGTTCATGCAGCAAGACAGGGCGGAAACCGCTACACAGGTTACAACTGGGAAACAAACTGGTCTAATGCGGGTGAGGACTGGATAAACAGTTCAGACACAAATATCGGAGATGTTTCCAATGGTGCGGGATATGCCGCAAGACAGCTTTCCAAGGAGTGTAATCAGTACAGCATTCCATATAAGATCACAACATTGCAGATGGCGGGATATGTTGCTGCTGACAAGCTCGGAGAGGTAACATCTGCCGCACCGTCTGACAGATGGCTGACTGTTAAAAACCGCAAAAACGGCGAACTTCTTCTTGAACCAGACCTTACAGATGATGCTGTTTACATGGACGAATATGTAAACTATCTCGTTAAAACTCTTGGCGATTCCACGACTTCAACAGGTATCCAGGGATATAGCCTTGACAATGAGCCGTTTTTATGGAACGACACACACCCTTATAACCATCCCGAAGAATGTACAGCTGATGAACTGATTGAAAAATCAATTGAGCTTGCAAAGGTCGTAAAGGAAATTGACCCTAATGCAGAAGTTTACGGTCCTGCACTCTGGGGAATGCTGCCTTGTATCCAGGCAGGAACTTCCATGGAATTTACAGATTCAAAGTGGGAGAGCATAAAGAATAATTATAACTGGTATCTGGACTACTACCTTGAGAGCATGGCAAATGCAGAAAAAGAATCCGGCACCAGACTTCTTGATGTGGTTGATGTTCATTATTACGCTCAGGACTGCTCAACAGATGACGGAAAACTGCAGGCTGCAAGAAGTCTTTATGATGAATCCTATGTTGAAAACAGCTGGCTGCAGCCTTACTACGGAAAATATTTTCCGCTGCTGCCGACTATTCAGGAATCAATAGATAAATATTATCCTGGCACAAAGATTGCAATTTCTGAATATAATCTGGCAGATATTTCAAATGAAAAAACAACAGGCAAAAATGTGATTTCCGCTATTGCCGAGGCAGAGGCACTCGGTGCATTTGCAGAAAACAATGTTTACTTTGCTACATACTGGGGAACTCTTCCGGAATGTCCGTATGTAGAATCAGCCATCAATCTTTACACAAACTATGACGGAAAGGGTTCAGAATTCGGCAATACCCTTGTAGAAGCAAAAACAGATGACCTCTCAAAATCTGCTGCGTTTGCGGCTATTGACGGCAATGATGACTCAACTGTTGATGTTGTACTCTCCAACAAAAACAAAACTTCTTCTGAAAAAGCTGTAATTACAATTGACGGTTCTTCAACTGATTACAAGAGCGCTGTTGTTTACGCAGTAGAACAGGATCACAGCGACATACGCATTATCGACGTTCAGAACGGTTTAAGCGGAAACACAATTGAAGTGACACTTTCTCCTCTCTCAGTGGCACACGTTGTAATTTCCAATGAAGAAACTGACGAAAAAGTTTATGAAGCTCCTGATATAACAGTAAAGGAAACAGTATATAACGTAAGCGAGCTTGCAATATCAGAAGACGGCGCATATCTCATTCCTCTCGGAGATAAAGAACATCTGAAGGAAATTAAATTCGGAGTAAACAGCTATTCAACAGAAGGTTCATCATACTACAGCGGAGGCGGCGGACTTTGCTTTTCTGAGCTGTCACCGAAAAACGGTGGTGATATTTTCTGGGGATTCAAGACAGTTAATTTCTCAAACGGTCAGACTGAAATAATCGTACCTTTTGACGATGAATTCACAAATGCCACAAAGGAAACTTTAAATGCAGAAGTTCTTGATGAAAATGCACAATGGCAGCCGAACTGGTGGAAGTATTCCGAAAAGCAAGGTGACAAGGGGACAGATGTTGTTGTAAACTACTCTACAGTTACTCTTGTTTATGAATATGACAACACTCAGCCGACAGAGCCAACAAATCCGATAGAAAAGATAAAAGGTGATGTAAACAGCGACGGAAAAGTAAATGTAAGTGACGTTGTTGACCTTGCGAAGTGGCTGTGTGCTATGGACGCTGAAGTTGATTCAGAGCTTTCAGATGTTAATGCAGACGGCAAATGCAATGCGTTTGATCTCATTGCTTTAAGAAGATTACTTCTCCTTTAAAATATTTTTAAAAACACGTCTGAAATAAGGCGTGTTTTTTCTTGAAATATATGTTATAATATTACTATATATTATGAGTCCTTGCAGATACGCAAAGTAGTCTTTGCTGCCTGCATACCGGGCAATTACAGGAACATGGGATGTGATACTTATGCGAATACTGATTGTTGAAGACGAACTGGATCTTAATATGGTTTTATCTGAAATGCTGACTATCGAGGGTTATTATGTTGATTCCTCCTATGATGGTACGGACGGACTTGACAACGCTTTATCAGGCATTTATGATATGATTATTCTGGATGTGATGCTGCCTGAGAAAAATGGTATTGAAGTGCTTTCTGAGATACGAAAAAACAAGATAAATACCCCCGTTTTAATGCTTACGGCTAAATCTGAAATTGAAGATAAAATAGCAGGTCTTGATAACGGAGCAGATGATTACCTTACAAAGCCATTCAATTCAAAGGAACTTCTGGCAAGAATCCGCGCCTTATTAAGACGCAGGGAAAAAATACTTATTAATGAAAATCTGAAATTTGCGGATATAATGATTGATAAGACAACTCATGAAATATACAAAAAAGATCAGAAAATCAAGCTTACCAAAAAAGAATACGATATAATGGAGCTTCTGATTTTAAATCAGGGAAAAGTTGTTTCAAAGGACGATCTGACAGTAAGAATATGGGGTTTTAATACTGATATAGAATACAATTCAATTGAAGTATATATTTCTTTTCTCAGAAAAAAACTCAGAGCGATTGACTCTTCCATATGTATTTCTGCAATACGGGGTTACGGATATATTATAAAGGAGCAAAATGATGTATAAGGAAATCAGACATCTGAGAAAAAAATTTTTTGTTCTTTCCGCACTGATCTCATTTATTGTGATTTTTGTCATGCTGACGATTCTTAATCTTTTAATGAAAGCGTCATATCAGAACGAACTTAAAACAGCTAAGGATATGGTAAATCAGATTGCTTTTTCCAATGCACCGGACATTGATTCAGAAGTGATATCATTAAAGGATATGCAGATAAATGATAACGGGGATCATATTGTTCTGAGAAATCCTCGTCTGATAAAAAATGTCACATTAAACGGACAAATCAGCTGCAGCGATGAAAATGCAGACTGGTTTTGTGCGGGCGGCGGTATTTATTTTGAACTGTTTGACAACTCCGGAAATATGAAGTTTATTCACAAAGAGTATAAATTCAATAGGGGAAATACCCAGATGATGATTGATTTTACAGATGATTCAAATTTTTTATGTGAAGGAAAACCGGTCAAAACAGATATATCAGAAGTTTCCGACAGTTGCTTTTACATTTCAACTGTGTGGTGGACAGGTTCAAGCAATATGGAAGAAGAAAATCCGGAAAATGTAAAACTTACAATTGACAGTATTGAAATAGAATACAGGGAAAATATTTCTGCGGCGTCATCAGAAAATTATAAAGCATTAAATCGTGATTTTAATAAAATGAATCTGAAAGGTATATCACAGATTGCAAATAATTTCAGCTGCTTTTACATAGTTACAGATTCTGAGAATAACCTGGTAGAAATAAACAATGGAAATCTTTCTGAAACAATTTCACAGGAATATGCAAAAAGTATTATTGAGGATAATGATACAGTAGTGAAAATCGATAATACAAGATATAAGCATTTTGCAACGGATACAGATAAACTGAAAATACACGTATTTATATATAATACACAGGCAGAAAAAAGCAGTAATATGCTGCTGTTAATGTCAATATTATCTGGAAGTACTGTATTTGTCTTAGTTCTGATACTGATTTATTTTGTTTCCGGCAAAGCAATAAAGCCTGTCAGCGAAAGTTATGAAAAGCAGAAAGAATTTATTTCAAATGCAAGTCATGAACTGAAAATGCCTATTACTGTAATTTCTGCTACAACTGAGCTGATAGAAAAGAAAAACGGCACAGACAGACTTTTAAACTGTATTCAGGTCCAGTCGCAGAAAATGAGCAGACTTGTTAATGAAATGCTTGAACTTACCCGGCTTTCCGGCTCTGATAAACAGTCTGTCATTTTTAACACATTTGATATAAGCCGTACTGTTCAGAATGCTGTTTTATATTTTGAAAGTGTAGCTTTTGAAGAAAATAAGCAGCTTTTGTCAGATATACAGGAAAATTTATGCATTAAGGGAAGCCAGAATAAAATTGATGAACTTGTTGGTATTCTCCTTGATAATGCCATTAAATATTCTGATGAACAGGCTCAGATAAAAATAAGCTTGTATTCTAAAAATGATGCAGTTATATTGACTTGTGATAATCCATGTGAAAACTTCAGTAAGGATGATATTCCGTATTTGTTTGATAGATTTTATCGTGCTGATAAATCTCATTCCGGAGAAAAAGAAGGATTTGGACTGGGTCTTTCAATTGCAAAAGAAATTGTATCTCTGCATGGAGGTACTATAAATGCAGATTATAAAAACAATGTGGTTATATTTAATATTAAACTGCCGTAAGATAAATTCATTAATGTGACATTGCATAAGTTTTTTCCGAATACTGCCGTGCAGTCCCTGAAAGCATCATTATAGCATAAATAAAACTCCTGTGAATTATTATACAGTTCACAGGAGTTTTTTAGTTATATATTATTTTTCCTTTTCGGACTTTTCAGAGTCACGTTCTTTTGCGGCTCTGCAGTCCTTGACAACAGCAGTAACAAATGCTGCACCAATATAAATCACAAATATGAGTACTTCTCCAAGAATAACCGGCATCATAATATCCTTTGTTACAATCGCAGGTTCTGCACCTGTTGCCGGGACGAGTATATTATAAGCCTTTGCAAATGTAACTGTTTCATAATATTCGTCAGATGTTTCATTTACAATATCTATAAGGTCATTGATTCTTACGTTCAGTTTTGAAAGACGTGTTTCTGTTTCTTCCCTGGTTTCATCATTTAATGAACCGCTGTTTTTGTTAAGCGCTTCTGTTCTGTCCTTATAATACTCGATTCTCTGCTTGCATTTGGAAAGCTGTTTCTGCTTGGAGATTTTCTGTTCAAAAAGTTCATCGTATTTTTCTGACATCTGGGAGTATGTTTGTCCGTCCTCTTCAGTTCCGCTTCCGAAAATAACCATATTGTCTTTTTCGTAATTTTCAATTGAATTTATTATTGAATCAAGCTCTGACTGATATACATTTTTCTGCCTCTGCAGCTGTTCTATTTCATACTCATAATATGTAAGAAGGTATTTTTTATCATTTGTAATGTTATTTATAGAAACATAAGATGACAGACTGTACAAATCAACTGTTTTAACAGTTTCGATTGTTATTTTCAGGTCTTCAAATGAATATCCCGTTTTTCCCGAACGGAAATCCGGACTTACAGCTGAAAGATTGCTGACATATTCGTCAAGGGTTGAAAGTGTGTCATCAAACACATCAATTGCCGTCGGATAATCATATTCGGTATAATCGACAGCTACGACTGAATTTCCTAAAGTCTTGTTGTAGCCGTAGGTAACAAAGAAATATTCCTGGTAATTATTTAATATTCCGTCAAGGACCTGCTTGCTTTCAGTAAGGTCAAGACCGGACGATGAATAATCAAATGTTATAATATAGTATGAGGGATAATAACCGATATCAAGCATGGACTCAACAGCTGAAAGCGCTGCACTTCCTCCGCTTGAATAAATGCTGTTATACATGGAAATCTCATCAACCACTTCGTCCGGCATAATACCTTTGATGGAAATGTTTCTCCTTATATTTTCCACATAATTCAGCGGCATATTTAGTTCTGTAAGAGCCGATTCAATGATATTAGGTGACTTGATTTTATTTACATCAAGCGTATTTCCGTTCGGGTCAAGACCGGACTCTATACCGCTGTAATTGAAGCTTATAAGTGCTGTTACATTGCCGTCGGAAATATTGGTTTTCAGCATCATTACAATTCCCGCAGTAAACATTGCTGTTACAGCCGCTGCAACTATCCACAGCATAAAGAATCTTTTTGCCTGCTTGAATATAGTTGAAAAAGAAATCGCAATTTCCTTATTGTTTTCATCCGGCTGTTTTAATGTAACGCTGATATTTTTTTCAGTATCCATTAATTTTTTATCCTCCGTCTTTTCTGAAATCATAATTTATTTTTTCTTTGTTTTCTTTCTTTTTACACCAGAAGATTCAGGTATTTTTACAAAACAGGTAACAGCTGAAAATGTAAAATACAATGCTGTAAGAATAAGTTCAAACATAACTATATTTCCGGCAGCACTTTTTACTGATGATACAGCTGTTCTTAACAAAGAAGAAGATGCAGGAGTTATGACAGAATAAGCATTATCAAGATAATTTTTTTCGTAATATTCCTCTGCTGTTTCATTTGCAATGTTAAGCAGGGAATCAATTTTAGCAGCAATATTTTCAAACTGTGATTCAACTACTTCAATATCAGATGCATCAGAACTGCCTGATTCAAGTGATTTGATTCTGTCCTCATACCGCTTTATGTTTTCATCGCATGATGAATATGTTGTCTGAGCTGACAGCTTCTGAGTAATAAGGCTGTCGTAAGTGTCTGAGGAGTGGTTAATCTCAGCATTTACTCCGTCTGTTGAATTATTGAAAATCAGAATTGCATTTTTTTCATAAACTTCAATTGATTCGTTGATTGAATTGATCGTTTCCTCGGCAATTGTTCTGGACCTTTTCAGTTCTTCAATTTTGAATTTATAGTTTTCGATGAGAGTTTTCTTGTCCCTGGTAACGTTATTCAGCAGAATGTATGAAGATATCCAGTCAAGGTCTTCACTTTTGACGGTGTCAATTGATGCTGAAATATCAGCAAATGTGTAGCCATTTTCTGCCCTGAAACGTGTTTTGTCACCTGACGCAAGTTCTTTTATGTAGTTCTGAAGTGAACTTAAGGAGGCATTGAAGACGTCAACAGCTTCAATGTAGTCATACTCCTTGTAATCTATGGATTTAACAGCAGATTCAAGAGAAGTATTATATCCGTATGTATTATAGAAGACTGTATAATATTTTTCTGTGATCTTGTTCAGAAGGTCAGCTGACTCTTTCTGACTCAGTCCTGCTTCACGGCATTCAATTGTGATTTTGTACTGAGTAGGATAATAGGATGTATCCTGGATATATCTGGAAGTATCGACAGTTTCAGAAGCAAACATAGAATTGTAAGCTGTTATTCGATCTATGACATCTTCCGGAACTATACCGTCAATTGAAATATGGTTTGCTATTTTATCAGCACTTACTTTCAATCCGAGTTCATCAACTGACTCCTGAAGAATTTCTTTTGATTTCATTTCATTAACATCAAACTTGTTGCCGTTCGGGTCAATGCCTGATTCAATTCCGTCAAAGCTGAAATTTACAACAGTT
This sequence comes from Ruminococcus sp. UBA1394, assembly GCA_002305725.1. Taxonomy (GTDB): domain Bacteria; phylum Bacillota; class Clostridia; order Oscillospirales; family Ruminococcaceae; genus Porcipelethomonas. Next base: position 38,879 of record DBQM01000022.1, on the reverse strand, counting down.
TCAACATTTCCTGTAAATACTTTTACTCCAAAAGTATATCCCACGTTTAATAAAGCGATTATTAAAGTGGCAATAAGCCAGAATCTGAAATATTTTTTTAGTTTTCCGAAAAACATTTTTAAGGACAGCAAAGATTCTGTACCATTTTTATCTTTCCTTTTTTCCTGCATATTTACCTCCTCAAAACAAAAAAACAATTTACAGGCAGTATAAACCTGTAAATAAATCTGAAATAGTTATCCTTGTTGTATAAAAAAGGAGAATCTTATATTATACAACTATGCTGATTATATCATAAAATCGAAGATTTTTGATATAACTGCCCGATATACAGGGAGCAAAGTCTGCTTTGCGTATCTTCAAGGGCTTTAAAATAAATTATAATAAATGCTGTGCATTTATTATATCATGTATTATAATGTATGTCAATAAATTAAGATTTTGGGGGATAATAATTGAAATGGAGAGCAGACAAGCATTTTTGACAGAAAACCGCTTTAATTTGACTTTTTATTTCATAAACTTTTGAATTACATTCCTTCATGATGTCAGTTGCTCTTGTGTTTTTATAATTCTGTATAAAAAAACTTCCTTTCAGACTTTTTAAGTTTGTCTGACTGGAAGTTTTGTTCTTTTTACATAATTCCTGTGGCACTCATACAAATGCGAAAATTATACATATGATTTCTCCGGCTGCTTATAAAAAAATTGCAGAAAATAACCGCTATTTTGCGCCTTTGCGAAGAAATACTGCTGCTACAGTTTTAAACATCAGCTTTATATCAAGAGCTAAACTGCGGGTTTTGATATACTCAATATCGCTTTCAACCCATTTGTCAAATTCCATGTCGCTGCGTCCTTCTGTCTGACAAATACATGAGAGACCGCCTTTTACCAACAGCCTGTCCATTTGCTCCGGTGTGTATAGTACAACCTCACGGGGCAATGGCGGACGAGGTCCGATAAGGGACATATCTCCTTTCAGAACATTCCAGAACTGCGGCAATTCATCAATTGATGTTTTACGGATGAATTTTCCTATTTTTGTAATGCGGGGATCATCATCGCTTTTAAATGCAAGACCATCACTTTTATTTTCTTTCTGCACATCTGCAAAACGTATTTCAGCATCCATGCACATAGAGCGAAGCTTATACATTTTAAATGGTTTGCCGTTTTCAGTAAGTCGAACCTGTGAAAAAAAAGGATTTCCCTTGTCCTCAAGATAAATAAACAAAGAGAAGAATAAAAGCGGAATAAAGAGTACCAGCAAGGCAATAAGTGATACAAAAAAATCAATAACTCGTTTTAAAGCTTTGTATATAAAACCATCGGCAGGCCTGACCTTACTGTATTTTAAGGTTTCATGAATACCTGTACATAAAAGATTTAATGCGCGTTCGTCAAATTCTAAAATAGGATAATCAATTACACCGTTCTTATCAGACTCTAATGATTTTAAAGTGGTTTCTGTAACTTCATCTTCAGTAATTTTATGTTTTTTTATGTATAACATTTTATCACTTCCTTGCGGAAAAATCCAGAAATCTTTATAAGTATTATAATTTAATCGATGATGTGAAGCTCAGGTTAAATATAGTATCATAAAGCGTTTTTTCTTTCTAATAATAACATAATCAGCTAAAATTGTCAATATTTCTTTGTTATATTATTACAACAGTATATTTTGGTATAACATTGCAATATACAACATTTTTTTAATTGCTGCACCTTATTTGACAATCCATTTTATATGCACTATGAGTATTATATTTAACTATATATTCTCTGTTTGGCACTTTTGACGAATAATATTATATAGTTCTTGTGAAAATATACATATTTTTTATTAATCCGGAGAAAAACTTTACTTTTTATATAAAATATGTTAATATGTAAGATGGAAGAAAGTTGAATTATAAATTTTGACCTGATATTATCTGTACCTGAATGACAAAATGGCTTCTTTGTCCCGGGGAGGAAAACATTTTCCGGTAACATCGTTTATTATGTATTAAGTATTAATTCGGGTAAACCATGACTGATTTGTCATGAGATATCCGCTAATTATATTTTAACAGGAGGTTTTGTAAATTGAAGAAAAGTACGTTCAAGAGGATCACTGCGGCATTTACCTGTGCGGTAATGTCGGTTTCCTGTATGATGTTTCCGTCAGATGCAGCGTACATCAACGAAGAAGAGCCTAACAATTATGACAACTTTGCTGAGGCTCTGCAGCTTGCACTCTGTTTCTATGACGCAAACAAGTGCGGTGATGAAGTAGGGGAGGACGGATATTATTCATGGCGTGGCGACTGTCATGTCAAGGACGCTGAAATTCCGCTTAAACCTATGAATCCTATGCCTGAGCTTTACGGCGAAGCGGCAAATGACGGTTCTGAAAACGGTCAGAACAAGGATGATACTGAAGATCCGCCTAAGGGAGAAGGCGACGGCGACGGCGGTGCAAGCTCTGCCGAGGGACTTTATGAGGGCGTTAATATGTCCCAGGAATTTATTGATGAAAACCGCCAGTGGCTTGACCCCGACGGAAACGGAACTCTCGACCTTACAGGCGGCTGGCATGACGCCGGAGACCATGTTAAATTCGGTCTGCCGGGAAGCTATTCAGCGTCAACAATAGGCTGGGGCTACTATGAATTCCGTGACGACTATATCGAAATGGGTCTTCAGACTCATATTGAAGATGAACTTCGCTGGATAAATGATTACTTTATGAAAGCTACATTCCTTGATGATAAGGACAACGTAGTCGGATACTGCTATCAGGTCGGCGAGGGAAACAATGACCATAACTACTGGTGTGCTCCGGAACTTCAGGTTGATGATACTGTTGTTGCGACAGCATCATGCGCTGTTAAGCGCCCTGCATATTTTGCAACTACTGAAATGCCGGCACCTGACCAGTGTGCAGGTGCATCAGCGTCCCTTGCAATAAACTATCTTAACTTCAAGGACACAGACCCGGAATATGCGGCTGAGTCGCTTAAATACGCAAGAGCGCTTTATGAATTTGCCGTTGCTACACATAAGGAATCATGGACTCCGGGAAGTACTCCAAGCTCACTGATTCTCGGCTATGACGGCGGTTTCTATCATTCAAGCTATGATTATGATGAGCTTGCATGGGCGGCTGTATGGCTCTATTATGCAGCTGTTGCCGAAGATGAAACACAGAAAGATGCGGCGTATGACAAGTATATCGAGGCTATCATTTCTGTTGATGAAACAACAACAAACGAAAAGGGTGCTCATCCTTACACCGGTTATATGAAGCGTATCATCACAGATACAGGAAACTGCTGGCAGAATATCTGGGTTCACTGCTGGGATACAGTATGGGGCGGTGTATTCGCAAAGCTGGCACCTGTAACAAATACTGCCCGTGACTGGTATATCTTCCGTTATAACCTTGAATACTGGTCCGGATGTTCTGCGACAACTGACACTTCCAAGTGGGGTTATGAACCTGTTCACGGACATAAATATTTCGGAATGGATGACTACCTCTGGAACACACCGATGACCTGCGATGAGATTCCTGACCTTCCGGAAAGCGAAACAAGCGGTGACTTTATTGCTAAATCCCCATACGGCTGGGCAGTAGTTTCAGGCTATGGTTCTGCACGTTATAATACTGCTGCCGGTCTTTGTGCAGGTGTTTACGCAAAGACTACCGGTGATGAAACATTCATGCCGTGGGCAAAGGCTCAGATGGAGTATATTCTCGGAGATAACCCTATGGGATATGCTTATGAGGTAGGCTACGGAAACAGCTATGCTTCACAGCCTCACCACCGTGCAGCTCACTGCTCTGCAACACAGTCAATGGAAGACCCTGTAAAACAGGTACACACTCTCTGGGGCGCACTTGTAGGCGGTCCTGACCTTGACGATTTCCACAGCGACGTTACAAAGGATTACATCTACAACGAAGTTACTGACGACTATAACGCCGGCTTCCTTGGCGACCTTGCAGGTCTGTATCATTTCTACGGTGCAGAGGGCAAGGAACTTGCAGACAAAAACGGCATAAATCCGGACTTCAATATGTCAGAGAATGCATATGCCGATTATGACCAGATTGACGCTGACGGTAATCCGCTTCCTACAGGTCTCTTTATTTCAGGAGGCAAGGCACAGCTTACAGACGCAGGTGTACAGGTAAAGGTAATCGTTCATAACAGAACTATCGACCCGCCTCGATTCGAGAGCAATCTCAAGGCAAGGTATTACTTCAATATCAGCGAACAAATGGCAATCGGTGAAGACATAAGTTTTATGCATACCGAAACGGATTATGACGCTCAGTCCGGTTATACAAGCGGCAAGAGCCATGCAACGATTTCGGACCCTGTCAAGTATGATGACAACGGAACGTACTATGTTGAAATATCGTGGCAGAACTGCGACTTCTACGGCAGCCGTATCTACCAGTTCCGACTTATCAATGACATGAATCCCGAAACATACGATACAGTATTTGACCCGGACAATGACTACAGTTATCAGGACCTTATAAGCTTTGAGGACGACAATGCTGCTGAAATAATCACAGACAAGATTACTCTTTATGCTGATGATGAGCTTGTCTGGGGTGTTGAACCACCGAAGGAAGGGGACAGTACTGAACCAACAGAAGTTCCAACAACAGAACCAACGTCTGTAACTACTACTCTTGTTCCCGGAGTTATAATTCCGCCACCGCCACAATGGGGTGATGTAAACGTTGACAGCAGGGTTAACATCAGTGACGTAGTTACTCTTAACCTTTATCTGCTTAACGAAAAGGAACACGCATTGAGCGAACAGGGTTATGTAAATGCCAACTGCCTGTATGATGATGTTGTCGATGCTTCTGACAGTACACTTTTAATGAATTATGTTACAATGATGGTCGATTACAGTAATCTCGGACCTCAGTAACAGATAGTTACTATGAAAAGTAATCAGTTTTAAAAATAAATGCGGAAATTTCATTCAGAGATTTCCGCATTTTTATTGTAATTTTATTATCTGGCAGACAAACTGATAATTATACAGTATATATCTCCTAAAAAATGACGTCCCGTAAAGGACGTCATTTATTATCAATTATTTTTTTTGCCGAGCTGTGACTGATCAGTCATCATTGCAACGTAATTCAGTATAAGTGAGCTGTCTGCTGTATCAATTATATTATCCCTTAAACAATCCGCATTTGCCATCCCTTCAGAAGTTAATGTATACTTATTATCAGAAAGCAGATACATATTGATTGTAACAACATCAGAAACATTAATTTTACTGTCAAGATTTACATCGCCGTATAATGTTCCGTCGGGAATTTCTTCTGTCGGAACAGGTGCTGTAGTTGCCGCGGTTTCTGATTCCGGCTCTGTCGGATCGGTTGATGGCTCTGTCGGCTCCGGTTTTTCCGGTACTGAACCGTCAGGCTCTATACCGCCTACCAGTACACCGTCTGAGTAGACGCATATATAATCATTTCTTACTTCGTTTCCTGTGCCGAAAAAGGCATCGTCTTCCTCGAATATTTTAAGATTCTGATAGCTCGGATCGTTTGTCGGATCCCATGTATCACCGTAGTAGAAACCGACAGTAAACTGATATTTCTTGCCGGAATTTGCTATGGTATATCCGTCCCATGCAATTTCTACATAATAGGTATCAGCAAGCTTGTCGTATTTATACGGTCCGCTTATAATACCGTCTGCAGGAGCTGCCTCAACTGCTGCCTGGTCATAAAGCTCGGAAGGCTTTACAAGACTTATATCAGACATTTCGGAAGTGTTAAAATAGTAACGTACAGAAATATCCTTAGCGCCCTTTGTGGAATCAGTCATAACCATCAAAGAAACCTTGGTTACACCGGCACCGTCAGCATTGAGGTCATCAATACCGCAGGCATTTACCCAGTAATTGTTTCCACCGTTTTCTCCCTGGCTGAATGTCGGCTCCGGAGGGAAGTTCTTTGTAGGCTGCATTTCATCTGTTCCGAAGAATTCATAAAGACCTGCGCTTGCACCGACAAATGCAGCGTTATAGTCAATAGTAACCTCGTTGTAAATATAGTCCTTTGTTATATCCCTGTGCTCATCCTGTGCTCCCGGACCGCCTGCAAGTGCACCGTAAAGAACATATCTGTGCTCATCCGGATCCTCACACTTTGTAAGACCCGAAGCGGCTCTGTGATGAGGATACTGGACAGAATTCTCGTTATATCCGACAATCATGGAGCGGCTGCCGTGAAGTTCATCTTCACTGTACGGAAGTACCTCACCGTTTTTCTCAGCCTCTTCATTTGCTTCGATACGTTCTGTGAATGTAATGTCATTTTTACCCATAAGGTATTCCATCTGACTCTTTGCCCATTCACTTGCCTCGCCAGGTTTGCCGTCATTGTTATACTTGTCATATACTAAGCATATCAGCTGCATTGCCGTATTGTAACGTGCAGAACCCCACTGATTCAGAAATGCATAACCTCCGGCAGTTTCCTTTTGCTTGTATATCGGGAAGCACTTTTCAACTTCATCCCAGAAATCATCGAATACATATTCATTCTTGCCCTGAGCTTTTCTTACCATATTTACAAGGTCAACCTCGGGATGTTCCTGGTTGATTCTGCCCCACAGACAGCTCGTGCCGCTCCATACATTGTTCCAGCAGTAGCACCAGCCGCTTGGCGCATAATAATCAAAATAAGGAGCAGCCTTTTCAAGAGAGCTTACATCACCTGTACAGAGATAAAGCCAGCCTGCTGCCCAGCAGTAATCGTCTTCCCATTTTTCAGAACGATAATAGCCTTTAGGACCGTCTGCGTTGTCACTGAGTTCAAGCGTATTTGCATTGGAAAATCCCATAAAGCCTGTGCGTAGTCGAGGGATTTTTCTGCATATTCCGGATCAGTATCTTTAAAGTTCAGATAATTGATAGCCAGCGAAGCAGCAGCGGAAACAACATAATCCGTCTGGGGCTTTTCTGCTGTAAGGAAGAATGCAGGTCTGCCCATTTCGTCAACCTCCGGAGAGTTCCAGTAGTTGTGGTCTATATCGCCGTCACCGACCTGGTAGCAGTGAGCAATAACTGTACCGTCATTATCACGGAATGTACATTTCATGAGATAATCGTTGAAATATCTCAGAATTGTTTCAATGTGGTCGTCCTGACCGGTTTTCTTATAGGCGTCACGGAATTCGTAGTAACCCCAGCCAAGTGTTGCGGCAGAGTAGTTTTCCGGCATACCGAATTTAACATGGTCACCGGCGTCATGGAAACCGCCTGCAACATCAACGCAGCCGTCGCCGTCCGGGTCGAGAATATCCCTGTACTTGTCAATGAATTCCTGTGAAAGGTTAGTTCCAGTGAAGTCATCCGAAATACCTGCAACAAGCTCTACCTTTGCATCATAAGTGTGGCAGTCACCTCGCCATGTATAGAGGTTGTTCTCATCAACTTCTGTACCGCACATATTTGCATCATAGAAGTAGATAGAATACTGCAGAGCACGGGCAAAGTCTATATCCAGTCCTGAATCGTTTGCCAGTGAGTCCGCAAGCTCACCTGCCGCACTTACAGCCGGCGAAGAAGCCGGAAAAGTCAGGCATGAAGCAGCAGTACAGAAACTTAATGCTGCCGCTGTCAGCTTTTTTAGCAATTTCATATTGATTTTCCTCCTTGATTTAATAATAAACTGTATATATTGTAGCACATTAAAAGACGGATTTCAAGAAAAATATATATTATTTAAAAATAAATGCAATACTGCACAAAATATCATGCCATTATTTGTGTGGTATTACCCGATTTTCTTATACATTATTAGTAATGTAATAGGAAGTGGTACATCTGTCATTTGTGCTGTTTAAATAACGAAAATATTTAGCTGCAAACGGAAAATAAAATCTCCGGTCATATCTTTACCGCTGACTATGTATTGCTTTTTGATATTGAGTGTGATATAATGAACCAGATAATCAACCGGAATTTAACAGAGGGTATTAAAATGAACAGATACGAGTTAATAAACGCATTCAGGAATATTGGAATAGCTGAAGGAATGGAACTTGAAGTACACAGCTCTCTAAGCAGTTTTGGCTGGGTGGAAGGCGGTGCTGAAACTGTAATAGAAGCGCTTATGGAATGTGTAGGAAAAAGCGGAAGTATATTTATGCCGGCTCTCAGACTTGGTCCGCCAATGGTTCTGACAGAAGATGACAGAAAAATGGGGATTACTGTAAAAATTAAAGTGCTGGATGAAAATGCTGAAAGAACTGATATGGGGATTATTGCGGATACATTCCGGCAGAGGTCAGATGTTATTACAGGAAAAGGGATAATAAGGACTTCCGGCTGGGGAATTCATGCAAAAGAGGCTGCAAAGGGCGGTCTTGATTATGTTATACATAATGGCGGAAAGGCTCTTATGCTTGGCGTTGATATTTATAAATTAACTGCAATGCATTATATGGAAGATATTCTCCCAGAGGAAATAAGCGATATATTTGCTCCGGGTAAAGAGGTATCAGAAAAATATCCGCCTGATAAGTGGTTTATCGAAACAGGAGAACCGCCGGTAAAGCCATGGTATACTATACAGGATATGGCATACAGTAAGGGACTTGTCAGAGATGGATATATCGGGAAATGCAGGTTTATGTTTTTTGATATCTGGGACGTTGTAAGCTTATACAGAAAAGAACTGGAAAACGATCCTTTCAGACTATATGGATTAAGCGGCAGCAAGTAAAATACAGTTCACAATACTGCCCGACTGTCCGTTCCATTGAGAAAATGCAAATAAGTATCAGCTGATACGGGGATTAAGGTACAATTTGCCTGTGAATCAAATCAAAAGTATTGACTTTTTTGTGGTAAAATGTTAATATGATAATATGAATAGTATGATATAGTATTTTCCGTCGGCGTTACGGAAGATACCGGGAAAATTGTACATAAAAACGGGGGACAGAATATTGAAAAGTATAAAAACAAAAATACTTGCAGCCATGACAGGTGTCGGACTGTTTTCGTCACTTGTTATAGGTATAGCAGGTGCAGCACTGAATTTTTCTTCGGCTGAGAGTATTCTCAGCAAATCTATGGCTGAAACGGCAAAGCAGGCATCTTCCCGTGTTCAGACAGAAATAGAACGCTATAAGGCAATTGCGTCTGAGATCGGCTGTATAAGCATTCTGACAGATCCTGAAACGGCTGAGGCTGAGTGCGCTGAAATTGCTGAGGAACGAACAGAAAAATACGGCCTTGAGATATGCGGTATACTTGATATGACCGGAAAAGATATAGTAAGCGGCATTGACTGTTCCGGAGATGAGTTTTTCAAGGTGTCATCAGCAGGAGATGAATACTGCTCCGATTTTATGGCAGAAAGTGCATTTGGGATTGAAAATGCCGTTGTAATTTCCGCACCTCTGTGGGAAAACGGTGTATATGGCAGCAATGTATCAGGTGTTGTATATATGATTCCGGATAATACATTTCTCAATGATATTGTAAGCAACATAAATGTCGGAGAGGGCGGAACAGCGTACCTGCTCTCGTCAGACGGACTGACTATTGCATTTCACGACCCAGAGGTCGTAGGCAGAGAAAACGCACAGGAATCGGCAAAAACTGACCCGTCCTACAAAAAGCTTGCAGAGGTAGAGGCGAAAATGTGTGCAGGCAAGACCGGTTTCGACCAGTATGAATACAACGGAAACCTTGAGCTTGTGGCTTATGCACCTGTTGCCGATACTCCCGGCTGGAGCATAGGTGTAAATGTAGTCCGTGATGAATTTATGGGCGGTACTTACACATCACTTCTGATAAGCCTTGTTATTATGGCTGTTACCTGTGTACTTGCTGCTGTTACGGCTCTGATATTCGCAAACAAGATAGCAAATCCTATCGTTTCATGTTCCGAACGAATTGTCAGACTTTCGGAGGGTGACCTTACAAGTAATGTTCCTTCTGTAAATTCCCGTGATGAAACCAGAAAGCTTGCTGACGCTACATCTACGGTTGTAACACAGCTTAACAGTATTTTCAAGGACATTGAAAGAATACTTGAGGAAATTTCCAACGGCAATCTTGCGGTGAATTCCATGGAAAACCAGCAGTACTATGTCGGAGATTACAGGCAGCTTATTGAATATATAGAGCGTATCAAGGAAAGGCTCTCAGAAACAATGTATCAGATAAATACAGCAGGAGAGCAGGTTTCTGTAGGTGCAGACCAGGTTTCATTAAGCGCACAGGCACTTTCACAGGGTGCAACAGAACAGGCATCATCCATTGAGGAGCTTGCTGCTACAATTGAACTGATTGCAAATCAGATTAAGGAAAATGCTTCTCAGGCAGAAAATGCAAGCCGTAAGACAAATGCCGCAGGCAGCGAGATGCAGAATGCGATTTCGTGTATGGAGGATCTCGTTTCTGCAATGAATGACATCAGCAGGTCTTCTGATGAAACAAAGAAAATCATAAAGACTATTGAGGATATTGCATTCCAGACAAATATTCTTTCACTTAATGCCGCAGTCGAGGCGGCAAGAGCCGGTGTGGCAGGAAAGGGCTTTGCCGTGGTAGCAGACGAGGTGAGAAATCTTGCAGGCAAGTCCGCTGAGGCTGCACAGAACACTACCGCACTTATTGAGAGTACTGTTGCGACAATCGAAAAGGGCACTTCTCTTGTAGATGAGGTTGCAGATAAGATGTCTGCTGTATCAGTTGCGGCAAATGCTGTTGCTGATATCAATGAAAAGATTTCAGAGGCGTCCAGAAGCACAGCTGATTCCATCACGCAGATAACAACCGGTGTTGAACAGATTTCCGAGGTGGTTCAGTCCAATTCTGCTACAGCTGAGGAGTCAGCAGCAGCGTCCGAAGAACTTTCCGGTCAGGCTAATATGCTTAAAGATCTCATTTCGCAATTTAGATTTGATACAAAGGATTAAATCGTGTTCGTATAATTAAGGCAATACCGCATACATTTCCATTCCAATTGTGACATATAACGGGACGGGCAAGTGTATGCGGCTTTTCTTATGTATAATCATTTCATTGACGGCGTTTTACATTAACACGAAATGCAGATTTTGATTGACATTTATCGGATAGTATGGTATAATACAGTAAAACTATAGATTTAATAAGATAATATGGATTCAACAGTACTTTCAAATGATATCATAAAAGTCAGACGACACAGGTGATATGCGCATAACTTCCGCAGTAATGCCTGTGATGCGGATATTAAGTGATAAAAGATATGGCATTTCGGAAGGAGGGTGAAATATGTCAATTAAAAAAATAGCTGAAAAGGCTGGTGTATCTTATTCTACTGTTTCGAGAGTTCTGAGTAACCCCGAATATAAATGTTCTGATGAAAGCGTCAGGGAACGTATTCTTTCAGCGGCAAGGGAACTGAACTACATTCCGAATGAGGCTGCAAAGAATCTTAAACTCGGAATCAGTAAGGAGCAGACTCCATATAAAATAACAATTCTCATAACAAGAACAGAATCTCCGGTAACTGATCCTTTTTTCAGAGAGATAACTCAGATAGTAGAAAGCGAGATACATAAAAATATGTGTATTATTTCGCAGATACTGTATCAGCCGGAGTTGTCCGGCAGCAATTCTGGTGTACTGGCAGAAGAAATTCTGAACGGTGACTCAGATGGTCTTATTATTATAGGAAAATGCAGTCAGAGTGCCATAAGGTCACTGAAAAAAACTTTTAAAGCTGTAGTGTCTGTTAACCGCAATTCTACCAATTATGAATCGGACGAGGTGACCTGTGACGGTGCAAAAATAGCTGTCCTTGCAGTTGAATATCTGATTGGTCTGGGTCACAGGAAAATAGGCTATGTCGGCGATTGTCATAATGAATCAAGATTTAAAGGATACAGAGAAACGCTTTTTAAATATAATCTTGATTATGATGTTGATTTTGTGATTAATTCCTGCCAGGGAGAGAAACAGGGTTATGAGATCATGGAAGATCTGATGCACCGGAAAAACCTTCCGACAGCTATATACTGTGCAAATGATATTACCGCTATTGGTATGCTGAATGCTCTGAGCAAATATAAAAACAGATATTACAATCCGTCAATCATATCCAGTGATGATATAGATGAGGCGCAGCTTACAAAACCTATGCTGACAACAGTACGTCTTCCGAAAAAGGATATGGCAAAATTTGCGATGTATCTTCTGCTGGATAGACTTAACGGCGGGCATAAGTCTGTAGTGCGTGTTGAGCTGGAGGGAAGTCTGGTAATCCGGGAAAGCTGCTCCCAGGTTTCCTCCGCCCTGGACTGTGAATACTATATATAACTTCATTTAACGGCTTTTACAGTCGTTATTTTTTTGGGTTATGTATTGCAAACGTTTGCATAAATCAGTGTGATTTAGCATGAAACAGAATGAATAGATTTATTTTTTTGAGATATATGTGGAAAATCAGCTGAAAACGTTTGCATATATAGCGGAAAATCAAAATAAAATCAACTTGCTTTGTAGTGAATGGTGCAAAAATCCGGTCTTTTTGAAGACAATGCCGGCTGTTTGGTGAAAACGTTTGCAGAACTTTGCCTTGAAAAACGCTGATAAGTAATATATAATAAACCTATCAACAAAATAGAAATAATATGATATAAAGAAGGTAGAGAAAATGAAAAGAACTAAGGATATTCTGCTTGGACTTATTATCCCGGTATTAATTGTTATATTATGGTGGTATGTTACCAATTTTACTGATACGCCGTCAACTATACTTCCTGAAATAAGTGCAGTCGGAGAACGGTTCAGACTTATGATTGAGAGTGGTCAGCTTCAGTCAGACTTAAAGGTCAGTCTTATAAGAGTTCTTGAGGGCTATGCTGTTTCAGCAGTTCTCGGCGTACTGCTTGGTACTTTAATTGGTATGTCGGAAACAGCAAAGAGAATTCTCCAGCCGACGCTGACAACAACACGTCAGATTCCTATCATGGCATGGATTCCGCTGCTTATTCTCTGGTGCGGAATAGGAGAGGGTTCAAAAATTGTTGTAATTGTTATTGCCTCATTCTTTCCGATAATGGTCAATACACAGGCAGGTATCAGCGGAACGCCTCTTGAATACGTTGAAGTTGCCAGACTTTATAAGCTGAACAGATTTAAGACATTTTTCCGTGTATATCTTCCCCATGCGCTACCGCATATTCAGACAGGCTTAAAGCTTGGACTGGGTGTTTCATGGATGGCAGTTGTTGCAGCAGAGCTGATTGCATCCACTTCGGGTATAGGTTACAGCATGAGTTATGCACGAACATTAATGCAGTCAGATGTGGTTATAATCTGTATGCTTGTAATCGGAATCATAGGCATTCTTATGGATAAGATTGTTTCTGTGATATTCAGTGCACTTACTCCATGGGAAAAGAAAAGAAGGGAGAGAGGTTAAATGGCGGAAAATAAGGAACTGAGCCTTGAAATTAAGCAACTTAATAAAAGATTCAATGTAGACGGAAAAGATGTAGAGATACTCAAAGACATTAATCTTGAAATAAAAAAAGGCGAATTTATTACAATTGTAGGACACAGCGGATGCGGAAAATCCACATTGCTTAAGATTATTGCCGGACTGGTGGGATACAATGACGGCGAGGTAATCAGAAACGGCAGACCGGTAAAGGGTCCTGATACAGACTGCGGAATGGTATTTCAGGAGCACAGGCTGCTGCCGTGGCTTAAAATAAAGGATAATATAGGCTTTGGTCTGAAAAAATCCGATAAGCAGAAATGGAATGAAAGCGTTCAGAAACAGATAGAGCTTGTAAAACTGAATGGTTTTGAAAATGCCTATCCATCACAGCTTTCGGGAGGCATGAGTCAGCGTGCGGCAATTGCAAGAGGACTTGTTTCAAACCCCGATATACTGCTGCTTGACGAACCTCTTGGTGCTCTTGATGCACTTACAAGAGTGCAGATGCAGAAGGAAATTCTTCGTATCTGGAAGGAAGAGGGGACAACCATGATAATGGTAACCCACGATATTGACGAAGCAATTTATCTCGCAAACCGTGTAATTGTCATGTCAGCAAGACCAGGCGAAATAAAGGAGATTATAAAAATCGACTCCACGAATGCAAAGGTCAGAGGAAGCTCGGAGTTTACATATTATAAAAATAAAGTGTATAAGCACTTCTTTGAAGATGAAAGAACAGAAGTGGAATACAATATATAATTTTGAAATTGAAAGGAGGAATGTACGGATGTACATTTTATCGGGACGATGTTGCCGCTGATAAGGATTTGAATTAATGTGGTTATATGAAAGGAAATGATTTATTATGAAAAAAATAAAAAGGATACTGGCGGCAGCGGCTGCAGTAGTAATAGGAGTTATAGGTGCAGGATGCGGAAACAGCAGTAACAGTTCCGGAAGCAGCGGAAATACTTCCGGCGGAGAACTGAAAGCGGTCAGAATCGGCAGTCCGACAGCAGATGCAACTCAGCTTGTTGAAAATGCAGGACTGGCGCTTAATCTGGGTTATATTGATGAGGAACTTGAAAAAGTGGGTTATAAGGCAGAATATATCGGATTTGGTCAGGGCGGTACAGCAGTAAATGAGGCACTTTCTTCCAGTCAGATAGACCTTGCGTTTATCGGTGATATACCTCCTTTAATTGCAAAGAGCAACGGACTTGATATTAAGGTTGTATCCTCACTGAACAGCAAGGCTGAAATGGGTATAGTTGCTGGAAACAATTCGGGAATAAGCACCGTTTCCGATCTGAAAGGAAAAAAAGTTGTTGCAGCATTTGGTACTGTAACTTATGTTTATCTTATCAATCTGCTTGAGGAAAATGGTCTGAGTATAGATGATGTGGAGGTCATCAATGATATAGCAAACGGAGCAACGCTTGTGGCATCCGGAGACGCAGACGCTGTTGTTTCTACCGGTGCAGGTATATACCAGTTCCAGAATGCCGGTATCGGAAAGGTTCTGGCATCTTCAAGAGATAATACAGATATTTCCGCACAGTTTTTCCTTTGCGGAAACACGGGATATATAAATGACAATTCTGAGGCAATCAAAGCGATAATCAAAGCGCTTATACGTTCAAAGGATACGGCAAATGCTGACCCTGATGCAGCATACAAGGCGCTGGAGTCTGCTGATAAGCCGGCATCAGTTGTGGAGCAGATTTACCCGAGGGAGATAGGATTTGATATGTTTGACCCATATCTGACAAAAGATGCATACGAAAAGCTGAACAAAACCTCAGAGATACTTACTGACAGCAAGGTAATTACAAAAGAGGTAAAGGCAGAAGAAATCATTACAACAGAGTATCTTGATGCAGTTTACAAGGAACTGGGACTTGATATACCATCATAAAAGGAGAGATTATATATGTCAAAATTCAATGGTTCAATAGGAATTACAGCTGACGATTCAGTCAGCAGCCATGAAGAAGAAAGAAAAATACCTGACAGTCCGAATATACTTTACATAGTTCTTGACGACGTAGGATTTGCACAGCTGGGCTGCTATGGTTCTACTATAAACACGCCTAATATTGACAAGCTTGCTGCAGGCGGTCTGCGCTACAACAATTTCCACACAACAGCAATATGCTCTGCAACAAGAGCGTCGCTGCTGACAGGCGCTAACCACCACAGCGTAGGTATCCGTACTGTTGTAGACACCCTTGACGGCAGTTTCCCGAATCAGACCGGTTATCTTGACCCTCATTACGCTACAACAGCAGAGGTTCTTAAAGAATATGGATATACGAACCTTGCAGTCGGAAAGTGGCATCTTACTCCGTTTGAGGAGGCAACTGACGCAGGACCGTACCAAAACTGGCCGCTGGGAAAAGGCTTTGACCGTTTCTATGGTTTTATGGAAGGATATACTGACCAGTATACTCCTGATCTGGTAAAGGACAATGAGCGTATAAAACCGCCGAAATCTCCGGAGGAAGGTTATCACCTTTCCGAAGATCTTGCCGACCAGGCAATAAAGCTTGTAAACCGTCAGCATACTGTATATCCGGAAAAACCGTTTTTCCTGTATTTTGCACTGGGTGCAGGTCACGCACCACATCAGGCGCCTAAGGAATATATTGACAGATATAAGGGAAAGTTTGACGATGGCTGGGACAAGATTCGTGAACAGTGGCTTGAAAACCAGAAACGACTGGGTATAACTCCGGAAAATACAAGGCTTAATCCGAGAAACGAATTTGTAAAGGCATGGGACGAACTGAGTGATAATGAGAAAAAGGTCTATGCAAGGTATATGGAGGTTTATGCAGGCTTCCTTGAACACGCTGACGCACAGATCGGCAGGGTTATTGATTATCTTGAAAAAATCGGTGAACTGGATAATACTGTAATTGTACTGCTTTCAGATAACGGCGCAAGTGCAGAGGGCGGAAAGAACGGAAGAGTAAACCAGGAAAAATCACTTAATCTGAGAGAGGAAACAAACAATGTGGAGCTCACTCTTTCGCATCTTGACGAACTGGGAAGCAGCAGCTACTCAAATCCACATTATCCTGCAGGCTGGGCAAATGCCGGAAATACACCGTTCCAGTGGTATAAATCCTGGGTACATTCAGGCGGTGTAAAGGACCCGCTGATTATAAGCTACCCCGACGGTATCAAAGCAAAGGGTGAGATTCGCAGTCAGTATCTTCATGTTGTGGATATTGCTCCGACAATTCTTGATATTCTCGGAGTTAAAAAGCCGGAGCATATCAAAGGTGTACCGCAGAATGATTATCACGGCGTAAGCTTTAAATATACCTTTGATGACCCGGACGCTGAAAACAAAAAGCATACTCAGTACTATGAGCAGACAGGAAACCGTGGAATATGGCATGACGGCTGGAAAGCAATAACCAACCATATCCATACAGACGATTTTATAAACGAGGAGTGGGAGCTTTATCATACAGACGAGGACTTTTCCGAATCAGAGAATGTGGCTGAAAAATACCCTGAAAAGCTTCGTGAGCTTGTGGCTCTCTGGTATGCCGAAGCAGGAAAATACGGTGTACTGCCGCTTAACGACGGTCCTTATCTGACCAAAACCGCAGAGCAGCTTGCAAAGACTGGTCAGAAAAATGAATTTTTCATAAAAAATCAGAAGCTTGAATATAACGGTCTGCTTTATCCGCTGGATATTTCACAGAAGGCGATTTTCAAGAACAGGAATCATAAGGTTACAGTTGAAATAACACACAAGGCAGAAAATGAAGGTATTCTTTATACTGCCGGAAACCGTTTCGGAGGATATGCTCTTTATATCAAGGACAACAGACTCCATTATGTTTATAATTACCACAGAGAACAGGTTTTCAGAGCAGTTTCAGATGTTCTGCCTGAGGGAAAAATCAAAGTGAGTGTTCACTTTATCGTAAACGGCAATACTGCTGTTGCAAAGCTTTTTGTAAACGGAAAGCAGCAGGGTGAAACAGAGATTTCCGGATTGATATTTATGATGGAAACTCATGCCTACTTAAAGGACGGAGGTACTTCAGCGGTAACAGATGATTATACTCTGCCGTTTGAGTATCCGTCTGAACTTGAGAAGGTAACAATTGAGGCAGCGTCCTACATTGCCGATAAAAATGAACTGCTTGAAGAATTCTTTGCAATAGACTGATTATGAATTATTTGAGGCAATACTGCATAAAAAGCTGTATTGCCTCAGCAATTTTTTTACAAAAAAGGAGTGAATAAAATGCCGCCGGTAAGCATACTTATAAAGCCTGCGTCTTCTGCCTGCAATATATCCTGCAAATACTGCTTTTATCACAGCATTGCAGAATGCCGTGAAACAGCTAATTTCGGAATCATGTCTTATGAAACACTTGAAACGCTCGTAAAGGAAACAGTCCGTTATGCAGACGGTTTTGCAGCATTTGCGTTTCAGGGAGGGGAACCGACTCTTGCAGGACTGGATTTTTTTAAAAAGGCTGTTGAACTGCAAAAGAAATACAATACAAAAGGACTTGAAATTCAGAATACCATACAGACAAACGGTACGCTGATAGATGAGGAATGGGCAAAGTTTCTGAGCGAAAACAATTTTCTTGTAGGACTTTCTCTGGACGGACCTCGTGTGGTAAATGATTTCTGCCGTGTGACCCGTACAGGGGAGAGTATTTTTGCCAGAGAAATGGAAACGGTAAAGCTGTTTGAAAAGTATAAAGTGGATTTTAATGTTGTCAGTGTGGTAACGTCAAAAACTGCCGATAAAATAACCGGTATATATAATTTCTTTAAGGATAAGGGATTTCAGTATATGCAGTTTATACCGTGCCTTGATGAAAATATCAGTAAGCACTCGGATTATTCTCTTACTCCTGAGGCGTATGGGAAATTTTTATGCAGGCTGTTTGATTTGTGGTACGAGGATTTCAGTCACGGAAAAGATATTGATATACGTCTGTTTTCAAACTATGCACAGATGGCGGCGGGGTTTGCTCCGGAGGAATGCGGAATGTGCGGAAGATGTACAACTTATTTTGTGGTTGAATCAAACGGAAACGTTTATCCGTGTGATTTCTATGCCTGTGATGAGTGGAAGCTTGGTACAGTTGCAGACGGCTTTAAAAATCTTTTTAACAGCGAAAAGTCACGTCAGTTTATGAAATCGTCAGTTGACAAGCCGCAGGAATGCCTTGAATGTAAATATCTGTATCTGTGCAGAGGAGGCTGCCGGAGATGGCGTGATATGCAGGGAAACGGAAAGCTGGAAAAGAATTATTTGTGTGAGGCGTATAAAATGTTTTTCAGACACAGCGAAAAACGAATAGGCAAACTCGGAGAACTGATAAGAAACCGGATGCATGAATCGTTCACAATCTGAAAAATCTATTTTGTCGGAAAAGGTATAAATGTTTCTGCTCGGGCAGCTTTAAGGACAGTATTATGCTTGATGCTGCTCATGACAGGGAAGCATACAAAAAAAGAAATCCTGTAAAAGTGACAAATGTCATATAAGATACTGACTTTTTTCACTTACAATCTCCGGACATTTGCGGTATACTTTATACATACCGGATATGGAGGAGAAAGATATGGCTAAGACTGTTGTAAAAATAGAAAATCTTGTCAAGCGCTATAAGGATCTGATTGCACTTGACCATTTCAGTATTGATATTAAGGAGGGCGAGGTTTTCGGACTGCTGGGACCGAATGGTTCGGGCAAGACTACTGCGATAAACTGTCTGCTGTCGCTGCTCACTTTCGACAAGGGAACAATTGAAGTTTTCGGAGAGAAAATGACCCCCGACAATTATAAGGCAAAGAGTAAAATCGGAGTAATAATGCAGAATGTTGCAGTTTTCGATGAGCTGACCGTCCGTGAGAACATCGACTATTTCTGCGGACTCTACATTAAGGATAAAGCGACCAGAAAGCAATATGTTGAAGAGGCTATTGCATTTGCAGGACTGGAAGACTTTGTGAAGTTCTATCCCAAAAAACTGTCGGGCGGACTTCTGCGCCGTCTGAATATCGCCTGCGGAATTGCTCACAAGCCAGAACTTATAATACTTGATGAGCCTACGGTTGCAGTTGACCCGCAGAGCCGTAACAGGATACTCGAAGGCATACAGGAGCTCAACCGCAGCGGTGCTACGATAATTTACACCTCTCACTATATGGAAGAGGTGGAGCAGATATGCACCCGTATTGCAATTATCGACAAAGGAAAAAATGTTGCCATCGGTACAAAGGACGAACTGAAAAAGATGATTCGCAATACTGAGACTATCACCATTGAAATTCTTTCTGTCAGCCAGGAGATAACAGGTAAAATCAATGCGCTGGAACACGTTTACGAAACAAATTTTGCCGACGGAAAGCTTGTTATAAAGTGCAGCGGAGGCAAGCATAACCTGGTAAAAATTCTTGGTATTCTGTCAGAAAATGAAATCGCATTCGGCAGAGTTTATTCCGAACTCCCTACTCTCAATGATGTATTCCTTGAAATCACAGGCAAGGAACTTCGTGACAAGGAGGGTCAGTAATGTTCGGGCATATATTCAAATATGAATTTCTCAACACGATAAGGCAGAAAGAACTGGTTTTCTGGATGATGTGCTTTCCAATCATACTGGGTACTTTTTTCAATCTTGCATTCGGCAATCTTTACGAAAAGGAAGAAATATTCAATGAAATCCCGGTTGCCGTTGCAGAGATAAAGGAAGATTCCGTATTCCGTGAGGTAATGGTTTCTCTTTCAAAAGGGGATTCTCCGCTTTTTAAGGTGCAGTATACAGACATGGAAGAAGCTGAGGAACTGCTCAAAAATGAGGATATAAAGGGCATTATCTGTGTTGACGATGAGCTTTCACTTTCTGTTGCAGGAAACGGTCTTGAACAGTCGATTATAAAGTCATTTCTGGAGCAGTATGAGGCTCAGAAAACTATAATTACTGATACGGCTGCGAATAATCCCGAAAAACTCCAGAATGTTATTGCGGCTCTCTCGGCTGATATAGACTGCATTGAAACTAAGGAACTTTCCGGCGGAAACATGGACGAGTATGTGCAGTATTTTCAGAATCTGATAGCAATGGTGGCTCTGTTCGGAACTATGACCGGACTGTTTTCGGCAATCTCTAATGAGGCAAATCTCTCAGCAATCGGTGCAAGAAAGTGCATTGCCCCGACACATAAACTGAAATCTATCGTTGCAAATCTTCTCGCCGCTTTCTGCGCTCAGGTGATTTGTGTATTCATAAGTATCACTTACATAGTATTCATTCTGAAAATAGATATGGGCGACAAAATACCGATTATGTACCTTTCCGGAGCCGCAGGTTCACTGCTGGGAGTTTCACTGGGCTTTTTCATAGGCTCAATCGGCAGAATGTCAGAGGGAGTAAAAGTGGGAATATCCACGTCGTTTTCAATGTTCTGCTGTTTTCTCAGCGGTCTTATGGTGGGAAATATGAAAGCTGTAATTAATCAGCATTGTCCGGTTATCAACAAAATTAATCCGGCGGCAGTTATCTCAGATTTATTCTACTGCCTTGCCGTTTACGACGACTATTCACGCTACATGGAAAAAATGGTGACACTGCTAATTATGTCAGCTGTATTCACAGCAGGCGGTTTTCTGCTCACAAGGAGGAAAAAGTATGCAAGTATTTAAAACGTTCATGAAGGTGGCAAAAAAGCGTCTGCACGTTTCCATGATATATATTGTCATATTTATCTCAATCGGAATTGCCATGACCTCCACCGCCTCAGATACCAATAATTTTACTGAAACAAAGCTGAGCGTCAGCATTACTGACCTGGACAACACCAATGCAAGCCGTGCATTAGCAGAATATATCGGCAAAAACAATAAGATTGTTGAGGTTGAAAACGATAAGGACGCAATTATGGACGCTGTCTTTTACCGCAGGGCAGACATTATCCTTAATATCAATGAGGGGTACTCTGAAAAGCTGGCAAACGGGGAAACGGACGGTCTTTTCAGCGATTACCGCATTCCCGGTAGCTATTCAGCAGAGTTTTTCGACACCCAGCTTGACCAGTATATCAGTATGATAACGGCATACACCGCCGGAGGTATGGAGGTTGACGAGGCTGCTGCAAAAACTGCGAAGCTTGCCGAAAAGGAAATCAGCGTGGAAACTGTAAATTTTTCTGAAAATGCCAATGTTGAATTTGGTGAGAATATCGCTTATTACTATCAGTATCTTGCGTATATCCTCATAGCCGTGATGATTTCCGGACTTTGCCCGACACTCCTTGTTATGATGCGTAAAGAGATACGCAACCGCACCAACTGCTCCTGCGTGTCAAATGTTAGTCAGATGGTTCAGATAGTGCTTGGAACAGTTATCTTTGCCGTGGGAGTTTATCTGCTGCTGACAGTTGCAGCATTATTCCTGTACCACTCACAGATGCTGAATTCTAAGGGACTGCTTGCAATGCTCAACGGCTTTGTTTATCTGATTTTCGCCACAATGCTGACGATTTTGATTTCAGTAATTGCGCCGGGCAACAAGGCGGTTGATATGATTGCAAACGTAATAAGTCTTGGAATGAGTTTTGTCTGCGGAGTATTTGTTCCTCAGAGTCTTTTAAGCGGAACAGTTCTGAATATCGGAAAATTCCTTCCGGCGTACTGGTATGTCAGAGCAAACAATATGCTTGCCGGAAGCAGCGGCGAGATATTCGGCATGGGAAAATACATGACCTGTATTGGAATAGAGCTTGCATTTTCAATTGCAATGTTCTGTGTTACACTTCTTGTCGCAAAGACAAAAAGAAGTTCAAAAAGCGTATAATTATAAGAACTTGTCCTCATAGGCTGTTGCACATATCTTTTCGGCAAATTTGTCTGATAACTGCGTTAAAAAATTTTGCCTTGTTCTCAGCCAAATTATGCTCAAAAATCTATGCACAAACCCTACGAGAACAAATTCTAAGAGCGGAGGCATCCGCTCTTTTTTTGTTATCAATAGACAAAGTGAAAAAAGTATGTTAAAATATAATTGGAATGCAATCGAAAAAGGAGGCGCTTAATGAGAAAAATTGTTGATAAATTACCGCTGCTTATATGCTGCTGTATACTTTTTACTGATTCGGGCGGAAATTATCTTCCTGTAATCTCACTGCTGGCAGCTGCTGCGGTTTCATCTCTGAGCCAGTATGCAGAAAAAAGTCTTCTGTCAATGTGCGCCGAAATATTTTATCTGATACTGTGTCTTGCAAATCCGCTTTTCTTCGCTTTCTTTCCGATGGTATTGTACGATATTCTTTCCGATAAACGTTACAGCCTGTGCGCTGCCGCAGGAGTTGTCTTTCTTATAGGGGCAGGCAGCTTTGAGGTATGGCAGATGATACTGCTTGCCGGCTGTACAGTGATGTCTGTTGTCTTGCAGAAAAGAACATCAGCTCTTGAAACGGTTGAGCAGAAGCTTATAGAAACACGGGACACCTCTGCCGAGATTAATATGATACTTGCCGACAGCAACAAACGACTGCATGAAAACCAGGATTACGAAATTCATCTTGCTACTCTGAGAGAACGCAACCGTATTGCAAGAGAGATCCATGACAACGTGGGACACCTGCTTTCACGTTCAATCCTGCAGCTGGGTGCGGTTCAGCTTATAAAGGACGAGCAGCTGCGAGTGGAAAGTCTGGCAAGTCTCAGCGATACTCTGAATAACGCAATGACGGAGATACGCAGCAGCGTTCATGACCTGCATGATGATTCCATAGACCTGAAACAGGCTATAGCAGAGGCTGTCAGACCTCTTGGTGAAAACGATATCACGGTGCATACGGAATATGACGTTTCCGGGAATATTCCCAATAATATAAAGTTCTGCGTTATAAGTATTGTGAAAGAGGGCGTTTCCAATATAATAAAGCACAGTTCTGCTGATAGTGTAAGAGTAGTAATGCGTGAACATCCTGCATTTTATCAGCTTATGGTGGAGGACAACGGAATGTGTGATATAATTGTAGACGATGGCGGAATAGGTTTGTCGAATATGCGTGAAAGAGTGAGCAATCTCGGCGGGTTCATTGAGATAAGTTCCGGCAAAAAAGGCTTTCGTATTTTTGTGTCGCTGAAAAAACAAACGGGGTGAATTATGAGAATAGTAGTGGTTGATGACGACAATATCGTTGCAATGTCGCTGAAAACAATTATTGAAGCAGGAGGAAATATTACTGTAGCAGCTCTGGGCAGCAGCGGAAGTGAGGCTGTGGAACTATATGAAAAGTACAAACCGGACGTATTGCTTATGGATATCCGCATGGACGGTATGACAGGACTTGAAGCAGGGGAGATAATTCTCAGCAGGGACAGGGAAGCGAGAATACTTTATCTCACAACATTTTCAGATGATGAGTACATAGTCAAGGCACTGAAAATAGGCGCAAAGGGATATATTCTGAAACAGGATTTTCAGGGAATTGTACCTGCGCTTGAAACAGTTATGAGCGGTCAGAGTGTTTTCGGTGACAGCATAATCGGCAGACTGCCGGAGCTTATGCAGCAAAACAGCAGGTCTGAGTTTGATTTCAGCAGGTATGATATAAGCACGAAGGAATGTGAAATTATTGAACTTGTGGCAGAAGGTCTGAGCAACAGGGAAATTGCGTCTGAGCTTTATCTGAGCGAGGGTACTGTCCGAAATTATCTGAGTACTGTTCTTGAAAAGCTGGGACTGCGTGACAGAACTCAGCTGGCAGTTTTTTACTATAACAATCTCAGATGAAACGATAAATCGGCTGCTGCTCAAAAACTAAAGGAGTGAAAAAATGATACTTGAAACAGACAGACTTTATCTGCGGGAAATGAATCAGAATGATTTTCAGTCCTTATGTAAAATCATGCAGGACGATGATACTATGTATGCTTATGAAGGTGCATTCAGCGATGCCGAAGTGCAGGAATGGCTGGACAGGCAAATTTCCCGTTATCAAAAATGGAATTTTGGCTTATGGGCAGTAATTCTAAAAGAAACAGATGAAATGATTGGTCAATGCGGACTTACAATGCAGCCATGGAAAGAAACGCAGGTGCTTGAAATAGGATATCTTTTTGAACGTCTGTACTGGCATAAAGGTTATGCCACAGAAGCTGCCATAGCGTGTAAAAAATATGCTTTTGAAATACTCAAAGCCAGGGAAGTATGCTCTATAATAAGAGATACCAATACAGCCTCTCAGAATGTCGCTTTAAGGAATGGAATGGTTTTAACTGATAAATGGACAAAACATTACAGAGGCGCAGATATGCCGCATTACCGCTATGTGGCATATCCTTAATATAAATAAAGATATTTTCTTTTTTCGAAAGGAAGTGGATGAATGTGCCGGAAATCATATATCCTGTAATCGGAAATCAGACAAACCTCCCGTTTTACCTGACAGGAATCGGCATAAACGATCCGGAATATCACATTTTCCGTGATAAAGGACTTGTATCTCATCAGTTCCTTGTAACGCTGGACGGCGAAGGAATTCTCAAAGTAAATGGTAAAACATACACGCAGAAATCCGGAGACTGTTTTTACCTTTCCCCCGGTATACCGCATGAGTATTATCCTGCTGATACGGAATGGAAAACTGCATGGCTGGTGTTTCGGGGAAATATGCTTTCTGCAGTTATGCGGTCATTGGGGTTTCCGGATTTTTTATTATATGAATCATTTGATAAAGAAACTTTTTTACAGATATTCCAGGAAATCTATACTGCTGCACAGGACAGTCTGAACGGAAATGAAATCTGTTCTGTGCTGATTTACAGACTGGTTATACTTATGAGCAAAAATTTTTTTGAAAATCAGAATGTGAGAACCGTTAAGAAAGAATTGCTCCGTAATGCAGTCAGATTTATGGACGAGAATTTTGCTCAGGATATTACTCTGGCACAGATTGCAGAAATTTCCGGAGTTTCAATACAGCATTTCTGCCGATGTTTCAAAGAAAGAATGGGAATGCGACCTGCGGAATATCTTGCCAGACGGAGAATTGCGCAGTCAAAGCAGCTGCTTTTGAATACCGATAAAAGCATTTCAGATATTGCAGAACAAGTAGGATATCATGGTGCGACTTATTTCGGAATGGTTTTTCGTAAATATGAAGGGATGACGCCCGGTGAGTTCCGGAAATCAAAAGGAGTGCTTAACCTGTAAATGTTAATATTTTTGGAATACGATAATAATTTGAGATTGACAACAACCTCTTTTGGGTGGATAATGGTATTATACTATTAAGGAATCACTGATTAAATCATGCCTATCGGCTTGGCACACATCTTGCTTGCATACCAGATTTAATCAGTACTTCCTTAACTACCCAAAGGAGATTTTTTATGAAGTTACTGAAAGCAATTATCAGCACAGCATTATGCGCAGCTATGATATTGCCGGCTGCTGTCAGAGAAATACCGGCTTGTGCGGAAGGGAAAAATATGGATATTATCATAGACGGTTCAAAAGCAGAACTTGCTGAAAACAAACGTTATCGTGGCGCAGGAATGGTCAGCGGAAACAATTCTTCACGTCTGCTTATGGACTACAAAGCAGAAAATCCAGATGCATACTGGGAAATTCTGAACTACCTGTTCAGCGATAAAGGCGTTGGTATCAATCATCTGAAACTGGAAATGGGTTCGGATGTAAATTCGTCTTCCGGTACAGAACCATGTGTCATGCGTACCGAAACCGAAGAAGCCGATGTGACAAGGGGTGCCGGTTATCAGCTTGCGGCAGACGCTCTGACCATCAATCCGGACTTGACACTGGATATGCTTTACTGGAGTGAACCGTTATGGGTAACAAATTCAGGTGATGTTTATGCCGCCCGCTATAAATGGTATAAGGAAACACTGGACGCAGCCTTTGAAACCTATGGACTGGAATTTGACTATGTAAGCGCAGTCCGGAACGAAAGAGGCATTGACACAGAATGGGTAAAATACCTCTCAAGGAGTCTGAAAGCTGAAACAGACTGTCCTTACGATTATTCTTCAATTAAGATAGTTGCGGCAGATGAAGTGTGCAGCTGGAACATCGCGGATATGATGATGAACGATTCAGAACTGCTGGACGCTGTTGATGTACTGGGAAGTCACTATACCAGCTGGTCAAATGCAAATGCACAGCTGCTGGCAGATGAGTACGGCAAGGAGCTCTGGTTCAGCGAGGCAAGTTCTCCAATGAGCTATGCACAGGGTACGTATAATTATGACGGTACAGGGTCGGGTATGTCTGATATAAACGGCGTTCTTGATATTGCCAACAGAATTATAACCATGTATCCCGGAGGTGAGATGACGCTTTATGAGTATCAGCCGGCAATTTCCGCTTATTATGACGGCGTGACCTATTGTCAGAAACATCTGATAATGGCAAATGAACCATGGAGCGGCAGTTATTATCTGGACAGCGGATATTATATGTCACTTCATTTTTCACAATTTATCAAAAAAGGCTGGGCATTCATTGAGGAGGCCTGTTACGCTGACGGTGTTGCCGGCGGTGACGGTCATGCTATTGTCGATGCCACATACAGCTTTATGACTGCTGCTGACACTCAGACCGGAGATTACAGTACAGTCATCACCAATACAACAGCTGAACCAATCACCTACAATTTCAAGGTAAGTAACCTTGAAAAAGCATTATCAAATGCGTATGTATGGGAAACAAGGGGACCGGACAGCGGTGCATGGAATGAGAATTATTTAAGAATGACAGAAACAGTAACACCTGTGGAGAATAACGGTTCATACACCTATTCAGTCACTGTAAAGCCTTATTCTATGGTAACAGTTTCTACTGTTGAACACAGCCAGTCGGAATACGAATATGAAGAACAGAAGTCCGAAATCCTTACACTTCCATATACCGATGATTTTGAGTACAAAGATTACCCGAAGGATTATCTGTCTTCAAGAGGAAATGCCCCAAGATATACAACAGATGAGGGCGGCGCTTTTGAGGTACAGAATGTAAACGGCAGCAATGTTCTGATGCAGATGATAACACCGGATATCAAAGCGGAAGAATGGGGCTATACGCCGAATCCTACCACAAATTTTGGTGATGACAGATGGTATAATTACAGCATATCTGCTGATGTTCTGCTGACAAATAGTAATGCTCCGGAAGAAAATTACGCCGGTATCGGATTGAGATATAATCTTGCAAGTTCTGCGGAAAACGGATACTGGATACGCATTTATGAAAACGGTGCATGGAAACTGAACAACGGTAACAGTACGGTTGCAGAAGGCGTTCTTTCGGACTTTGACAGCAGTAAATGGCATAATCTGAAAATACAGGCAGTTGATTCAGATGTGACTGCGTGGATAGACGGTACGGAAGTTGCTTCCTACAGCGGCTCACCCTCATGCAGTGCTGGACGTGGGGCATTATACAGTTCATGGAACAATAACTGCTTTGACAATATTGCAGTTGAGCAAGTAGAAGAAACAGAGCCGTGTATTACCAGATTTGACAATACGGATACGGCATTTGCCTATACCGGAAACTGGACGCACAATACAATGAGCAGTTTTAACAATTACAAGCGCACTGTTTCCGAGGGAACGGAAGGCGCTGTCATGACATTCACATTTAATGGCACAGGCTTTGCCCTGACCGGCGCAGTCGCACAGTCATGTATCAGCGTAAAGCTGGACGGCGAAAATGTTGCAGACAATCATATTCTGGAGTCAGTGGGAAATCGTGCCGTGACCTATGAATTGAGCGGACTTGAAGCAAAGGAGCATAGGGCAGAAATAACTGTAATGTCCGGTACATTCGCAGTTGACGGAGCACAGGTGACTGGTATGCCTGTTGTTCTGACATCTGATAAAAGCAAAGACAGTTCCGGAAGAAATAAGGTTATTCCATATGCAGTTGGAGGCGGTGCTTTGGTATTGGCAGCAGGAGGTATCGGTACAGCTGCGATTTTAAAAAGAAAACGTAAGAAATGACACTGATATGACAAAAGGCGAACCTGGGAACATTCTCAGGTTCGCCTTGCTTATGCCGGAAGAAAAACAGAAAGTCGGGATTACTTTACTGTTACTTTTGAGCGACTGCAAATCTTTTCCTGTATTCAGTCGGAGAACAGCCTGCGATTTTCCGGAATTGCCGGTTAAAATTGGAGATATTATGGAAACCGCAGTCAAAGGCAATTTCCAGAACATTCTTTTTGGTACTGACAAGCGCCTTGCAGACCTGGTTTATTCTGAAATGGGAGATATACTCAACTGCGCTGAATCCGACGTGTTTCTGAAACTGATTCATAAAATAGCTTTCGCTTAAATGTACTGCAGAGGCAAGCTGTTTGATGGTAATGACCTCATGAAAATGTGCCGCAATGTATTCAAGAGCCGGACGGATATTTTCACCGGTTTCGCCGATATCTGTGTAAGTTTCCGCTTCCGTTTCCAGCAGCCAGAAAATCTTTAAAAGTTCGCTGCGCATGAGCATATCAAGCTGAGGAGTATCACCTTTTGCACAGGCGAAAATATTTTCAATGACCTCTTCAAATTCAGAGTAATAATGGTGTTCCGGTGTAATATGTATCTGTATCCGCATACTGCCGTTTATCAGCGGCTTTATACATTCGCTGATATATCTGTCGGAGTCTGTACCGCCGAAAATCTCGTGACTGAAAACAAGTGTATCATAAATCTGCCGGGTGTCTGAGCAGGGATAAATGGAGTGCATGACATTTGGCTGAGTAATTATAATGTCACCGGCGGAGGAAGTGAATTTTTCTTCTCCGCATATAAACTCAGCCGAGCCTTCACGGATAAAATTAATCTCAAATTCGCTGTGCCAGTGCATTGGGACGCAGTTGAAATGGTCGGGGATAATACATTTATAATAGCTGTATGGCTTGATTTCCGAGCTGTGAATACGGTTTTCTCTGGAACTTCGCTGATTCATGCAAACGCCTCCGAAAGTAGGATAGTATCAGAATATAATAGAATATCAATAGATTTCCTTATCATTTTATAGTATTATATCATATATAAGAATAAATATCAATGGACTTTTGAGAGGAAGTGCTGTTATGATAAAAAAGTATGTTTACGGGAATCCCTTTCCCACAGACGCAGTTGTAAAGGATATTGAAAAAGCGGAGGATAAGCTGCCGTTTTTTGAAACTGACGGTCAGGGCGGATTCACATATAATCTCGCAGAGGACGATATTGTATACGGTCTTGGGGAACAGATACGAGGTATCAACAAAAGAGGCTGGCAGTACGTCAGCTGGAATTATGACAATCCCAATCACCATGAGGATACCCGTTCGCTTTACGGTGCTCATAATTTTATCATCATCAGCGGAAAGGTGACATTCGGCGCATTTTTCGACTTTGCAGGAAAAATGGAATTTGACATTGGCTACACCAAAAGAAGCGTAATGCATATCAAAACCGCAAAAAATGACCTTGCCGTTTATATCATCACAGGCGAAATCGAAAAGGATATTGTCAGACAATTCCGGCATATCATCGGCAGAAGTTATATTCCGCCGCTATGGGCTTTCGGTTACGGTCAGAGTCGCTGGGGGTATAAAGACGAACAGGATATCCGTGATGTTGCACAGCAGTACAAAGACGCAGGCATACCCCTTGACAGTATCTATCTGGATATTGACTATATGGAGCGTTACAAGGATTTTACTGTTGACAAGGAGCGCTTCCCCGACCTTGAAAATCTTGTACAGGACATGAAAGGGCAGGGGATTCACCTTGTTCCGATTATTGATGCTGGGGTTAAAATCGAGGAAGGCTATGATGTTTATGAGGAGGGGGTACAGCAGAATTACTTCTGCAAAAATGCGGACGGTGAAGATTTTGTCGGTGCAGTATGGCCGGGACGGGTACATTTCCCCGACTTCTTACAGCCTGAGGCAAGGAAATGGTTCGGCAGGAAATATTCCGTTCTTACAGATATGGGAATAGATGGTTTCTGGAATGATATGAACGAGCCTGCCATTTTCTATACTGAGGACAGGCTTGCAGATACCTGTGCAGAAATCGGGAAACTCACTTCCGGAAATATGGGGATAAACGAGTATTTTGCATTCACAGGAATGGTTGCAGGACTTAACGGAAACATGGGTGACTATGACAAGTTTTATCATAACGTAGACGGTACGAAGGTAAAGCACAGCGACGTTCACAACCTCTACGGCATGAATATGACCCGTTCCGCCTTTGAGGCGTTGCAGGAGATATGTCCCGAAAAGAGAACATTATTTTTCTCACGCTCGTCCTTTATCGGTGCACACCGATATGGCGGTATCTGGCAGGGTGACAACAAATCATGGTGGTCACACATACTCCAGTCCATGCAGCAGCTGCCGGCGCTGAATATGGCAGGATTCCTGTTTGCTGGGTCTGATACAGGCGGATTCGGCTGTGATGCCACCGAAGATTTAATGCTGCGCTGGCTCCAGTATTCCCTGTTCACACCACTTTTCCGCAATCACTCCGCAGACGGTACCCGAAATCAGGAACTTTACCGCTTTGATAACGTCAATGCTGCTGCAGAGATGATAAAGATACGCTATAGCCTTGTGCCGTATCTTTACAGCGAGTATCTCAAAGCAGCTCTTAATGATGAAATGATGTTTAAGCCCCTTGCGTTTGACTTCCCCGAGGATATGATGGCAAAACAGGTTGAGGATCAGCTTTTGCTTGGAAATGAGCTGATGATTGCTCCTGTGTACAGGCAGAATGCACAGGGACGGTATGTTTATCTTCCGGAGGAAATGATGATGGTGAGAATGAAGTCACGCAATGACTGTCAGACAGAAATTCTGCCAAAGGGTCATCATTATGTGGATATTGCGCTGGACGAACTGGTATTCTTTATCCGCAACAAAAAGGCCATTCCATTTGACAAAACTGCTGAAAGCACAGCAAAGTCAGACATACGCCGGACTGAACTTCTGGGTTATCCCGGCAGCAGTTATGTGCTGTATTCGGATAACGGATATTCTCCCGAACCGGAGGACAGTCTTACTGTTTCAACGTTATACTGCTCCGGCAATTGAGAAAAGTTCAGTAAATTGTGATATGAAAGAGGAGTAAAATGTATTTATTACTGTTAGCGGTTATATACCTTGCTTTTATAAGCCTTGGACTGCCCGATTCTTTGCTGGGTTCAGCATGGCCTGTAATTCGTACTGAATTTGATGTTCCGTTATCATATATGGGATTTATTTCTATGATCATTTCAGGCGGCACCATCATTTCCGGACTGATGTCAGAACGTGTTACAAAGAAATTCGGAACAAGGACCGTGACAATTGTTAGCGTTTTTCTTACTGCCATTGCCTTGTATGGATTTTCAACGACGACTGAATTTTATCAGATGTGTTTATGGGGAATACCTTACGGACTTGGCGCAGGAGCAATTGACGCAGCGCTGAATAACTATGTTGCCCTGCATTATAATTCAAGACACATGAGCTGGCTGCACTGTTTCTGGGGCGTAGGAACGATAATCAGCCCGTATATTATGAGCTATGCGCTGACTCATACTGTATGGACAAACGGATACCGCATGGTTTCGTATTTGCAGTTTGGTATCGCTGCTGTACTGGTATTTACTATTCCGCTGTGGAAAGTCAACAGGTCTGCGGCAGCGGGAGAAAACAATACCGCAGTCCTCGGCATAAAAGGTGCTTTGAAAATAAAAGGCGTACCGTATCTGCTGATCGGATTTCTGTCGTATTGTGCCGCAGAAGCCACAACAATGCTCTGGGCAAGCAGTTATCTGGAGGGTACAAGAGGAGCTTCAAAGCAAGAAGCCGCTGCGTTTGGGTCACTGTTTTTTATCGGAATCACAGCAGGAAGATTCCTGTCCGGCTTTATATCAGACAGGCTGGGTGACAATAAAATGATTCGTTTGGGTACAGTCATTGCGATGACCGGTGTTGCCTGCACAGCACTTCCATGGAAAATAACATCTGTTACAGGTTTTGTCATAATCGGCCTTGGGTGTGCTCCTGTCTATCCGTGTATTATTCACTCCACTCCGAAAAACTTCGGCGCAGAAAATTCACAGGGTATCATAGGCATTCAGATGGCAAGCGCCTATGTCGGTTCAACATTTATGCCGCCGGTTTTCGGTCTGATTGCAAATCATATAAGTCTGAAGCTTATGCCTGTTTATCTTGCTTTCTTTCTGATTTTACTGCTTGTTATGATTTCCAGAACCGAGAAGGCGTGCAGAGCTTAACAAGGAGTTTCTTTAAAAAATCCTGAGTACAGAATTAACTGCTTTTTAATATTTTGAATTCATGTCAGAATTGTGCTAATAAATCGTCAGTATATTTCTATCCTGTTTTCACAGGAAACGTTATAATATAATTAGCAGTTAAAAGTTCTAAAAGATATTATTACTTGGGAGGTAAAAAATGATTCACAAAACAAACCGTGTTACACGCTTTATCGCCTGCATTTTGTCCGCAGTAATATGCGCAGGAACTTCTGCGTCATTGGTTACATATGCCGCAGATACAAAACTTTCGCCGTCTGAGGCAGTGGATACGACAGGAGGGATTTCTATCAGCGCAGATAAAATCAGTACGAATAATTTTAAGGACACAAGATACAATAATCCTGTTTCTTCAGATTTTTTCTGTGCCGACCCTACGTCCGTTGAGTATAACGGCAGGCTTTACCTTTTTGGTACAAACGATCATGAACAGTTCAAGGCGGCTGGTCCTGACGTTGACAACACCTATGAAAAAATCAAATCCTTTGTGATTCTTTCTACTGACGATATGGTGAACTGGATATATCACGGCGAAATCAATGTAGGAGAGATTGCTCCGTGGATAACCAATTCATGGGCACCCTCCATTACATCAAGAGTTGAGGCAGACGGAAAAACTCATTTTTATCTGTATTTCTCCAACAACGGTCTTGGCGTCGGCGTTATCCATGCGACTGACCCTCTGGGTCCATGGGACGACCCGCTTGGCAAACCGCTGATAAGCACCAGTACACCGGGTCTGAAAGACTGTCCGAATCCTTTTGATCCTGGCGTTGTGATTGATGAAAACGGCGACGGCTGGCTCTCATTCGGAGGAGGAAAAGCAAGCGGAGGAACAGATTTCATGCCCGGTTCGTCAAGAATTGTAAAGCTTGGAGAGGATATGGTTTCCTTTGCAAGTGATTTTGCAGAAATACCTGCGCCGTACTTTTTTGAGGCAAGTGAGCTTAACTATATAGGCGGCACTTATGTTTACACCTATTGCTCTGACTGGTCAGACCATTCTGAACAATGGCCTTATGACTGTGATGCTCCGGCAGGGTGCGGAATGGTCTATATGACCACGAAAACACCACTTGATACGTCAAGCTGGGAAATGAAAGGCGAATGTTTTGTAAACCCCGGAGTTTCCGGATTTGACTATTCCAATAACCACACACATATGCAGAAATTCAACGACAGCTGGTATATGTTCTACCACACTCTTTCTCTGAAAAGAGGCATGGGCATTACAGGCAGTTACAGAAGCTTAGGCGTTGATATGATAAACGTTGACGAGGAAACTGTTACCATTGAAAAAACCGGCGGAACAAAGAAAGGCGTAAAGTCCATAAGCCATGTTGACCCGTTTACTGTCAATTATGCCGCTGAACTGAATAATACTGCCGATATTATCTATGACACGTCAGACATGAATAATCCTGATGTTATCAGCAGTAAAGAAGGCTCATGGTTCAGTGTAAAAGACGTTGAATTTACATCCTCCGGTGAAACTGATACAGAGGAAGAAACACCCGTACTTGAAAAAACAGCAGTTGATACTATACGATACAATTTTACAGTAACGAGCGTTGATAAAGACACAACAGTTTCTATGTATCCTGCTACCAGTGATGGTGATGACTGTGTCGGTTCTGCTGAAATTACAGGTACCGGAAAATATACGATAACCTGTTATATGGGCGGTGCTGACGGTCTTATGAACATGGGTTACTTTAATGTTGATAACGATGCACTTATTACTTTTGTTATCGACAGTATTACTGTTAACGAGAAATATGATATTGACATTTCTGCCGAGCTTACCAACACAAGAGAATGGGCGGACGGTCTGAGAAATATCTGGAATGGTTTCTCTGACGGGGATAAGGTTTATTATTCCGATTATGCAGAATTCAGATATATAAAATCTGATGACGCTATTGAGTTTTTCGCAGCAGAAAATACAGGCAGTACAGGCGGAAATTCAAATGCTCCGCTGCTTGACAGACCGGTTGATTTCCTTGCCAGCGTAAAGGGAAGCGGAAGAATGGAAGTCAGAATGGATTCTCCGACCGGTGAAATTCTCACAAGTATTGACTTTGATTCAAAGGATAAATTTACGACCATCAGAAACAGTGAGGTTGCCCAGGTAGGCGGAACACACGATCTTTACTTTGTTTTCTCTGACAAGGATATTGCAGTTAACTCCTGGACATTTCTCTTTGATGACAATGCAGAAGAAGTTTTGGGTGACGTCAATGCCGACGGTAAATTCAATGTGGCTGATGTTGTTATGATGCAGAAGTGGCTGGTTTGTAACGGAGACCTTACCGACTGGAAAGCCGGAGACCTGAATAAAGATGATGTTATCAATGCTTTTGATCTGTGTCTTATGAGACGTATGCTGATACAAGAATAAATATTGAATAACAGGTAAACAGGGACAATAGAAAAAAACACCTCCTATGGTATTTTAACAGAAACCATAGGAGGTGTTTTATGTATAAATCCGGCATTGTAAAGAAGAAACAGTTGAATCAGAAAAAGAATCAGCTTACTTTAAAATTCCTCCAGAAGTTCAGCTTTTTTGCGGATGAATTCTTCTTCTGTGATTATACCCTGTTCCATCATATCTTTCAGTTTCTGCAGTTTTGTCATTGCGTCATCACTGTTTGCAGCACGCAGCAATTCATTATAAGCCTCTGCTGCAATTTCTTCCTGCGCTTTTCTTGTTTCAAGAAAGCACCTGTTCTCAAAGGGATAAATAAGCGGTTTTTTCAGTATGAACAGAATTGTATCTATAATCGGAAAAATGAATCCAAACACATAAAATATAGTAAACAGAAAGCAGGCTATACCAAGACCGATAAAAAATCCTAATGGTCCCAGATAATTTTTCAGCGTAGTTATCGCCTTTTTATAAGCAAACTCTCCGTGGATCATTCCCGGAAAAATTCCAGCTGAAACAAATGCCGCCATCAAAGTACTTTTTATGCCTTCGCTGTTTTTTATGGAAAGTATAAATGCCAATACAAAAATGGCCCAGCCGATAAACAATGCTGCTTTTCTAACAGTGTTTGTAACCTTGTACGCTTTCTGTGCCGATGACGGCATTTCATCAAATCTGATCATTTTCTTTCTTCTCCTCTGTGATTATTTGCTTATTGAACAGTTGACTCATAGTTATAATTGTCTGTATTTGCCGTAACATTCTTATTAAAAAGAGTATCCAGATCCTGACAGCCGTCTATTATCCACGCATCAATTAAAAATGAATCCATACTTCCCATATGTAAATCTTCAAAATCGGCTGAAACAGTCCCATCCGGCAGCAAAACAACATTCTCATAGTATGCACACCAATAATATTCATGATTTTCTGCTATATCTCTGTATGTAAAATCAGCATTGATTTTATAGACAAAATAAATGTAGTTTGCACTTCCATTATTTGAAAAGGTGTTTTTTTCAAACAGCATATAGTTTCCGAGCAATGTCATATCGCTGATTGTGCAGGAGAAATTCTGTTTTGCAAGATAAGCTGCATAACCATCTCTGAAAGTCTGATCCATTTTGGTCATTGTGTCCTGTGGGATTTCATTAAGATTTTCTACATATGAAGAAAGTCCCTCTGCATTATATTGCTTTTGTGTTTCGGTTAATATATATTTGTTTTCAAAGCTGCTGTTCAGTTCAGCGGTTATTGTAACAATGTCGCCGTTTTTCATGCCTGTTTCAATACTTGGGGTGTAAGTAACATAGGAATAACCGCCGCTATATTCAATCTGGCTGTGTGGAGCTGTTCCGCTGAAAGTAACATTCAGCGTTTTAAAAGGGTCTATTTCTTCGGGCTGGGGCTCTGTTGTTTCGCTGATGCCGTTTTCTGAATCAATTTTCGCAGCATTGTCAAGGATCGCAGCTTCGATTTCTTTTTCTGACATTGAATTGATTGCATCTTCAATGTTATCGGTATCTTTTTTCTTATCACCGCACCCTGTCATACCGGACATAACCATTACAGACGCCATGACAATACTCATAATTCTTCTTTTCATTATCTTTTTCCTCCATATAATATGTGTTGCCGTTAATGTATCCGCTGTTGATCTGCTGTCAATTTAATGTATGCGGGAATTGAAAACAGAAAGCATGAACAGACGTATGAAAGCCTTTGCTTTCAGCAATATTATTATTATACTGCAGCAAATGAAAAAATCCGTTGCAACGTCTGCAACAATTTTGCAACATTTTTGCAACAAAAA
This sequence comes from Ruminococcus sp. UBA1394, assembly GCA_002305725.1. GTDB lineage: Bacteria > Bacillota > Clostridia > Oscillospirales > Ruminococcaceae > Porcipelethomonas. Next base: position 1,794 of record DBQM01000022.1, on the reverse strand, counting down.
AAGCTGCTCTGAAAAAGCAGCGTTTTTATATTTTTATGGATTTGTCTTTTTTTTCGATTCAGAAATCATATCGCCCCTGCATTTGTGCCTCAGCTCCCATTCAGGGTTTTGCTGATATAAAAGTATATTGATATCATCAATATTTGTATAACCACTGTCAAGCAATTCTTCAAGTTTATAATCCCGCTCATCAACAGGATATGGATTGCCGGAACAATTGATAAAATCGTATCTTTCCTCTTTTGAGAGTTGCAGACCTATTGCAATCAAAAGAACAGTACTTTTCTGCGGACATTCTGTATTGCCGTTCATAATTCTGTTAACAGTACTTTTATTGCAGCCAATGTAGTTTGCAAATTTAGTGATGTTGGGTATATTATCGTTCATATATTTAATAAATCTTGACTTATGAAACTGCTTTTTTTCTTCCGGTAAAGCTATATCACACTCAGACAGCGCTTTTGCTGTACCCGGACAGATTACAAGATAAACATTTATGGAATATGAATGAGTTCTTAGGCAGTTACAAATAGCATGAACAGCAATCTTTTCAGCAACATCGGGCGGGAAACGATTTGTACCAGAACCGAGAAGTGGAAAAGAAATGCTTTTCACATTCAGTTTTACAGCACTTTTTATTGCATTACAGTAACAGTTTGCAAGAAATTCAGGTTCATTCATAAATCCGCCGAACCATTCCGGAGTAAAAACGTGGATCACATACTTTGCAGTCAGATTGAATCCTGGTGTAACAGCTGCTTCTCCGGCAGGTAAATGTCCGATTTTTTTACGTGCTTTTTGCATATCGTCATAACCGGCAGCATTATAGATATTTTCAGCAAATTCTGACGACGGACCTTTCCTGGGTGCTGCAGGCATTACTAATATATCGGATTTTTGTTCAAGAATATCACCGGTTATAATTTTCAGCGGCATATTTACCTCCTGTTATGTATATTCAGCTGTATCAGATTTTCAATTATACCATAGCTATGTAAATTTGTCAATTAAAATACAGGAAATCGGGGAATATGATGTTGTATTACAATAGACAAATTTTACAATACTATTGACGGTCAGATTATAATTATTTCTTTACACATATTTTACATTAATGTGATTTCAGATTTCACAAATGCAATTTATAATTATAATAAGTACTTTCTGAAAAAAATAAAATGCATTTATGATAATAATGCACAGAAATGGAGCGATTTGAAATGAGCAAATCAGAAAAACAGGTTTATATGAACAGGGAAATATCCTGGCTGAAATTCAACGAAAGAGTTCTTGAAGAGGCAGAAAGCAATAAAAACCCTCTTTGTGAAAGACTGTCTTTTGTGTCAATCTATCAGAGTAACCTTGATGAATTTTTTATGGTTCGTGTAGGTTCGCTGATTGACCAGATGCTGCTGGACAGAAATATCCGTGAAAACAAAACGGATATGACCGCCGGAGAGCAGATTGATGCTGTCCTTGAAAGAGTACATATGCTGAATGAACGCAAGGATATCGTTTACGGAAAACTGATGGGCAGACTTGAGGAACACAATGTCAGAATTGTCGATTTCAAAAATATTGACAAGAGCGAAAATGAACATCTTGAAGAATATTTCAATTCTGAAATTGCGCCGTTTCTTTCTCCTGTTATAGTAGGTGAAAGACAGCCGTTTCCGTTTCTGAAAAACAAGGAAATCTACGCAGCAGCAGTACTCGAAAAGAAAAGCGGCAAGAAGAAAATAGGTATAATACCCTGCGGCAACGGAGTTATTGGCCCTGCGAAAAAATCTCTGT
>DBQM01000012.1:19954-76781 GCA_002305725.1 Ruminococcus sp. UBA1394 | reverse complement strand
CAATATGATTGACAAACTTACATTACGGGAAAAAATATATTCTGTAGGGGCGACCATCGGTCGCCCGGTACAAAAAATCACAATTTCACTGGCGACCAATGGTCGCCCCTACCGACAGCCAGTAAGTTTACGATATCGTTGTCCTGTCTGGTCACAAACCGGGACGTCGTGGGCGCCGTCCCCTACAATTAAAAATAATTTCCCTGGCAGAATTATCTTTTATGATAACTTCTGAAATCGAAATGTATTATCTCGGTAATAAAACTAAGCATTTCTGACGCCGAATGAATAAGCTCCATTACCGTGTCGGTGTCAATATCAAAAGGAATGTCGGCAGGGTATCTTGTTTCTATGTAGTAATGATTGAGCAGAGTGCTCTTTTCCACCCACTTTCCGAAATGATAGTCTATCTGCATTGCCTGCTTGCAGAGCCATGTAAGGTTGTGACCGTCATAGAGATGGTGCTTTTTAAAAAGGAGATACCCTTTCAGCGCTTTTTCAATGCACTGCTGACAATGAAAGGCAGCGCCGTTGTAGCACCTTTCGTCCCCCTGCAGATTTTTTGCCGCAAGCAGATCAAGGTTTGCGTAGTAAAGCCAGTCGAAATACCTTCTGCTGTCGCTGTCACGATATCCTCTACCCATAAATTTCCGCTCCCGAATTTTCTATTTTCCATGCGAATGTGCCGATCTCATTTTTCAGCCTGTCAAATTCGCTTTCACGGTAAATAACAAGGTCAAAGGGCAGTTCGCAGTCCACTTCAAGATAAAGACGGCATTCAAGCTCCGGCAGGTTATGAGTGTTATCATCAAGTATAAGCGCAAGCTTAAAGCTTGTAAGCTCGGATTCATTGTCAACCTTAAAGCTTATAAGAAAAATTTTTTTAATGTCAGCACAGCTTTTTTTCAGAAGCTTTGCTGTATTGCATATTATCGGATTATCCTTCAAGACTGTTTCCTCCCGTCAGAAAATATAGATTCCGTCCTCACAGGTGAAGATATATTTCGTTTCATCTGTAAGATTATAGTCATCTCCGTCGCCGCCTGTGGCAGTCAGATCATAAGTAATATATTTTGCACTTTTAATAGTATCAGAAAAGCTTTTTTCCTTTCCTGCGTCCTTATAGATACCGTCCAGCAGATCCTTTATATCGTTTATTCCGTTGTCGTCCTTGCTGTCACCGCAGTCGGTAACCTCAATCTGTGAAAAATCAAAGCCAGCGCCAAGGTCTGTTTCCATCTGACTGTATTCATCATCAACATACCCCGGAATATCCATCGACTGTTTGTCTTCAAGAAATTCCAGATAAGTCTCCGGCTGAACCGATCTGAAAAGGTCATAATCCTTGTTCTGTATCGAAACGTAATAGTTGACAAGGGCGTCCATTTCCTCGTCCTCGACGAATCTTCCGTCATAAATCAGATAGATTTCCTTGCCGTCAACTTCCTTTAAAGTCTGACCGTAATAATAATCCTGCGAGGATTCCTCTTTATCTCCGCAGCCGCAGAACATAGCGCCTGTAAAAACTGCGCAGACTGCAATCGAAAGAATTTTTTTAAACAAATCTTATCCTTCTTTCTGTAATTTCTTTATTTATCATAACTCAAACAGCGTTCTATGTCAATGGATTTACAGCAAAATTATAAAAAAATATTGAAAAAAGAAAAGCAATATAGTATAATTTACATATAGCAGCAGGATTTCAATATTATCTTGTAGGGGCGAGCATTGCTCGCCCGAATTAAATACGCTGACAGCAACAACCTGCCGCCCATTTTTCAACCGTATTTTTTCACATCTGACAGCAAATAATAAAGGCAACACCGCACATTTAACAGCTGTCGCCTTTGCCGCACATCTGCTTGCAGATTTTCCGTCATATCACACAAAAATCTTTTGACATACGCCAGTATGCCTGCAAGATTTTTATGCAATCCGGGGGGCGACCTTCGCCTGACAAAAAATCTGACGGCGCATCTGTACGACAATAATTGTGTGGTGTTGCCTTAACGGAGGAACTATGCCAAGATTTTTTCTCGAAAAAATGAACACCGAAACTCCCGTCATAACGGGGAGCGACGCAAGACACATCGGTTTTTCCCTCAGAATGAAACCGGGTGAGATACTCACCGTCTGCGCTGAGGGAACAGATTATAAATGCTCAATAAATAAAATCACTGAGGACGCCGTATTTCTCGATATACTTGAAAGCCGGCTCTGTGCCGCAGAACCGTCAGTAGAACTTACTCTTTACCAGGCAGTCCCGAAGCTTGACAAGCTTGAAACCATTATCCAGAAATCAGTTGAACTGGGTGCGTCAAAAATAGTACCTGTTCTGACAAGACGCTGCATTTCACGTCCCAAGCCAAAGGATTTTGCCAAAAAGCTTGAAAGGCTCAATAAAATTGCACTTGAAGCGGCAAAACAGTCGGGCAGAGGGATAATTCCGGAGGTAATGCCGATAATCGACTTTAAAACCGCCGTTTCACAGATGGCTGAAACCGAATGCCCCATAATGCTCTACGAGGAGGGCGGCGTGAGATTTTCCGAACTGAAAACGGAAGGCAAAAAAAGCTTTTCGCTCCTTATCGGAAGTGAGGGCGGCTTTGATCCGGAGGAGGCTGAGCTTGCCAAAAGCGCCGGAATAAATACAGCCTGGCTGGGCGAAAGGATACTCCGCTGTGAAACCGCTCCACTGACTGCGATTTCAATTTTGATGTATATAACAAAAAATTTATAAAATTGTTGAAATTTGTTTTTATTTATGATATAATAAGTTAAACTTAACTTATTATATTTATTTAAATGCCCTTGCAGATACGCAAATCAGAGATTTGCTCCCTGCATATCGGGCAATTATATCACCCTTAATCGCAACGGACCGCAGACCGTCAAAATTATTATCTGCGGAGAAAAGAGGAATATTATGAAAAAAGGTTTAATTTTCGGACTTCTTGCTGCCGGAGCTGCTGCAGCTGCTGCAATTATTTATAAGAAAGCAAAAGAAAATCCATGCTGCTGCGAAGAGGATATCGACGAAGACTGCGATGACTGCTGCTGCGGCTGTGAGGACGATTGCTGCGAAGATGACGAGGTTTGTGAAATTCCTGCAGAAAAAGCAGAGGATACAGGAGTTGTAACTGACGCCTGCGCCTGCGGCTGTGAGGAAGAAGAACTTGACAAGGTCGAGGATGATGTTGAATCAGATGAAGTCTGATAAACAGAATTCAGAGGGGACGCAAATTTATGCGTCCCCTCTTATTTTTTATATGAATTTATCAGTCATAGGATTCCATAACGATTCTTCCCAGACCGCCGTTATCATACACGTCCAGATAAATTACATTTGCAGCATTGTCAGTATAAATATACTGAGTATATCCTCCGTCATCATGTCTTTCAGCTGCTGAAGGCTCGCCGTATGCAGATTTAAGTGCAGCCTCATCAGCACCCCATGTTATTCCGCCTTCAAGAGTTACCTGAGGATAACTGGCAATATCCTTTGATACAAATTCAACAGACCATACATTAATAGCATCAAGTCCGCAAGGTTCTTCTCCGAAATTTGTAAAACCAACTATAAAGCTTCCATCGTCAAAACCCTCATGATTCATAACAACGCTCCTCTGATAGAAAACCATCGGTTCTGCTGAAAGGTCCTGCAGTCCGTAAGTTGCCGGGTCAAAGCTCCAGCCTGCATTTTCAAGTTCTGCAAGAGCAAGTCTGTCAAGTACAAAATCAATTCCGGCAATATTAACTGCCATTGACTTCCATGCGCCGTCTGATGTTATCCTTTCAGCCTCTGAGGACTGCTCCGCCTGGCTTTCTGCCTGAGAATCGCTTTTCTCAGAATCAGCCTCACTTCTTGTCTTTGCTATATAACCTTCTCTGTCAACATCGTCGCATCCGCTGAGCATACCGGCAGCAAAAGCAGCACAAAGCATGACAGAAACTAATTTGCTGATTTTTTTCATTTTATTTTACTCCTTTTATTTTCAGTTAATTTATTTTAACACATTCTGCGGATTCAGTCAATAGACTAATTCAATCGTTAAGATACTTGTCTATTATATATTTCGGACGTTCCTTTGTTTCAAGGTAAATTTTCCCGATATATTCACCTATAACGCCGATTGCCAGCAGCTGAAGTCCGCCTATCGCCCAGACAGAAACCACAATTGAAGTCCAGCCGGCAACGGTTTTGTCCATTAAATGACAAATAAGAAAATATATCAGCATGATAATACTGACAGTGAAAATCCCGACTCCGAGAGCCGTTATCATTCTTATGGGCTTTATCGAAAGCGAAGTTATGCCCTCCATGGCAAAGGCAATCATTTTTTTCAGAGGATATTTGGATTCGCCTGCAAAACGCTCATGGCGTTCATAGTAGACAACATCAGACTTGTAGCCTATCATCGGCACAATTCCTCTCAGAAAAAGGTTAACTTCCTTAAACTGCTCCAGACCCTCCAGCGCTCTCCTGCTCATAAGACGGTAATCGGCATGGTTGTAGGTGACCTCAACGCCCATTTTCGCCATGATTTTATAAAATGATTCCGCTGTGAATTTCTTGAAAAACGTATCGGTTTTTCTGGCACTCCTTACACCATAAACAATGTCACACTGTTCATTGAGATACTTGTCCACCATTGCGTCAATGGCGTCAATATCGTCCTGTAAGTCAGCGTCAAGGGAAATTGCGGCGTCGCACTCGTCTTTAACGGTCATAAGACCTGCCAGCAGTGCATTCTGATGCCCTTTGTTCCTTGAAAGCTTTATGCCTCTGAAAATCCTGTCCTCTTCATGAAGACCGGCTATGATCTCCCATGTCCTGTCTTTTGAACCGTCGTCAACAAAAACTATCCGGCTGTTTTCATCTATTTTTCCGGACTGCATAAGAGAATTCATTTTTTCTTTAAGCTGTGCTGAGGTCTCGTGTAAAACCTCCTGCTCATTATAGCATGGAATTACCAGAAATAATTTCATAATTTTTCCCTTCTGTTGTTCTTTTTTATCTTTATCAGTATAACAATAATCACCACGAGCAGTACCGCCGCAATAACAGCAGTTATTCCGCCCACGCTATGATTTTTTTCATTAACATTTTCCTCTGCCTGTTCAGTTTCCGTTGTCTGAGTTCCGGCAGCCGTTTCTTCTGCCGGCTGTGTTTCCTTTTCCTCTGAGACAGTCTCTTCTTTACGGAATTCCCCCTGTGCCAACAGTTCAATTTCATATCTCAGTTCTTCCGGAATTATCTCCGAAGGCTCAGGGACCATTGCTCCCAGCTCTCTGGAAAAAATCATATTTTCACCGGGAATTTTAAGCTGCTGCACAATTTCCTCCGCAATTATCAGATGACCGACCCTGTTGGGATGTATGTCCATCTGCGCAATATTTGTAAACTGCGGACAGCTGCCTCTGAATTTATTCTGAATATCTGCAAAAGCAATTTTATCATTGCTTTTTACAGCATTGTTTATGGCTGAAATGTAAATTGCCGTAAAAGTATAAAGCGGAGTATAAAGCGATTTCATTGATTCGTCATCGGTTTCAAAAGGATTGTAAACTGTCTGGAAAACAAGCCTTGCCTCCGGATTTATCTCTGCTATCCTGTCTGAAATTTTCCCGATATTTTTCCCTGCCTCAGCCGCTGCCGGTCCGAGTGAAGAAGAAAAGGAGAGTATCAGCTTTTCGATTGATTCCGGTGAAACACTGAAATTTCCGTTCTGGGAAACAGAAAAGCCGTCTGCAATACCCTTTAAATCCTCATAGAAAATATCAAGAATATCATTTCCGCCTATTGAAACGCATATAAGGTCGGCATTTTCAAGAGACTCCACAACATCGCTGTCAGTTTCAATAATATCCATCAGCTGACTGGTAGTTTCGCCGACAGCAGCGAAGTTTCTGACCTCTGCGCCAAAATATTCACCGAGCCAGCCGCCGTAATTCTTATCATTTTCAGAAAGACCGTATCCGGAAGAAATACTGTCGCCGAGAATTGTTATACGGCTGATATCCTCCGCTGAAACATCAGAAAAACCAGCTGAAACAACTGTCAGAACACATAAAATGTTAATAAATACTTTTTTAATAAGAGTATGTTTCAATTCAGTCTCCCTGAGTTCTTAAATTTTCTTTATAAGTAATATTATACATTTAATTTAACAGACTGTCAATATAAATACAGAAAACTGACATAACATATTTCTTTATCATATGAAACAAAAAAATTATTTTTTTATATAAATTGTCGGACAATATCAATAATGACAAAATTAAGGTTTTGTGATACAATAGTAAAGTAGTATTAATATAAAGAAAAGAGGCAAAAATATGTTTAAGAAAATCATGGCTGCACTTATGTGCATTACAATGGCAGCTGCATTTGTCGGCTGCGAAAAGGACGAAGACTCATCTTCAAAGAACGAATCCTCCGCAACAGAGGCTGTAACTGATGAAAATGAAGCAAATGCTGAGGTCGCAGAACAGGCGGCTGAAAAAGAGGCTGAGGAAGCTGCTGAAAGAGAGGCTGAGGAGGCAGAAAAAGAGGCGGAAATTCAAAGCCAGATTGAGGCTGAAAATCAAGCCGCAGAACAGGCAATGGATACCGCAGAGGTTAAAAAAATACTCCTTGACGGAACATGGCAGTCGGGATATATTACAGACGCAGAGGGAAATATTTATACAATCAATGATTTCAGCGAAGCTATGGGAACTGACCCTTCAACCTTTGATATGCAGATGGAATTTGCTGCGGACGGAACAATAAAAATGAACTCCGCTACCGACGGCGAAGAAACAGGCACATACACAGTTGACGGTATTCTTGTCACTCTGACTGACGACGCTGACGGTTCTGAGCTTGCGCTTGTATATGATTCAGAAAACGAAATGCTCTTTGTTGACCTCTTGGGAACAGGCGAACTGCTTATCGGTTTTACAATTGAATAAAAAGATATTTTCAGGCTATAAAAAAGTTGATTTTCAAATATTCGGGCGAGCAACGCTCGCCCCTACGACAGTGTATGGATTTGTATGTACGGGCGACCAGTGGTCGCCCGTAAATTTTTAACGAAAAACATTCCTTTGCACAAAAAAACAAAAAGCCCGGCTGATTGTGCTCAGCCGGACAGGATTTTGTTTTACGAAATCATTCATCCAGATAGGACTTAACCAATACCTGCAAAAGCTCATCTCTGTCGATATGACGGATAATGCTCCTTGCATTGTTGTATGTGGTTATGTATGTCGGATCCTCAGAAAGGATATAACCTACAATTTGATTTATGGGGTTGTAGCCTTTTTGAATCAGAGCGTCATAAATGATTGTGAGATTTCGTTTGAGTTCGTTTTCTTTTTCATCGTTCACTGAAAAAGTCATTGTCTTGTCACACATTTAAACTTCAGCCCCCTTAAAAAGTTTTATATGATTATTATAACCCATATCCGCAGAATAAACAAGGTGTTTTAAAAAAAATTTCCGTTTTGGAGAAGTTTAACATATTAAATTTATTTATAATGCACAAATCGTGGAAAAACAGAAAAAATTTTAAATTTACTATTGACATGAACTGTACTATGGTGTATAATACAATTCGTAAGGTGTTCTAATTGATATGGTACACCTAAGACAACAATTCAAAGGAGATGATAATATGAAAAACTTCCTTAAACGTGCAAACAGGGGACTTATTCTGGGAGCAATAGTTTTAGTGGGATTTGTTGCTTTTGTCATTGCGGATACAGCCGCCTTTAAAAAAAACAAGCCGCAGATAGAAACCGCTGTGACCGATTATTTGGACGCACTCTCTGAATGTGCAGTAACTTCCCCGTCAAAGGAAGAATTTCAGAAAAAGGCTGACAAGCTTATGGCTGATTACTGGTGCACAGGAAATAACGGCAGTAACAGTAATTACTATTTCTATAATATCACCAACTACAGAAATGAGCTTGAAACTGCCGCAGAGGAAATCTATTCCGAAAAAAGCAAGGGCGAAAAAATCACAAAGTGGAACGCAAAACCGAGTAATTTCAGCATAACCAAAGCCGGCGCAGGCTATGCAAGGGTTACTTTCACCTGCGATATCACTGCGGAATTCCAGGGCAATCCTTATCTGGTAACACCTTGTGAGATATGGAAAATAAGCGATTTTCTTTACAGAGAAAGCGAATCAGAGGAAAATGTACCGTCAAAATTCAGTCTTGAAATTGATTACGAATTCAATATGAAACAAACCGACGGCAAATGGAAGGTATGCTCCGCAGAATCATGGGGCTGGTGCGAACCGACCATAACAGTCCTTGACGAAACAGCGGAAGGGGGAAATGAATAATGAAACCTGCTCTTAAAATTGAACATCTGAACAAATACTTCGGAAAAAGACAGATTCTCCATGACATTTCCTTTGAAACCTATCCGGGGGAAGTATTCGGCTTTTTAGGTCCGAACGGCGCCGGTAAAACCACTACTATTAAAATAGCCGTGGGACTTTTAAGACTGGACGACGGCGAAATCGAGATAAACGGAAAAAGTCTTGCGAAAAACTACGAGGCAGCAATGGCGGATATCGGCGGAATTGTCGAGAATCCGGAATTTTACAAATACATGACCGGTATGCAGAACCTGCACCAGTACGCACGAATGAGAGGCGGAATTGACCAGAAAAGAATCGACGAGGCAGTAGAAATCGTCGGACTGAAAAACCGTATCAACGACAAGGTCAAAAAGTACTCTCTGGGTATGCGTCAGCGTTTAGGCGTGGCACAGGCCATTCTTCACCGCCCGAAGCTGCTTATCCTTGATGAACCAACAAACGGTCTTGACCCGGCAGGAATAAAGGAGCTGCGTGACGTACTCAAAAACGTCGCCCACAAGGAAAACACCTGCGTTATCGTTTCAAGCCATCTCATGTCGGAAATGGAGCTTATGTGCGACAGAGTCGGCATACTTGTAAACGGCGCATTGCAGGGCGTTCACACAGTCGAGGAGATGATTTCATCTTCATCCGGCAGCTTTGCTGAATACATTATAAGAGTCAGCGACTGCGCCCGTGCGCTTGAAGTCCTTGACTTTATTCCGCCGGAGAACAAGTCCGCAGAGGACGAAAGCCACATTAAAATCAGACTTGCAAAGGAAAATGCCGAGGAGGAACTGTTTGAAGTGACCGCAAGAATAGTCACAAGAGGTTTAAGACTTGGTACTGTTTCCCCTGTTGAAAATAAAAAGCTTGAAGACGTGTTCATTGAGCTTACAAAGTCGGGAGGTGTTCAGATTGGGTAAATTTGTAAATCTTGTCAAAAACGAATATATCAAACTCATGCTCAAAGCAAGTACATGGGTGATGCTTATAATACTGCTTTTAGCATCTGTGGGACTTTCCGCTATGGCTCTTGTGGGACAGAAGCAGTATGAAACCTACAATACTTCTTCAACAGAAGATTTAATTGAAAGCTATCAGTCTGAAATAAACTACCTCAAAGACGTAAAGACTGAGGGCTGGGAACAGGAAGTTGAATATAACCAGTACCTTATCGACAACGCCATTGAACCTGACTGGAGAACCGACGCCGCCCGTATAATGTTTGAGATAAAATATCATGCCGCAGATTACGGCATTTCAGACGGTGACCAGCTTGTCAGCAGCATTGACAATGCAGTAAAAGGTACTGACTGGAAAACATACTTCCAGACAGCAATTGATATTTCCGCAAAAGCTCCTGAGCTTATTGACAGCTCAGACGGCACTATAACACTTTATCAGTACTGCCTTGACAACAGCGTTGCACCGTACGATAAAAACTGGAAATACTCTGTGGCGCTGCAACTGGAGAGCTCTAAGGCACAGCTGAAACACTTTGAGGAGCAGAGGGCTGCCGGACAGCAGGTTGATACCGAAGAAATGGAAACGCTGGAGGAAAACATCAAAAAGTATGAATACCGCCTTGAAAACAACATTGAATTTGACATTTCAGAAAATAACAACTGGACAGACGGTGTTTTCAACTTCTGGTCTGTTTTCAGTACAAGTTCAATGCTTGTTTCATTTATCAGCGTTATAGTAATTATCGCAGCCGGCGGTATTGTTTCGGGTGAATTTTCAGCGGGTACAATAAAATTCCTCATGATAAATCCGGTAAAGCGCTGGAAAATACTCACATCGAAGTACTTCACCTCAATCACATTCGGCTATCTTGCCATGATTGCAGCATTTATTGTTTCTGCCCTTTCAACTATGCTTTTCTTCGGCGCAGACCATCTCGGAGCGTCATTCATATCAGTTTCCGGAGAAAGCGTAAAGGAAATACCGGGATTCCTGTATGTAGCAGAATGTTACCTGTTAAACAGTATTAATTTTATTGTTATGGGTTCGCTTGCATTTGCAATTTCATCACTTTTCAGAAGCTCCGCTCTTGCAATCGGCATAAGCGTTATGGCGCTTTTCGGCGGAAACACAATTACTCTCATTCTGTCGCAGTTACAGTTTGACTGGGGAAGATACCTGATATTCTCAAACCTTGACATATCGGGTATAGCAGAAGGCAGTTCAATGTTTGCCGGACAGACAGTTGCAGGCGCACTTGCAGTAATAGCAGTACACATGGTAATCTTCCTGCTTACAGCGTGGGACGGTTTCAACAAAAGAGAGATATAAGAACAAAAGATTTTATAAAAAACCGGAGGGCATTTTGAAATGCTCTCCGGTTTGCTTGTTTAAAGATGTTTACTGTCCGAATAAATTGACGTATTCTTTCAGTTATGATATAATAAATTAAAGGGTTTCTGAATAACGGCAGGCGGTTTCTCTCTGAAAAGGGAGGTGATAAGCTATGTTGACATTTTCTGACTTATGTATATTCGTCACTATGCTCACAAGCATTATCACTCTTGTTTATAAGGTTACAAAAGACTTTTTCAACAAGAAATAATTTCTACATATAGAAATAACCGCCCCTCTGCCAAGATGTGACGGTTATTTTTTATAACAACAACATTGAGGGAGAACCGCTTATCGCAGACACCCTTTTACTTTTTTATTATACCATATTATATGGAAATGTCAAGTGTTTATGTTTAGGCAATACCGCATAATTATTGTCGTACAGATGCGAAGTCAGATTTTTCGGCAGATTGCATAAAAAGCTCGCAGGNNTAATTGTGCGGTGTTGCCTTAATTAATGTATCCCAATCTGACTCTGTTTAAACTCGTTAACCCTTATATTATAAGCGTCCACCATTTCCTTGTAAAACGGGATATTTTCTGACGGAATACCCGCTGTTTCAAATATTTTCTTTGTGAAAAGCGGATTGAGTATAAGCATAGGTCCTAAAAGTGCAGTACCGAAAAAGTTGTTTTTCACTATTCCCTCGCACTTGCTTTCGGGATTCATGGTCATACCCTTTGTTACATTTACAAAAGTTTCTACGCCCTCGCCGGGATAAACCGAAGTAAAAGTCGCCTTGAATCCGACGATTTCAAGGTCTTTCCAGTTACCCATAATAAGACCGCTTTCACGGTGCATGAAATCTCTTGAAACGGTAAAATCAAGAATGTTCATGCATGGGGTTGTCGCACCGTTTGAATCAGTTATGCCCTTTCCGAAAATCTCGTAGGAATTTCCGGTGGCGATAAAGATAGTGCCATTGTCAATAAGCTCGCAGATTCGTTCTTTATACGGTTCAAGACGCTCCATTGCCCTTATCTGATTGTTTTCAGTCATAGGACCAAAATAAATCAGCTTTACGTCCTCGTTTACAAATGCCGGAACATCGTTTAAAGCAGTTTCCACATAGTCGTCGGTGCAGGCTTTGAGGAAACGTGCGTTTCCGGTGTCACCGAAAAGATTGCATATTTCAGGATATAATATTTCAACTGTTTTCATTGCTGCCTCCGTTTCCAGGCTGTCTGAGCTGTGATTTTATGCTGTTTAGCGACTCCACATTGAAAAGGTCGTACATAACCATTATCTTGTCCACCTTTTCCAGTTTCAGCAGCTTTACTGTGTCTTTTTCGTCTGTACAGGTGAAAATCTTATCCCTGTCAATACCGGCAAGAAGAAGTCTGACGATATAGTCAGCGGCTCTTTTTCCGCCGACGATTATCTGTTCAACGCCGTTGCCCTTTAAAAATTCAAAGTCGGTTTCGTAAATCCATGCAATGTTTTCAGATGTTCTCTTTGAATCGTAAAGGTCTTCAAGTATCATGATGACAGCCTTTTTGCCCGGCTCACGCCTTACGAAGTCGCACACGCCCGAACATGCAACAGGGTTCTGACCCTTTGCAAGTGAAACAATGACTTCTTTTCCGCAGGCTTTAAAGCTTTCATATCTTGAACTTACAATGTTCATGCTCCGGAGCGAATCGGCAATCTGCTTTTCCGAAAGCCCGAATTCACGGCAGAACGCAACAGCGGCAGTCACGTTGTAGTAATCGGTAATGCGGTTGTTGAGCAGAGGATATGTTTCCTCGCTGCCCTTGCAGAAAATACTTGCTTTTCCATTTTCGGCAGACTTCATATCGTAGTCGATTTCCGGTGAAGAAAAGCCGCACTTATGACAGACAGCACGTCCGATATGGTTATAATGGCGGAAGCTGAAATCAAGCCTTGCGCCGCACTGCGGACAGTCTGAGATATCACATATAATGTTGTCCTCGGTAGTCTGCTCATTTTCAAGCTTTGAGATACCGAAATATGCTCTCTTGTTGTTCAGAGCAAGCCTGCCGCTTATGAGGTCGTCACCGTTTAAAATAAGCTTTGTCTTTTCGGGTATATTTTCGTTGAGTATTCTGAAAATAAACTCCGGATGAGCGTTTCTCTTCATGGAATCACGCTGGAGATTGGTGCAGACAAGCCAGTCCGGACGGATATACGGGAGAAGTCTTGGCGCACTTCTTTCATCCATTTCAAAAAGAGCGGTATTCTTTTTGAATTTGCCCGACAGGGTGCAGTTGTCCAGCAGAATTGAGGCGATACCGGTGTCAACGTTGCCGCCGAAGCTGTTGTTTATATGGTCATAACCGTTTTTTGTGAGAATTTCACCGATAAGGTTTGAAACGGTGGTTTTTCCGTTAGTACCTGTTACTGCAATAACAGTTTCCGGCATTTCAAAGTATCTCAGCAGTTTTGGGTAGAAAATAAGAGCAATTTCGCCGGGAAGGTTAGTTGCATTTCTGTGCATAAGGCGCATGAGCTTTATGATGATTTTTGCCCCTGCAACAGAGATATAGAATCGTAATGGTTTTTTCATGGCAATGTCCTTGTTTTTGTATTTTTATCATTTATATTTAATGATATCATTACTTTGTGGAAATGTCAATATTTTGTGGAAAAAAGGCGGGATTTTCAATATTTATGTTTCCCTGTTTTTTGTTATTGACATATTGTAAATTTGGGTATAAAATAGGACTGTAACGTGATATAAAATTAAAAGGAGCGTTAAATATGACAAAAATCAAAAAGCCTTATTCTTTAGGCGAAGAAATATTCAACTCGGTTTCGCACGGCACAGGCAGTCTGCTTGCAATTGCAGGAACTGCGGTTCTGATAGTACTTACAGCAATTTATTCCGATGCTTGGGCGGTGGTCAGCGCAAGTATTTACGGTGCATCACTTATTATTCTTTACACAATGTCCACTCTCTACCATGCAATTACCAACGCCAGGGCAAAAAAATTCTTCCGGATAATGGACCATAACACGATTTTCTTCCTTATCGCCGGGACGTACACCCCGTTCACGCTTGGTCCTTTAAGAGGAGCTTTAGGATGGGTGCTGTTTGGTATTGTCTGGGGGGCAGCGGCAGTCGGTATTGTTCTCAACTCCATAAATCTTGAACGATTCCGCAAACCATCGGTTGTCTGCTATATCCTTATGGGCTGGGTAATCATAATTGCAATAAAGCCTATGCTGCACACTCTCCCTTCTGCTTCGCTGGTATATCTTCTTACAGGCGGTGTGCTTTATACAGTCGGCATAATTTTCTATGCTTTAAAAAAGGTAAAATGGTTTCATTCGGTATGGCATCTGTTTACTGTAGCCGGAAGTATATTCCACTATTTCTCAGTACTTATTGCACTAACGTCGTAATACATTCGATTCCTGTTGGTACGCCAGGGATAATTTTTACACGCAGTTCAAAACAGTTTTTATAAACTTTGCAGGGGCGACCATTGGTCGCCCGGTTTTTTTGCAAATTGCATCCTATTAATCAATTGTTCGTAATCACGGGCGACCAATGGTCGCCCCTACAGAGAATTGTCCTGTCTGGTCACCGACCACCCCTGCAATTTTCAGTTCACAAGTTATTCTTCTCCAAAATCTTCTCTGCTATACTTTCCTTGAACTTTTCCCTTTATTATGATATAATAAATTCAACATTTATTTTACGGAGGTCTGATATGAAAAAATTTCTCGAATCCGGAAAAATTGTCAACATTCACGGTCTTAAAGGAGAAGTAAAGGTCATGCCGTGGTGCGACTATCCGGAGTTTCTCTGCGAATTTGACGTTCTCTACATCGGAAAAGAAAAAACTCCTTACACAGTCGAATCCGCAAGAATACACAAGAACATGGCGCTTTTAAAGCTCAAAGGCGTTGACACCCCCGAAGCAGCAAACAATCTCAGAAACAGCATCGTTTACATCGACAGGGAAGAAACCGAACTTGACGATGGCACTTACTTCATTCAGGATATTATCGGTCTGACTGTAAAGGACGCTGACAGCGGCGAGGTCTACGGTGAAGTAAAGGACGTCCTTCAGACCGGCGCAAACGACGTTTACGAAATAAAAAACGGCGAAAAAACATACCTTATCCCTGCAATTGAACAGGTTGTCATTGAAACGGATATTGAAAATTCAGTTATGCTTATCCGTCCGCTGGAGGGACTTTTTGATGAGAATTGATATAGCAACGCTATTTCCGGAAATGGTGGACAATATTCTTGCTGAAAGCATTGTGGGACGTGCCAGAAAAAAAGGCGCAATCGAAATAAACTGTCATCAGATAAGGGACTACACCCTGGACAAGCACAGGCGTGTTGACGATATCCCATACGGCGGAGGAATGGGAATGGTCATGCAGGCAGAGCCGATTTACCGCTGTTATCAGGCTGTATGTGAACAAATCGGTGCAAAACCGCATACTATATATATGACACCGAAGGGTTCGGTGTTTACGCAGTCAAGGGCGGCTGAGCTTTCCCGTATGGACAATATACTTATTATCTGCGGTCACTACGAGGGAGTTGACCAGAGGGTTTTAGACAGAATTGTTGATGAGGAAATCTCAATCGGGGATTACGTTCTCACAGGGGGCGAGCTGCCTGCCGCAGTTGTGACGGACGCTGTTGCAAGAATGTGCAGCGGAGTTTTGTCAAGTCCCGAATGCTATGAGGAGGAAAGCCATTTTTCCGGTCTTCTTGAATATCCCCAGTACACACGCCCTGAAATATGGGAGGGCGAGGCTGTCCCGCCGGTTCTGCTTACGGGTCACCACAGGAATATTGCGGACTGGCGTCACGAAAAAAGCCTTGAAATAACAAAGGAAAAACGCCCCGATATGTATGAAAAGTACATTGCACAGACAGGTGAAAAGTAAAAACTTTCAGCGCATTTTTGTATATATTGTCAAAACGCACAGGTTTTCGTCTGTTAAATGTGCATATAAACTGTTGTTGAAAATTGTATGCAGTGAATAATTTTAATTAACAGCCGGTTTACTTCGTTATATTAAACAAATATGAGCCTTTATAAAATCTTAACATTAATCAAAGCGTAGAAATTTCGCCGAAAAGGTATATTTAGTGTAATTTTTCCGTTGACTGAGGGAAAAATAGCTTGTATAATTAAATCAGCAAAAGACATAAAAACATTGAATAATGAAAATAAGTTTTTTCAATTATTGCAAAGATAGGAGAGTTTATTATGTTTGTGAAAGATGTAATGGTTCAGAATCAGGTTGGACTTCACGCAAGACCTGCTACATTCTTCATCCAGAAGGCTAATGAATTCAAGTCTTCAATCTGGATTGAAAAGGAAGAACGCAGAGTTAACGCCAAGAGCCTTCTCGGAATCCTTTCTCTGGGAATCGTTGGCGGAACATCAATCAGAATTATCGCTGACGGCTCTGATGAACAGCAGGCTGTTGACGCACTTGTTGAGCTTGTTGACAGTAGTTTCAGCAACTAATTATAGTAAACTAATAATATTCTTTAGTTTGCTATCAGCCGATATGTACGGAGCTTACAAAGCAAGCGTATGTGCAAGGCAATATAATAAACTGATTATAAAGCGGGGCGTTACTGTATAAAGTAGCGCCCCAATTTATCGTTAGAGGTTCTTTATTATCCGGTTATACCGAATTCATACATATTTTCAGCGAAAATGCCGTAACCTTTCTGAGGGTCGCTTACAAAGACATGGGTCACAGCGCCGACAAGCTTATCGTTCTGAATAATCGGGCTTCCGCTCATTCCCTGGACGATACCGCCGGTTTTTTCAAGCAGGCGTTCATCTGTTACCTTTAAGGTCATGTTTTTTGTGCCTGTGCTTTTGGAGTCGATTTTCTCAATCTCAATTTCATATTTCTGCGGACCGTTTTCGTCGATAGTTGAATAAATATAGGCTTTTCCGGTCTTTACCTCCTGTTTGAGAGCCATTGGTACTGCCTTTGATTCCGGAATACCCGAAAACAGTTCCCCGAAAACGCCGTACTTGTTATTGGAACGGATTATGCCGGAGGTCCTGCGGGAAGTAAAACAGCCTTTGAGTTCGCCCGGCTGTCCGGATTTTCCACGGGTTATCCCTGTTATTTCAACTTCAGCCGCCTCTCCGGAGGATATGGGAATAATTTCTCCTGTGTCGCTGTCGCAGACAGGGTGTCCCAGACCGCCGAAACGTCCTGTTTCAGGCTCGTAAAATGTAACCGTTCCTATTCCGGCAGTCGAGTCCCTTACCCATATACCTGCTTTGTAACAGCAGTCTGAAAGGGAATAGGCTGGGGTTAAACAGGAGATTTTTTCCTCCTCGCCGTCGGTGTAGACGATTTCAAGGGGTTTTCCCTCTGATCCGGAAACTATTTCGGTTATATCAGAGTTGGAGGAAAGCTTTTTCCCGTCAAGGGAAAGGATAACATTCCCCTCCTCAATTCCGCAGTCCTGCGCCGGACAGACCATTCCGTCAGAGGTTTTGATTTCACCCATACCCACGACCATTACGCCGTCCATGAGCAGCTTTATGCCGAACGGATTTCCGCCGGGGACAAGTACGGGAGTTTCAACGGTGTGCAGTTCAACGTCCTTTACAGGGATAACTCCGAAAAGCCTGAGATTTGCGGTTTCCACAGAGGGAGAAGTTTCTCCGGCAAAGGACGCCACAGCCTCGCTGCTGTCCGCCTCAATTGAAAATTTTGTTGAAAGTGTTAAATTGCTGCCCTTGGACACATAATAGCTGTCCGGCAGACTAACGGAATAATATCCGGCAATTGCGCAGATATTAATAATGAAAATTGTTAAAACGGCAAATGCCGGTCTGAATATTTTTTTCATATTTCAAGTCCTTTCTTAAAAGAATGTGTATAAATGATTTGCCATTGAAAACAATTTTTATAAACAATTCAGATTTTCTTCTGTAGGGGCGGGCATTGCCCGCCCGATTGAAAATCACATAAATCCACGGGCGACCAATGGTCGCCCCTACCAAAAAAATTGATTTCTACGGCGGCTTCATTAAGGAAGCATTGATTAAATCTGGTGCGCAGAATGCGCAGTCAGATTTTTCGTCAAATTGCATAGAAATTTTGCAGGCATACGGGCGTATGTCAAGAAATTTCTGTGTAATGTGACGGAAAATATGCAAGCAGGATGCGTGCCAAGCCGATAGGCGTGATTTAATCAGTGATTCCTTAATACTATTGGCTTAAAAGAAAGGTTTTATTAAGGTAATTATGATGTTGTGAAATTGCTAAAATTTCAGAACTTACGGTTTTATGCCGAATTTTAAATACAGTTGGTGAGAACTATAAAAAATAAAATGAACACGGTTACTAAAAATGAAAAAATTACAAAAATAATTCTTGTTTTCTTAAAAGTACTGCTTATTGCGTCAACTGCGGTTTATCCGCTGTTTATGGATCTGCTGTCGGGAATTGGCTGGATCTCCACTTACAGCAGATACGGCAGTGAATTTACTGTTATGGGAACAGTTATGGTCATTTCCTCGGGCTTGATGAGTGCGGCTGTTGTACTTTGCCTGCTTAAAAGGAACATTTCTGCCGTTGTGACGGAAACTGCCGGTTTTGCCGCCGCTATGACCGTTATGATAAAAATGATGAACATTGCCGATGAAAGAGGATGGAGCGATATGTACACCATGCAGCCGGCTTCGGATATGTACAGAAACCGCATTCTGCCGACTGTTATACCCTTTGTTCTTCTGATTGCGGCTGCCGTTTTGCAGTATTTCTCCTATGACGAAAAGGTAAAAAGACGCTTAAAGCGTGAAGAAAAAGAAAAAAAGGAAAATATGCCTGCGCCGAAAATTCTGGGGGATTGACCTCTCTGGTGTTATAATATTTATACAGGCAGGGTATTTTATTTTCTTTTGTCAGGCTTTGGCGGCTTATTAATAATTTCTTAACAAAAAATTTACAAATAGCGGCATAATAGTCTAAAAACATTTAATTATTGCTATTGCTTCAGTCGGATTTATATGATATTATTTATTTGTAGAAAAAATCAGGAGGTAGAGCAAAATGATAAACAAAATCAAGGTTCTTATAGGAGATGACAGCGTTGAATACGGCATTGCCTGTGCAAGCACTCTCAGAGGGCTGGGAATGTATGCTGTTACAAGACCGAAAGACGGCAGTGTATTGTTTGAAACAATAAAGAATGACAAGCCTGACGTTGTGGTTGTTGACGCAATTCTTCCGCACATGGACGCAATAGAACTCATCAAGAAGGTTCAGGCGCTCGGCGGAAAGAGTCCGGAATTTATCATTACATCATCATACGACAACCCGTTTATTGAAAAACAGGTTATGCAGAGCGGTGCGGCATATTTCATGCTGAAACCATTTGACATGAACGCTCTCGGCGAAAGAATCATGTCGCTTTTAAGAGGCAACGGTATCAGACATTCCGCAGACGAAAAGCAGAATATGGAGATAGTCGTTACAGAGGTTATACATCAGCTCGGCGTCCCTGCACATATCAAAGGCTATCACTATCTGAGAGAGGCGATTTTAGCATCGCTGGAGGACAAGGCACTCCTTGAAAGCGTTACAAAAATGCTTTATCCGACAGTTGCAAAGAAATTTGACACAACCTCTTCAAGAGTTGAAAGAGCAATCAGACACGCTATCGAAATCGCATGGGACAGAGGAAATCTCGACACCCTCAATTCATTTTTCGGTTACACCGTAAACACCTGCAAGGGAAAGCCGACAAACTCAGAGTTTATTGCGCTTATAACCGACAAGCTGAGATTACAGTATAAGCCGGCGTCCTTAAAGAGAGCGTAAAAAAACAAATTACCGCTTGTAATATCAGCGATTTTGTGATAATATAATTATAGTAAACGTCAAAAATAATTTGACATTTACTATAATAAAAATTTTAAAATGCCTCGCACATTCGCTCACTATGTTCGCTACGTGCGTATCGGCAAATAGTAAACTCCAAATTAATTTGTCGTTTACTATAGTATAAGCATTTTATATTGATTTATTGCTGCGAAAGGACTGATATTAATGGATTTTATCAAAAAGGATATTAACGGCGAAAGCTTCAATCCCTTCAGACTTATCGGAAAGGACTGGTTTTTGCTTACAAGCGGAAATATGAACGAATACAATACAATGACTGCTTCATGGGGGCAGATGGGTATTCTCTGGAACAAACCGGTGTTTACCACAGTTGTAAGAACATCAAGAAAAACCTTTGAGCTTATGGAAAAGAACGAGTTTTTCACCGCATCATTCTTTGATGAAGATTACAGAAGTGCGCTGAATTTCTGCGGTTCTCATTCAGGCAGAGACTGTGACAAGGCAAAGGAGACAGGTCTTGTTCCGGTTGAGCTTGAGGGTACTGTTGCATTTGAACAGGCAAAGGCTGTTATGGTATGCCGTAAGCTTTATGAAAAGGATATGGCAGAAGATGACTTTCTTGATAAAAGTCTTCTGAAATTTTATGAAAAGGATCCGTTTCATAAGACTTTTATCGGGGAAATTGTCGGTTATTACACTAAATAATAAATCTTGGGTGACCAGTGGTCACCCGATTTTTTAAAAAAAGGCAAAATATGACGGGCGACCATCGGTCGCCCGTTTGCTTTGTAAAAAGGCAAAAAAATTTGCTGTACTTTCGTACAGCAAAATTTTAATCTATTTCAACTGCAACCTTTACGTTGCTTCTGGAAGCACCTGCACGCATGATAGTGCGTATCGCCTTGGCGATTCTGCCCTGCTTGCCGATAACTCTGCCCATATCGTCCGGAGCAACGTTGAGATGGAGAACAATAACTCCCTCCTCGTTAGGCTCGTCCTCTGTGATCTTAATAGCGCTCTTGTCCTCGACAAGTTCTTCAACTATTACATATAATAAATCTTTCATGGAATAACCTCCGTAACATTAAAGGCAAGAGAAAAACTCTTGCCCCCAAGCGTGTAACTATAAGAACCTGTTCACATAGGAAATGTGTGCGGATTTTCGAGCATAATTTTGTTGCTGACAAGGCAAAAATGTGCAGGCATACTTGCGTATGGCAAGCATTTTTAACGCAGTAAGCGGCAAAATTTGCCGAAAAGACGTGCGCAGATGCCTATGTGGTCTGGTTCTTAAAGAACGCCTTCCTTTTTAAGGATAACCTTAACTGTATCAGTTGGCTGTGCGCCGTCTGCAATCCACTTCTTAGCCTTTTCAGCGTCTACTGAAACTGCTGAAGGTTCCTTTGTAGGATCATAGTAGCCGATTTCTTCAATGAATCTTCCGTCTCTCGGATATCTTGAATCAGCAACAACTATACGGTAAAAAGGAGCTTTCTTAGCACCCATTCTTCTCAGTCTGATTTTAACTGCCATTTCTTTCACCTCCGCTGGTATATTCTTTATGTTAATGCCGGAGCATTAATCAGTTAATTCACAGGCGGCATCTTGTCGAAATTCATTCCTGCAAGACGCTTCATCATCTTCTTGTTCTTCATGCCCTTACCGCCGCCCAGCTGTTTCATCATTTTCTGCATCTGCTCAAACTGTCTGAGCAGCTTATTTACATCTGAAACGTCAGTACCGCTTCCGGCGGCAATTCTGCGCTTTCTTGACGGGTTGATGATGGACGGTTTTTCTCTTTCAGCCCTGGTCATAGAAGTTATCATTGCCTCTATTCTCAAAAACTGCTTTTCGTCAACGTCAACATCTTTAAGCTTGTCGCCGACGCCCGGCAGCATGGAAATAATTGACTTGATAGAACCCATTTTCTGAATCTGCTTTAACTGTGAAAGCAAATCGTTCATATCAAACTTGTTTTCCTGGAATTTCTTGGCTACTGCCTCTGCCTCTTTCTGATCCATGATGTTTTCGGCTTTTTCAATAAGCGTCATAACATCGCCCATGCCGAGAATTCTTGAAGCCATTCTCTCGGGGTGGAACTGTTCAAACTCGTCAAGCTTTTCGCCTGTACCGACAAACTTAATCGGCTTACCTGTAACGGCAAGTACTGACAGAGCAGCACCGCCTCTTGTATCTGAATCAAGCTTTGACATCAGAACGCTGTCTATTCCCAGAGCGTCGTCAAACGCCTTTGCAACATTAACTGCGTCCTGACCGGTCATAGCGTCAACAACAAGCATAATCTCGCTTGGCTCAACCTCTGCCTTGATGTTTTTCAGCTCGTCCATGAGCTGTTCGTCAATGTGCAGACGTCCGGCGGTATCGAGAATGATTATATCATTACCGTAGTCTTTTGCGTGGGCAACAGCCTGTTTTGCAATGACTACAGGGTTTATCTGACCCATTTCAAAAACCTTTACGCCGGCTTTTTCGCCTACAACCTTTAACTGGTTGATAGCTGCCGGACGGTAAATATCACAGGCAACAAGCAGCGGTCTGTGACCTTCCTTTTTGAAATGCTTTGCAAGCTTAGCCGAGTGGGTGGTCTTACCGGAGCCCTGGAGTCCGCACATCATAATGATACATGGTCCCTTTGACGGCATATTTATTCTTGCATTTGAATCGCCCATAAGAGCGCAAAGCTCATCTCTTACGATTTTAATTACCTGCTGCGCCGGAGTCAGACTTTCAAGCACCTCTGCGCCCACAGCCTTTTCTGAAACCTTTGCAACGAAGTCCTTGACTACCTTATAGCTGACGTCTGCTTCGAGAAGTGCCATTCTGACTTCACGCATAGCTTCCTTAATGTCTGATTCTGTCAGCTTTCCGCGTGATTTAAGCTTTCTGAACACGTTATTCAGTTTTTCCGAAAGTCCCTCAAACGCCATAAGCACTCTCCTTTCAGAACAAATCTCCGGTTTCGGAGGCAAGTTCGTTTATTTTATCAATGCAGCTTTCATCAAGCCGGTTTTGTTTTTTTAAGTCCTGCGCATATCCGCAGATTTCAGCGCAGT
The DNA here is from genome assembly GCA_002305725.1 of Ruminococcus sp. UBA1394. GTDB lineage: Bacteria > Bacillota > Clostridia > Oscillospirales > Ruminococcaceae > Porcipelethomonas. The sequence goes on along the minus strand of DBQM01000012.1, from coordinate 54,156 downwards.
TTTTGCGGCACTTTGTGATTTTTTCCGCAAGCATAAGCCTGCTTTCAAAGTCCTCAAGCAGCTGCTCGCTGCGTTTTATGCTGTCCCTCACAGCCTGTCTGGTGATACCTTCGTCCTGGGATATTTCCCCCAGGGACAAGTCCTCCCAGTAATAAAGCTCCATAACGCCCCGTTGTTTTTCAGTAAGCATTCTGCCGTAAATTTCAAGCAGCAGAGCGTAGTCAAGATTTTTCATGGTTTTATCACTCCGAGGGTGTAAAGTAAATCAGCTTTACACATTATAACACGCTTTCAGCTGTTTGTCAACAGGTTTTCTGAAATTTTTTTGTGGTCCGTGACCGGACAGGACAATTAATTGACAAATCCTGACGTACATGATAAAATATTACTGTGAAAAGAGTGTTTGCGTAAAGGTAAAAGGCGGTTTCTCCCTTACATAAGGGAGGTGATAGCTATGGTTACATACGAAGGACTTTTTATGTTCTCAAGTATTATAATCAGCACTATCTCTCTTTGTTATGTGATTTTTCATGATAACAAGAAATAATTTCTTTAAAAAATAATAAAGAAATACCGCCCTCCCTGTCAAAGTTGGCGGTATTTCTTTACCACAATTTCCGGGGATAAACCGCTTATCGCAGTCACCCTTTTCACTTTTCATTATACCACATAAATTTAAATTGTCAAGTCGCATAAAAGAATAAATTCACAAATTTTGATATACAGATATAAAAAAGTAGGGGACGGCGCCCTCGACGTCCCGGTCCGTGACCGGACAGGACATTTTTGGTTTAATTGTCATCATGTATATTCTGACAATTATTTACCCGGGCTGTCGAGGACGCCAACCCCTACATAAAGAAAATTGACGAAACAAGTCATGTATGATATAATAAATTCATGGGTGTCTGAATAACGGCAGGCGGTTCTATTCTTTCCCTCGGAAACGGGGGTGAGTTGTTATGAGCATTATGGAAGTACTTACATTTTTACTTGTAATTATTGAGATAATCAAACTCAGCAACGATATAAAAAGAAAATAACCGCCCCATCTCGCAAATGTTGCGGTTATTTTTAACATATACATTTGAGGGAAGACCGCTTATCGCAGACACCCTTTTTATACTTATATTATATCACATTCACATTAAAAGTCAAGACAAACAGAAAAAAATGAGGACAGAAAGCTCTGTCCTCATTTGTTATATATCTATGGATTAACCCATGATAATTTCAACTTCGTGTGTCTTGCCGTCGCCGAATGCAGGGAGAATATTGCCCTCGATTGCCTTTCCGTCAACTGTTACAGACTTGATGCCCTTGCAAACGTGGTCAGGGTTCTTGATTGTAATAGCGTAGGTTGCGCCTCTGAACTGTCTTGTTGCCTTGAAGCCGTCCCACTCGTGCGGAATGCTCGGGTCAACCTTCAGACCGTCAAAGTCAGGCTGTACACCCAGGATATACTGTGAAATAGCAACCATGTTCCATGCAGCTGTACCGGTAAGCCATGAGTTCTTGCCCTCACCGAATCTGCTTGCGTCCTTGCCGGCAATCATCTGACCGTATACATAAGGCTCTGTCTTGTGAAGCTCTGAAATCTCTTCATTGAATGCCGGAGCAATCTTTGAATAGTATTCAAATGCCTTGTCGCCTCTGCCTGCATAAGCCTCTGCACAGATAATCCATGCGTTATTGTGTGTGAAGATACCGGCATTTTCCTTATATCCGCCCGGATATGTTGAAATTTCACCGTACTGTACATAATACTTTGTAAATGCAGGATTGTTGAGTACAAGACCATATTTTGTATTGAGGTACTTGTCGATAGAATCAAGAGTCCTGATATCAGCGCCCTGATCCTTACCGATCTCAGACATAACAGCAAATCCCTGCGGTTCAATGAAGATCTTGCCCTCTTCACATTCCTTTGAACCCATCTTGTTGCCTTCAGCGTCATAAGCTCTGATGAACCAGTCGCCGTCGAAAGCGTGCTTCATAACGTTATCCTTCATCTTGTCGATCTCAGCCTGAGCCTTGTCAGCCTCGTCATTCTTTCCGAGGTGACGGAGAATGCCGACATATGTAGGACCAACGTATGTAAAGAGTGTTGCAACCATTACTGATTCAGCAACCTTTGAGTAGCCGCCCTCTGCCGCAAACTTAGGGTTTGTATATGTCTGGAAGCTCTCGCCCGGCTTGTCTGAGAAGCATGAAAGGTTGATACAGTCGTTCCAGTCGGCTCTCATTGCAAGCGGAAGTCCGTGAGGACCTACATTATTTACAACGTGATAGAATGAAACATCAAGGTGGTCGAGCATCGGCTTAGCCTTTGACTCGTCGTTGTCGTAAGGAACCATTTCGTCAAGAATTGACCAGTCGCCTGTTTCCTTGATATATGCGCCGACTGAAAGAATCATCCACAGCGGGTCATCTGAGAAGTCGCCGCCGATATCGGAGTTGCCCTTCTTTGTAAGAGGCTGATACTGGTGATAGCATCCGCCGTCAGGAAGCTGAGTTGAAGCGAGGTCGATAAGACGCTCTCTTGCTCTGTCCGGAATCTGATGTACGAAACCTAAGATATCCTGGTTTGAATCACGGAAGCCCATGCCTCTGCCGATACCGCTTTCAAAGTATGAAGCAGAACGTGAAAGGTTGAATGTTACCATACACTGATACTGATTCCAGATGTTTACCATTCTGTCAACCTTGTCGTCCGGAGTGCTTACATTGAAGATTCCCAGGAGCTTATCCCATGCTGCCTTCAGCTCTGCAAGACCTGCTGCAACCTTTTCAGGTGTGTTGTACTTTTCGATCATTGCATAAGCCTTTTCCTTGTTGATTGTCTGACCGTCAGCCTCAAACTTCTTGTCAGCCGGATTTTCAACATAGCCAAGGATAAATACAAGAGTCTTGCTCTCACCCGGAGCGAGTGTGATTTCCTTGTAGTGTGAAGCGATAGGTGACCAGCCGTCAGCAAATGAGTTTGTTGCCTTGCCGTCAACAACTGCCTGAGGGTCGCCGAAACCGTTGTAAAGACCGATAAATGAGTCACGGTCTGTATCGTATCCGTCGATATCATCGTTAACTGTATAGAAAGCGTAGTGGTCACGTCTGTCTCTGTATTCTGTCTTGTGGTAGATTGTTGAACCCTCAACTTCTACACGGCCTGTTGAGAAGTTTCTCTGGAAGTTTGTGCAGTCGTCCTGAGCGTCCCAAAGACACCATTCTGCAAATGAGAAGAGCTTGAATGTCTTTGGAGCTGAGCCATTGTTTGTGAGAACAACCTGCTGAACTTCGCCGGCGTAATTCTGCGGTACAAAGAAAGTAACCTCAGCTGTAAGGTCATTCTTTGAACCCTTTATAATAGTATAACCCATACCGTGGCGGCACTCATAGCTGTCAAGCTCTGTCTTAACAGGTGACCAGCCCGGATTCCAGATTGTGCCGTTATCGTTTATGTAGAAGTAACGTCCGCCCATATCAATCGGCACGTTGTTGTAACGGTAACGTGTAATTCTTCTGAGTCTTGCGTCCTTATAGAAGCTGTAACCGCCTGCTGTATTGGAAATCAGTGAGAAAAACTCCTGTGTTCCGAGGTAGTTTATCCATGGATAAGGGGTCTTAGGGGAAGTAATGACATATTCCTTGTTAGCGTCATCGAAAAATCCGAATTTCATAGATTTTCTCCTTTTGTGATTTTTTTATATGAAGGCAATAACCGCTGATTGGGTGGTGTTGCCTGAAGTACTGGAAAGACAGTACTGCAATTACTAACATTATAACATAAAAGCAAAACATATTCAAGCACTTTTTAAGCAATTTTTAATAAATATTATCATTTTCTTTCCTTTTCTCTGTCTGCACAAAGAAACAAAGGCTCATTGATTAACTTTCTTGTCTTGCAACAAGAAAGTTACAAAGAAATGCACCGGCTGCCGCCGGACTGCCATGCCGCCGGAGGCGGCAAATCACTTGTATCTTGTTTCCGGACTCAGCTGGGTCGGTACATACTTGGTGATTCATAATTGCAAATTTACTGCGCTAACTTTAATAAAGCGGATAAAAAACATTATTTGCTTAGTTTTTTAACTGCTTCTTTGGGTTTCATTTCTAACCAATTAAAGTTCACTAAGGCTTTGCTTTATTAGAACGACTTTATCTGCAATTATGGTGTAGTCAGTTTAAACAAAGCGGTTTAGTTCATTAACCATATTGCAGTGATTTGCGGCGCAAGCCGCACAAGCCGCCCACGGCGATTGAGTGGGTGCATTTCTTTGGTTCGTTTCTTGTTGCAAGACAAGAAATGAACAATACACCCCTCGCCATGTAAAAGGCGAAAAAATATGTCCGGACCGAACCTGTCCGGACAATATTTTTTATTTCTCTTCACCGTATGTTGAAATCTCAATTGTTTCAATCATTATATCGTCAACAGGGATTTTCATATCGTCTTCTTCCTCGCTGACTTCAAGGCTGGTAAGCTTATCTATCACGTCAAATCCCTCATAGGTCTGACCAAAAATAGTTATCTGCTGAGAAAGGTTAGGCACACCTCCAAGCTCAATAAACGTATCGGCAATAATAGTATTGTCCTTATTGGTTTCAAGAAGTTCCTGCTTGAATTCGTCTGTAAACTCAACGCTGTTGAGTACTGCAAAACGGCTTCCGTTGATAGTCGGCGCTTTACCGGAAAGCTTTTTGAAAAATCCGCCTTTCTTTCCGGTTGACATACTGCACAGAGCGCCTCTGAAAGGCCACAGGTTCTGGTGAAGCTCCTGTTCGACATTTTCGGCTTCCTCGTCATAATTATCGCCTAAATTGCCGTTTTTCGTTGCACTTCCTGCACCGAAATATACCCCCGGTTCAGATTGGAAAACATAGGTATTGTCATAGTATCCGCTCTCCGCAAGCCTTGTAAAGCTTGCAACTGCGTTCGGCGCATACTCCGGATACAAAACCGCCTTGATATCTCCAAGACTGGTCTTTATAACTGCAACCGGTGCGTCATCCTCCGGAGTTTCGGTCTGAACAAGCTCCAGATTCTCCATGTCAATATAATTTCCCGTCTGATTTCCCATATAACTCATACATGAAACAGCAGCAAAGCTGAATGCCGACGCCACAACAAGCCCCATCAGTAAATACCTTACTCTTCTACTAAGCATATCCTACCTCAATTCGCCTTTGTAATTTCCGTTCCCTGTCTTGTTTCCTTTACGGTGTAGCCAAGTGCCGCAATCTCATCTCTTATCTTGTCAGCAAGTGCAAAATCCTTTGCCTTTCTTGCCTCGGCTCTCTTTGAAACAAGTTCCTTTACCTCTTCCGGTATTTCGTCTTTGGCACCCCTGTTGTATAAAAGTCCCAGTACCCCTGTAAGTGTATCGAAAAGCTTTGCGCCCTCCTCAAGCTGTTCCTTTGAAACGCTGCTGTCTGCCGACATTGTGTTTAAGTCACGGACAAGCTCGAATACCGCTGTCAGACCGTCTGCTGTGTTCAGGTCATCGTCCATTGCGGTGATAAACTGCTCTTTTCTCTTTTCAAAGATTTCCTTTGCGCTGTCTGTGATTTTTCCGCTCTTTGCCGCAGAAATTGCCCTGTCAAGACCGTCACGGCAGTTGTAAAGTCTTTCAAGTGACGCCTTGCAGGAGTCAAGCAGTTCTGCCGTATAGTTCATAGGCATTCTGTAGTGAGCCTGAATCATGAGATAACGGATAGTTTCATAGCCGTACTTTTCGGCAACATCTCTTGTAAGGAAAAAGTTGTTTGCAGATTTTGACATCTTCTTGTTGTCGATATTTATATGACCGTTGTGCATCCAGTAGTTTGCAAAGGTCTGTCCTGTTGCCGCCTCGGACTGTGCAATCTCGTTTTCATGATGAGGGAAAACAAGGTCTTTTCCTCCGCAGTGAATGTCAATAGTGTCGCCTATGCAGTCCTTAGCCATTGCGGAACATTCAATGTGCCAGCCCGGACGTCCCTTGCCCCATGGTGAATCCCAGTGCTGTTCGTCCTCTCCGGCGGATTTCCACAGCGCAAAGTCCAGCGGGTCTTCCTTGATATCGTTTACCTCAACTCTTGCGCCGGCAATTAAATCGTCCAGCGACTGCTTTGAAAGCTTGCCGTAATCTTTAAACTTTCTTGTGCGGTAGTAAACGTCACCGTGGGTTTCGTAGGCGTAGCCTTTTTCAACAAGTGTTTCAATCATGCTGATAATTTTGTCCATGTAGAGTGAAACCTTCGGGTGAACGTCAGCCGGACGGACGTTGAGTCCCTTTGCATCCTTTTCATACTCGCCGATATATTTAAGGGCGATTTCCTCCGGAGTTGAGTTTTCCTTTTCAGCCTGTTTGATTATCTTGTCGTTTACGTCGGTGTAATTCTGAATGAATTTAACGTCATAGCCTCTGAATTCAAGATAGCGTCTGAAAACGTCGAAAACACAGATTGGACGTGCGTTTCCTATGTGAATATAGTTGTAAACTGTCGGACCACAGACATAGATACCTGCTTTTCCGTCATTTATCGGCCTGAATTCTTCTTTCTGACCGGTTAATGTATTATATATTTTCATACCTCAGATTCTCCTTTTCCATTATTTTTATCCGGATTTTTTATTACCCGATTTATTACTAAAGCTATAATTATTCCTGCAATTGTTTCAAGCATACGCTGGAGTGCGAAAAAGTAGTGATTTTCTGTATCAAAATGCGAAAGCACGATACTCAGAAAAACAACACAGGCTATAAATGCGCTTGATTCACGGTTTATCATTACTGTAAGGTATATTACCGGGGCAATGCAGAGGCTTATCAGCACATAGTAAAGCAGGGAAAAAGGAACAAGGGGCGTAAAGTCTATTATAAGCAGTATTATGACTGCCGCAAGTCCCCCTATAAATGTACCGATACACCTTATAACTCCTTTTTTGACGCTCTCGCTGGTGGTAGCCTGCATACACAGTATAGCTGCGATCATGCTGTAAAAAGGATGTATATCAAAAATCAGTCCCAGGACGGCACACAGGAAAACCGCAATAACGGTTTTCCATATTCTCATGCCGATGTGAATTTCAGGCATTCTTTTCATTTTCAAGCTCATCCAGTCTTTTAGTCAGTCTTTCAATTTTCATTTGCATAGAACACATTTCCTGGGCAACAGGGTCGGGAATGTGAATCTGGTCAAGCTCTTTGCATACCGGCACTTTCTGACCCTTGTTTCTGACAACCCTTGCCGGAACTCCGGCAGCTGTGCAGTTATCCGGAATTTCCTCCAGAACTACGGCGTTTGCCGCAATTTTGACATTATTCCCTATCTTGAAGGGTCCTAAAACTTTTGCGCCTGCTCCCACCATTACGTTGTCCCCGAGAGTAGGGTGACGCTTGCCCTTGTCTTTTCCCGTACCGCCAAGGGTAACCCCCTGGTATATAAGGCAGTTGTCACCTATCTCGGCAGTTTCGCCGATAACGACGCCCATTCCGTGGTCGATAAACAGTCCCTTTCCGATTTTTGCTCCGGGGTGTATTTCAATTCCGGTGCGGAATCTTGCAAACTGTGAAATGATTCTTGCAATGGTAAACATTTTATGCTCATAGAACCAGTGCGCTCTGCGGTAGCTGTGAACGGCATGAAGTCCCGAATAGGTAAGCCATATTTCAAAGGCACTTCTTGCTGCAGGGTCACGTTCCTTTACAAGCGCAATGTCCTCACGAAGTCTTTTAAACAATTTATCACCTTCTTAACATATAAAAAAATCCTCCGGCCTTAAAATAAGGTCAGAGGCGAAAAATCCGCGGTTCCACTCTGGTTTTAACTCGAAACTCCTTTAACGCAGGATATACGCAGAACAATACTTAAAGTCACAGACTTTGTTCCTGTCCCGGACTGACAGCCGCACTTCACAGGGGTTTTCTGCACCGCTCACACCTCTCCGGCACTCTCTGAAAGAAAATTTTCCCGGCTACTCTGACTGCTACGTCTTTACAGATATACTATAATATATTATACTCAGCCGCCGGGGATTTGTCAATGATTTATTTTCGGTCCGTGACCGGACGGGACAGTCGGTGGTCCGACAGGACATTCCATTGTTTACGTTAATGATTAATTTTCACATAAGACTCAACCGGTTAATTTACTGAAAAAACCATGGGCTGTCGAGGGCGCCAGCCCCTACAGATTATTGTAATTATTGAAATAATCAAAATCAGCAATAATAAAAGAAAATAACCGCCCCATCTCCCAAATGTCGCGGTTATTTTTATAATCAAAAACTGAGGGAAGAACCGCTTATCGCAGACACCCTTTTTATATTTATATTATACTACATTATCACGAAATGTCAAGTTGAATTTGACGAAAAATGTCACTTGTGCTATAATACATTTATGGGTGTCTGAATAACGGCAGGCGGTTCTATTCTTTCCCTCGGAAACGGGGGTGAGTTGTCATGAGCATTATGGAAATACTTACATTACTTCTTGTAATGATCGAAATAATCAAACTTAACAACAATACAAAAAGAAAATAACCGCCCCATCTCCCAAATGTCGCGGTTATTTTTATAATCAAAAACTTTGAGGGAAGAACCGCTTATCGCAGACACCCTTTTTATATTTATATTATACCACATCTGCGCAGAATGTCAAGCAGGATAAGAGAACAAATTGACAAATTCTGATGTACATGATAAAATATAACTGTGAAAAGAGTGTTTGCATAAAGGTAAAAGGCGGTTTCTCCCTTCCACAAGGGAGGTGATAGCTATGGTTACATATGAGGGACTTTTTCAGCTTCTCAGCGTAATAATAATGGCTGTTGCCTTGTTTTATAATATTTATAAAGACAAGAAGTAGTTTCATAATATAAAGAAACACCGCCTTCCCTGGAAAAGATTGCGGTGTTTTTTCTTAACATCAACATCTTTAGGGAGAACCGCCTGTGCAGTCACCCTTTTCACTTTTTATTATACCACATCTGCTCAAAATGTCAAGCAGGATAAGAGAACAAATTGACAAATTCTGATGTACATGATAAAATATAACTGTGAAAAGAGTGTTTGCATAAAGGTAAAAGGCGGTTTCTCCCTTCCACAAGGGAGGTGATAGCTATGGTTACATATGAGGGACTTTTTCAGCTTCTCAGCGTAATAATAATGGCTGTTGCCTTGTTTTATAATATTTATAAAGACAAGAAGTAGTTTCGTAATTTAAAGAAACACCGCCCAACTCGACCAAAAGTTTGCGGTGTATCTTTATACAAAAAAATCTTTGGGAGAACCGCCTGTGCAGTCACCCTTTTCACTTTTTATTATACCACATAAACTTGAATTGTCAAGTCTTAATCTTTCCTCTTTCGTGAAAACGCCATGGATATTCCCGATATAAATGGTACTGCAACAGAAAACCCCAGAGATATCAGCAGAGGAATTTTTCCAAGGGAAACTGTTGAAAAAACAGTCTGGATAACCGGTACATAAACTGCCGCCGCAAGTACTGCAAGTGAAACTAAAACAGCACCGATAAGTTTCATATTATCAAAATAGTTTATGCCGAAAATACCCTTTGTTTCCGACTTGCACTCAAATACATGAACCAGCTGTGACATAATAAGGGTGGTCAGCGCACCTGTCCTTGCCGCCGCCAGACCATATCCGCCTCTCAGCAGTACCGTAAAACAGGCAAGGGTTGAAAGGCCGATAAGGATACCCCTGAAAATAATCTTGAACATTAAACCGTCCGAGAAAAAGCTTTCATCCGGCTTTCTCGGCGCTTTTTTCATTGCCTCTTTTCCGCAGGGCTCCATACCCAGCGCAATTGCCGGAAGTCCGTCGGTAACAAGGTTTACAAGGAGAATCTGCGTCGGCAGTAAAACAACAGGAAAACCCATAAGAATACTCAGAAACATGGTTATTACCTCGCCGATATTGCATGAAAGCAGATACCGCACAAACTTTCTGATATTCGCATATATCCCCCTGCCCTGCTCGACTGCGTTTACAAGTGTCGCAAAGTTGTCGTCAAGGAGTATCACGTCTGCCGCCTGCTTGGTGACGTCCGTTCCCGTAATTCCCATTGAAACGCCCACGTCTGCCGCCTTTACTGCCGGAGCGTCGTTTACACCGTCACCTGTCATAGTAACGATATGACCTTTTCTCTTGTATGCCTTTACAAGTCTCAGCTTGTGGGAGGGGTTCACCCTTGCATACACCGTAAATTCGTCAAGCCGCCTGTCAAGTTCGCTGTCGGACATCATGTCAAGCTCTGCACCTGTGACCGCCTTTCCGCCCTTTAAAAGTCCTGCCTGCTTTGCTACTGCAACAGCGGTTTCCTTGTGGTCGCCGGTTATCATGACAGTTTTTATCCGTGCATTTGCGCACTTTCTTATTGCCTCTTTTGCTTCCTCACGGGGCGGGTCCTGCATAGCCGCAAGTCCCAGAAGAACAAGTCCGCCGCTGTTTTCTCTCTTTGCAAGTGCAAGCACTCTCAGCGCCCTTGACGAAAATGAGCTTATCTGATTTTCAAGCTTTTTTCTAAACGGCTGGTCAAGGGGAATATCACCCTCTGATGTCATGACAAATCCACACTTTTTCAGCAGTATATCCGGCGCACCCTTGATATATTCCGTCTGTGCCCCCGAACCGCCCTGCATAGTAACGGACATAAGCTTTGTGGCGCTGTCAAATGGTATCTCCGAAACTCTCACCATGTCACCGACGTTCTGCCTTGTAACTCCGCCTTTTGCGGCGGCAATGAGAAGCGCCGCCTCTGTGGGATTTCCGCTTACAGTCCATTCACCGTTTCCCGAAACAGTTCCCCTGTTTCTCATGTTAAGACGGCTTTCTGAGGTGATTTCCGCAGTTGAGCAGTAGACCGCACACTTGAAAAGCTCATGGAGGGGCGGTATTGACTTAGGATTCGGCTTTGTGTCCTGATATCGTATCTCACCGCTTATCCTATAGCCGTTTCCGGTAACGTCAAACTCCTTCATGTCGCTGAAAATATGCTTTACCGTCATTTTATTCTCGGTTATAGTACCCGTTTTGTCCGAACAGATAACCGAAGTACACCCCAGCGTTTCAACCGAATGAAGCTTGTTCACAAGCGCTTTCTGCTTTAACATTCTGCTTACTGCCAGCGCAAGGGCAATGGTAACCGTTGCAGGAAGTCCCTCCGGAATTGCGGCTATGGCAATAGTAATACCGGTCATGAGCATATCAAAAACCGGCTCTCCCCTCAGCACCCCTGCGCCGAAAACGATAACACATACAGCAATGCATATCAGCGCAACTACCTTTCCAAGCTCCCCAAGCCGTTTCTGCAAAGGAGTCTGTTCGCTTTCCGTTTCGTTTATCATGGACGAGATGTTACCCATCTGCGACTTTTTACCCGTTGCAATAACAAGTCCCGAACCGTTTCCCCCTGTTATGACTGTCCCCGAATATGCTATGCAGTTACGGTTCAATGAATTGTCCCTGTCCGATTCTGCACCGGCAGTTTTAGCCACAGGCTCTGACTCTCCCGTCAGCATTGACTCGTCGGCAAAAAGGCTGTTTACATTGAGCAGTACGCAGTCTGCCGGAACTCTGTCCCCTGTTTCAAGATATACTATATCGTCGGGTACAAGCTCTGCCGCCGGAATTGTCTTTTTCTTACCGTCACGCAGTACCTTTGCTGTGGGGGCGGTCATGTTTTTCAAGGCTTCAAGAGTTTTTTCCGTGCGGTATTCCTGAATAAAGCCTAATATGGCATTGAGCAGTACTATCAGAATAATGGTTACAGCGTCATATATCTCCCCCAGAAAAACCGATACCACCGTTGCCGCAAGAAGTATCATGACCATGACGTCTTTGAACTGTCCTGCAAATATTTTCAGCGGTCCGTTGCCCTTTTTGCTCTCTATTACATTTTCGCCGTATTGTTCAAGCAGTTTTTCAGCCTGTTTTGATGTCAGTCCTTTCATAATCTTGCTAACTCCTTCAAAGCTTGTTAGTGTTGTCCTTAAAGTTTATGAGAGAACCTGAAAAATTATGTTAAATTCTTTGTTTGCGAAAAAAAATCAACGGGCGACCAATGGTCGCCCCTACAAATAAACACATACAATTAGTAGGGGCGAGCATTGCTCGCCCGAAAAATTCATATTAAATTATTCATTTTCGTATTCCGATTTTTTCTCCCATTTTAACAATGGTTTCAAAGCCGTCTGAGGTATTTCCTAAAATATCCTCGTCTGGAATAACGGTGTCCTCCTTAAACAGCAGAACTATCGTCGAACCGCCGAACTCAAACATACCCTTTTCGCCGCCTCGGTTTATCTCCCCTGCGCCGTCATGGTTTACTATCCTGCCCACCATCATTGCGCCCACTTCCGCCTGCACAACATCTCCGAAATTTTCAGTATGCAGAACGGTTATTTCACGGGTGTTTTCCTTATAGACATCGGCAGTTTCCAGCGCAACGGGATTTACTGTGTGGTAACAGCCTTTAATATGCCTGTTGCCGGACTTTCTTCCGCTGTCAATATAGATATAGCGGTGATAATCGTCAACTTCGAGGCGGAATATCATGCACCAGCCGCCGCTGTACTTTTCAGCAAGTTTATCACATTTAAGAAGTGAACCAACGCTGTAAAAGGAATTTTTGATGCTGAAAACACTCTGCTGATTTATTCTGTAAATACTCAGCTTTGAGTCGCATGGACTTATCAGATTCTCCGGTGTCATATCAACAGGGCGGCATTCCTTTCTGATTTTCCTTGTGAAAAACTCGTTATAGGAACGATAAGCCGCCGCTTCATATTCAGTCATATCAATTCCGGCATTTTTTATAAAGGGTACTATCATAAACTGCGACGCCGGACTGTCACAGAACTTTCCGGCAAGCTCTGACAAAAGCGGTGCAGTCAGCGGTTTCAGAGCAAGTCTGCCCGGAACAGAACCGTAAAGCATATTGAGCAGAGTCTGCTGACTGTCCTTTTTTCTGATTATTTTACCGGTTCTGTCTTTATATTTCTTTATCATTTTGAACTCTTCACCTTATATATCAGCCATATCAGTTCCAGCGCACCTACTCCGATAAATGCAAGCATTGTTTTCATTTTCGGCTTTTTAAGCCTGAAACGTGTTATAAACGCAATTCCTATTGCAAGGAGCAGAAACGCATAAATATCCGGGAACAGTATTCCCATATCTTTCCGGAAACTGTAAAACAGCGGAAGAATGAGTGCAACGCTTGTGACAGGCAGTCCCTCATATTCACGCCTTACCTCATTGGTCTTAGCCTGTCTTGACTCCTCCATGACGTTGAAGTACGCAAGGCGTATCACAGCGGCAAGGGTAAAGAAAATCATAACAGCAATGTGGTAGACTTCCCTCATGCCTATGGCATAGCCTATCGCTGCCGGAAGAAATCCGAAACAGATAAGGTCGCAGAGAGAATCTATCTGTATGCCGAACCTTTTTTCGTCATCGTTTCTTTTGCGTGTTCTTGCAACCTTTCCGTCAAACATATCGCAAAGTCCGGATATCATAAGAGCCACAACAGCAGAAGTTATATGCTTTCCGCCCATGGAAAGATATATTCCTGCAAGGGACGACGCAAGACCGATATATGTAAGTATAACTGTATAATTATAAAACCCTATCATGCTTTACTCCTCATATATTTAAAATGACCGATGTCAATAAAAGATATATTTTTATTATAGCAGAAAATCCGATATATTTCAAGCTTTCATTTTATTTATGTTTGCAAATAAATTTAACCTTTTGTAGGGGCGAGCATTGCTCGCCCGATTTGATAACACATTAATTCACGGGCGACCAATGGTCGCCCCTACAGAAACATTACGGACATTATTTATGGTACCTGCCGTTTGAGTTTATCTGAAAGCCACGGTATATCTGTTCTGCAAGCATGACTCTTGCAAGCTGATGCGGAAAAGTCATCTCCGACATTGAAAGTCTGAAATCAGCCGCACTTTTCACCTCATCTGACAGCCCGAAGGAACTGCCGATAACAAAAGTCACCCGGCTGCCGCCCTCAGATGCCGCATTATCAAGCTTTTTTGCAAATTCAGTACTGGAAAGCTGCCTGCCCTCAATGCACATTGCGGCAATATAGCCCTTACATTCCTTTAAAATTGCCTTTCCCTCAGTTTCAAGTGCTTTCTGTATCTCCTTCGAGGACGGATTGTCCGGCAGTTTTGATTCGTTTATTTCACAAAGCTGAAAATTGCAGAAACGTTTCAGTCTTTTTGAATACTCTGAAAATGCATCACGCAGATACTGTTCCTTGAGATTTCCCACAGCCACAATCTTCACGTTTATCATCAGAATACCACCACTTCTCCCTTAGTTTCAACAGGCGCTACCTGTAATATGTAATCCACATTCCGCTTAAATTCTGACAATCTCTGCAAAACGGTTATTTCCGCAGTCTGAGGAGTGTTGTTCTCCTGGCTCAAATGCCCCAGTATCAGCCGTGTAGTACCGTTTTTCAGCAGTTTTTCCGCCTGTTTTGCGCAACTGCTGTTTGAAAGATGACCGTTATCCGAGAGGATACGCTCTTTGAGATAATACGGATAAGGACCGTTTTTGAGCATATCGGGGTCGTAGTTTGATTCAAGCAGCACAAGGTCACAGCCGCAGATATTTTTGTCAACTGTTTCGGTCACATAGCCTAAGTCGGTGCAGACCGCACAGGTCCTGCCGTCCTCAAATTCCACATGATAGCCGCAGCTTCTGACTGTATCATGTGGAGTGTCAAAGCACCTTACCTCCATGCCTGCAATTGCCGCCGGAGAATCAAGCTCGTATATTTCCGAACAGGGCGAGATCATGTCCTTTTTTACAAGTTCGCTCAGAGTTTCCCTCTGCCCGAAAACAGGTATGCCGGTTTTAGCAGTCAGAGTTTTCAGTCCCTTTACATGATCGCTGTGGGAATGGGTTATAAATACTCCCCTTACTGCACTTATGTCTATGCTGTTGTCACTTAAAGCAGTACACAGTCTTTTGAACGACACGCCTGCGTCTATAAGTATTCCCTCAGACTGATTTCCCAGAAAAGAGGAATTTCCCTTGCTCGAACTGAAAAGCGGATAAATCCTTGCCATCTTCAATTTCCTTTCTTTAGTTTGTAGTATGTACTTTCTTGTCTTGCAACAAGAAAGTACCAAAGAAATGCACCGGCTGCCGCCGGACTGCCATGCCGCCGGAGTCGGCAAATCACTTGTATTTTATTTCCGGACTCAGCTGGGTCGGTACATACTTGGAGATTCATAATTACAACCTTAATGCACCTTCTTTACCAAAGCGGATAATAAACATTATTTGGTTAGTATTTCACTGTCAATTTTTATTAACTTTCAATCCTCAACAAATACTAACAAATTAAATTTCACTCAGGCTTTCATTATGATAGAACGACTTCAGCTGTAATTATGATGCAGCCAGTTTAAACAACGCAGTCATGCCCGAAAACAAAATTGCAGTGATTTGCAGCTCCCGCTGCACAAGCCGCCCACGGCGCATGAGTGGGTGCATTTCTTTGTTACTTTCTTTGTGCAAGCAAAGAAAGTAAATCACCTTTTACAATAAAAAATTAATGGACAGACATTTCTGTCTGCCCGTAAATACTTTTATAGAGCTTTCTTGACAGACGCACCAGGAAAGCTTTTTTTCACTATGTCCGCACCTATCATCTGCAGTTTTTTGTCAAGGTTATCATAGCCTCTTTCGATGTGGTGTATGTCCTCGACTTCGGTCACTCCTGCAGCTGCAAGTCCGGCTATGATAAGCGCCGCACCGGCTCTCAGGTCACACGCCTTTACCGGCGCACCCTGCAAATGACCAGTACCCTCAATTACCGCAACCTTGCCGTCAACAGAAATATCAGCGCCCATTCTTCTCAGCTCGTCAACGTATCTGAAACGCTGCTCCCATACGCCCTCGGTTATAATGCTGGTACCCTCTGCCAGCGTCAGCAGAGTTGCCATCTGAGGCTGCATATCGGTCGGGAATCCCGGGTGAGGCATGGTCTTGATGTTGGTCTTTACCAGAGGACCATCCACCCAGACTCTTACGCTGTCGTCAAATTCCTCAATATTCACACCGATTTTTTCAAGCTTGTTTGTTATGGATTCAAGGTGCTTAGGGATAACGTTTTTTACAAGTACGTCACCGCCTGTCGCCGCAGCTGCTACCATAAATGTACCGGCTTCTATCTGGTCGGGGATAACAGAATAAGTAGTGCCCCTCAGATAGTCAACGCCTCTGATTTTGATAACATCTGTTCCGGCGCCCATTATGTCAGCACCCATTGAGTTTAAAAAGTTTGCAAGGTCAACAATATGCGGCTCTTTTGCGGCATTTTCAATAATGCTGAGCCCCTTTGCCTTAACCGCCGCAAGCATGGCGTTCATTGTTGCGCCGACAGATACAACGTCAAGATATATCTGGTTTCCTCTGAGATTATCAGCTGTAACATCAACCATTCCGTGATCAATGTTGCACTTTGCTCCCAGCGCATTAAAAGCCTTGATATGCTGGTCGATAGGTCTGTCACCCAGCGGACAGCCTCCCGGCATTGATACTCTTGCTTTCTTGAATTTACCGAGCAGTGCGCCTATAAAGTAATAGGACGCTCTCATTTTTCTTGCACTCTCATAAGGTACGCAGTAGTTCATGATAGTTGTAGGGTCAATTCTGAATGTATTTCTTGCAATGGTCTGAACACTTGCGCCCATTTCGTAAAGTATACGCAGACTTATTGAAACGTCGCTGATATCCGGGACGTTTTCAATTATACAGGGTTCATCGGACAATATAACGGCCGGGATAATACCGACGGCTGCGTTTTTAGCGCCGCTTATCTCAACCTCGCCATGCAGACGGCGTCCGCCCTTAACAACAAATTTTTCCAAGATTTTCTCTCCTTGAGATATTTCCTGTATGTACACAGCAGAAACATCTTTTTTCTTTTTTCTCACCTATATCTTTATTATTATCTTTTCAGGTGAAATTATCCTTGTTTTTCTTGTTATTGCAGATAATTTTTATTGAATATTATTCATAGTCGCTCAGATAGAACTTAACATCTCCGCCGTCATACTTTTCAACGGAAATCTTTTCGATTACAACGTCCTTTTTCGGCTTGTCATTTGCGTCTGTTGCCACACTCTGAATATCAAAAATGATATCAAGACCGTCAAACACCTGACCGAATATTGTGTAGCTTCCGTCAAGCCAAGGTGTACCGCCTATCTCAGTATACAGCTTCTTTGTATCGTCAGACATTGAAATGCCGTAATAACTTGTGAGGTCATTGAATGTACTCTCGTCATACTTTTCGCCTGTTACGATATAGAACTGGCTTCCGTTTGTAGCGGTACTGCCGCTGTTTGCGTATGCAACTGCGCCGGCAACGTGAGTTAAGTCGGGAGATGTGCCTCCGTCAAACTTTTCGCCCCAGATTGATTCGCCGCCTGTACCGTTTCCGAGAGGGTCGCCGCCCTGTATCATAAAGTTATTGATAACTCTGTGGAAGATAAGACCGTCATAATAGCCGTCCTTTGCAAGACCTATGAAATTCTCAACACCCTTTTCTGCCTGTTCCGGGAAAAGCTTTATCTTAACGTCACCGTAATCCTTTATAGTCATAACGATGATTTCCTCGCCCTTTTCCGGAGGAGTGAAGTTCAGAACTGAACCGGATGACGCAGCAGGAGTTTCAGACTTACTGCTTTCCGAACCGGATGATTTAGCAGAAGATGAATTTTCATCATCACCGCAGCCTGTAAATACAGCTGCAAGCATTGCAATGCTCATAGCAAGGGCCGCAAGCTTTCTGAATTTTAACATATATAAACACCTCTGATTAATTCTTTATAACTTTACTATTATACCCTAAATACAAGAATTTGTAAAGTATATCGGACATTCCTATAAAATTATTGGGATATTTTCAACTGATTTCACAATATCTGCACACGTTTTGACAGCTATTTAAACAAAACAAATGTTTGCAAAGACACAAAAAAAGAAACTCCGTATTCATAATGAATACAGAGTTTCTTAAAGAAATTAATTTACGCCGGATTTCCAAGCTGTGAATAATCGACTACCATTGAAACATAGTTCAGAATTATCGCACTGTCTGACGAATCAATTATACCGTCCCTTGCACAGTCACCGTTGGCAAGCTGTACATCGGTAAGATTATTGACTGCCTTGTTAAGCAGATACATATTTATCTGTACAACGTCTGATACATTAACTCTCTGGTCAGAGTTTACATCACCGTACATTGTTACAAGTGTCGGGTCAATTGTTGTATCAGTTTCAGAATTGTCCTCTGTTGTTACTGTTGTTTCAGTTTCAGTATCAATTACTGTTGTAACTGTTGTTTCAGTTTCAGTAGTTGTTGTTACAGCAGTTGTTTCAACAGTTGTAACTACCGGTGCTGCAAAGTAAAGTTTTACATCAGGACTGAATGAATAGTCGTCGTATGTCTTTCCGTCCTTTTCATACCATACGTTAAACGACAGGAAGTCATAGCTTATATTGTCCGTGACTGTTTGGTCAAGGACTACCCTGATTGGCGAATTATCCGACTTGAAGTCAAATTTGGTGTAGGACCATGTTACGCCGTCCTTAGCTGTTTCATCAATAAGGTTATAGCTTAAAGCGCCGTTACCGTCGCCGTGAGTACCTGTCATGCTGAATTCAACACCTATAAGCTTGTTGCCTTTGTAAGGTGAAAGGTCGAATCTCATTGTCGGTCTGTGGATATCCTTTTCCTCATCGTCCTCTGTGCCGACAACAGCTGTAACTGTTTCTTCATAGCTTGTATCAAAAACGTGTGTTGTTGTAGTTGTGATAAGCTCTGCGCCGTCGAAATAGAGTACTACTTCATCAGCAAGAGAGAGAGTATCTTTTTTGGAACTTGGAGAAGTCCAGTTAATCGAGAAAGTCATTGTCTGACCGTCATACATGATTTGTGTCGGGTCAACAGATTCTTCGTTATCAGCGTCAAATGTGTACTTTGTCAGCTGACCGTTGTCTGCACCCAGGAACGGTGCCTGAACGCCTTTCCATGCGCCGCCCCATGTTGTGGCATCGCTGTAAACGATCATACCGATAAGAACACCACCGTTGCCGTTATATGTATCACCCTCAATAGTAAAACCGACGCCTGTGATAAGTCTGCCGACATAAGGTGTAAGGTCGATATACTTTTGACCTTTTTCATTTGTCTGGAGAGCAACTTTCTGTGAATTGCCTTCTTCAGGAGTTGTTGTTACAGCCGGAGTTGTAACGCCTGTTGAGTACTGTGCTGCAAGGTCTGCATAAAGAGAGTCAAGAGCAGAGATATTCCATGTCTTGGAAGTTCTGTTGAAAAACTTCATATCACCGCCGTTGCCGGCATCCCAGAGAACAGGGCAGATACCTCTTTTAAGCGCACCCTCTGCAACTGCCTTGAGGTATGCAACGATACTTGACTGATCCTTGCCGTCTGAAGCTTCTGTCAGAACGCCGTATTCACCGATGATAACAGGTACGCCTGCGTCAACGAATCTTGTCTTGAGAAGGTCAAGGTCTGCGTCAAGAGCCTGCTGTTCAGCAGATGTCCCCCATGTTGTTGCGTAACCCCATGAAGTACCAGGATTTGCAACGCAGAATGCTGCCGGATAGTAATAGTGAACAGATACAATACATCTGCCGGCAGGGTCTGTCGGTACTGCAAATCTGTTGTCACAAGTATAATTTACATCAGTGTTATAGCCTGCGATAAGCAGATGACGCTTTTCATTGTTTGAGCCTGACGCTCTTATAGTGTCAACGAAAAGCTGATTGAGCTTGTTGAGTGTTGTATAATTATCTGATGAAGGGTCATTATATCCGCTGAATGTTACCTCATTCATTGACTCAAAAACAAGGTAATCGGAATAATCCTTGAAGTTGTCAGCAATCTGCTGCCAGATTTTCTGATATTTTGCAGAAACGCCTGCATAATCGTTCTGTGCATTTCTTATCCAGCCGCCATTTTCTCCGCCGTCGTGGTGAAGGTTAAGAACAACGTAAAGACCCTCGTTGATACAGTAGTCAACAACTTCCTTTACTCTGCTCATAAATGCAGCGTCAATGTTGTTTGAGGAATCAATGCAGTTCATCCAGGTTACAGGAATACGGATTGTCTTGAAACCTTCAGCCTTGATTGCCTGAATAAGTTCCTTTGTAATTGTAGGGTTGCCCCATGCTGTTTCAACAGCAGATGCGCTCATAGTCTGACCGGAATAATATGAATCGAAAGAGTTTCCGAGATTCCAGCCGAGGCCCATGTCGCTTACTACTTCCTGTGATGTCATGTCACGCATTGCGCCGACAGCGTTTACAACTTCTGCCGGTTCTGTTGAATTTACAACAAAAACTGCGCACATAGCCATTGCAGCAAGCATCGAAATTGCTTTTTTCAATAGCTTCATTTCTATCAATCTCCCATAAAATATTCCAATAACGTACAATTATTGTTATAACAATAATAACATATCAGGCTGGAAAAGTCAATATAAAATGTCTATTTTAGCCAAATATTGAAGCCAAAATTTATTTGCCTCAATTATACATTTTGCACAATTTACTGATACTGATACAGCTCTGAACGAACCGACGTGATCCTGTTATATGAGATCTGCGGGAATGCCTCGGAATATTCCTGCCATTCATTTTCAATCTCCTGTCTGTCATACTCCGCTGAACTATCATTTTCATCCAGATAGAGCATATACTCATTGGCAGACGTGAAACCGAAATACTTTTTCAGCAGCAGATATTCTTTTTTCTGGTCACCCTCAGCGAAATAATCTGACAGGTTTTCGTCGGGATAGTCAATATAACGCATTTCAAATGCTTTCTGGATATCGCCATAGCAGTCGTAATTACAGTCAAGATAATATTCTATATAATCATCAGCATTGCGTGAATTTCTCATATCAGCCATAAACTGGTCGAATGTATAAAGATTTTCATTATTCACGCTTTCCTTATAGATTTTCTCCGCTTTGTCAGAATACTGTGACGGTATCACATAATAACTGCTGTCAAAATACATAACATAACATTGATTTTCCTCGTAATAATACGGCGATGCATATTTCAGAAGTTCCAGAGTCTGTTCAAAGGTGAGAGAGCGTGAAAGACTATCCATAGTACTTGTATAGCCAAAGGACGCTGTTATATTTTCCCTGTTAAAGCTTTTGTACCCCTCCGGAGGATAGAGAATACTTTGGCTTACTCCGTAATATTCATCATAAGATAACTGCTTATATCCCTCATGGGTTCGCATAAAATCAAGGGTTCTGTCAAAGCACTCCCTTATTGGATAATATCCAACCCAGTATACCACCTTTGAAGTCAGGAACTCTTCTTCTGTGGTTTCAAGGTAATCCTGTTTATAGCACTCCTTAAACTCCTCTGCCTCTTCTTTGCTCAGCGGAATTTCATGAGAAGATACATAGCTTTCCAGCAATGAGTAATCCAGAACATAGCTGGTCTTATACTTTTTGTCGTTTATATATTCAATACGGCGGATATTATCCATCATTTCTTCTGCTCTGTATTCGGCAAGTTCTTCTGTGGAATCAAGAATGAAAAGCTGTTTTAACTGTTCAAAGCTCAGCATATAACTTCTCGTTGTAGTACCGCCGGTTTTAAGATGGAATTTAAAGGTTATGTTATATATAGGGTATTCATACATATCCTCGTAATCATAGTCTGAATAATTATAGTCTGACGTATAATATGTATCGCTTAATATTCCGTTATCATAAATATATTTGTCATATACCTTGCTGTTATACGTTTTAATAGCCTGTTTCTGGACGTCTATAACCTTTTCAATGACCTCTTTTTCCTTGTATTCGATATAATTTCCTTTGACGTAGTCATCATAGTAACCGCCATAGTATGAACTGTTATACTGCATTACATTATCAATACCGCCGTAGTTCACCTCAACACTGCTTACACGAGAGAGCGAATAGGTTTTGTCCTGAACACCGAAACCGTGAGTACCTGTGGCAGTTACGCAGAGAATGAGTATTCCAGTCATGGTAACGCCGTATCTTATAAAGGACTTGTGTATCTTTTTGAATCCACGGTTGGTTATTACCTCGAAAATCATATATATGATAAGTGAGAATATTATTACCGGGAATAATGTTGAAAAGTCAAATCTTGCAAAAAGGCTTATTGCCATTGTGATAACGGTTATGAGAATGTAGTAAAGCACCTTGAAAGCGTATGGCTTTGAAACGTCCTCGGCTTTTCTTTTGTGGTAGAGGAACATTGTAAGGGCGAAGTAAAGCACTGTGAACAGCAGGAAAATAGCCACCCATTTTCCGTAGGTTGCGCCGTTTATACAGAAAAAGTCTGAATCATAAATATTGTTTTCCTGTGTTTCCAATACATAGAACATATAGATAACAGCGCCAATCGGACTTGTATACCCCAGCATCGGCACAACAGTTTCAAAAATCGGAACACCATAGAGATTTGCAAAGAACATTGCGGCAACAACGGCGATTCCTCCCGGAATAAGACCGTTTACCATGAAAATATTCATAATACTTTCAAAAAGAGTACCGCAGCAGCAGAGCACCAGTACAGACAGGGTGTAAAGCATTGTCATAACAAGCAGTCCGGCAAATTCACCCTGCAGGATAAGCGGCATTATGGACTGTTCCTCGCCGAAAAGCTCATTCATAGTCGGAATACATATTCTTCCGCCCAGTATAATGAGATTGAAAATTATACAGCCGATAATGTAAGGGACTATGTAAACTGAAAGTCCGGAAATAAAGTCGCTTAAAAACTTGTGCTTTTTCTTTATCGGCAGAGAGTAAATCATGTCCACCTGTGATTTTTTGTAAAGATAGCTGAAATTTGACACCGCAACGAATATTCCGCAGAGTACGGCGGCGGCTAAACAGAAAACAGATATCAGCAAAAACGCTGAAACGGAAACTCCTATTTCACCCTCATTTGCGGCGGCAACCAGAAAAATTGTTCCCAGCAGAGGAAGTCCCAAAAGCTGTAAAACGGATATGAAAACAAGTATTTTGCGGCTGTTTTTTATGGAAAGAATGAAGTTTTTCAAAAATCTTGTATCACTTTTCGATTTCAATGGCGTTAAAGTCATAGCCGAGCGCCTCCATTTCATAAATAAATATTTCCTCAAGGGAGAGAGGGAGAATGTCAAGTACAATAGGGTTTTTCGGTTCAAGCTTTTTGCGGATATCCTCAACATCACCCTTTGCAATGAGGTGATATACGCTCTGGTTCTTCTCAAAATGCAGAAGTTCGATACCAGTACCGGAAAGCTCTTCCTTTGAGTAAGACTGCGGCATTGAGGCGTCAGCCGCCCTGAACACAGCCTGTATCTTATGTATATTTCCCTTTACGCTGTCAAGTTCCCGTGAAAAGACGATATTTCCCTGATGGAGAAGTGCAACCCTGTCGCAGACTTCGTTTATCTCCTTGAGATTATGGGAGGAAATAACCGTTGTAAGCTGTCTGTCAATCATTGCGTCAACCAGCATTCTCTTGACGATTATTCTCATAGTCGGGTCAAGACCGTCAAAAGCCTCGTCCAGCAGGAGATAGTCAGTCTGGCAGGCAAGGGCGGTTATAACGATTGCCTGGCGTTTCATGCCCTTTGAAAAGGTACTCATTTTCTTTTTCAGCGGCAGGTTTATAGTAGAACGCAGCTTTTCAAAAAGCTCCTCTGAAAATTTCGGGTAAAAGCATTTGTAGTAGTTTTTCAGTTCTTCAAGTGTAAATGTTGTAAACTGTATTGTTTCGTCGTTTATGAAAAAGATTTTTTCCTTTATTGCCGGATTGTCGTACACCTTTTCACCGTCTGTGCAGACTTCCCCCTCCTCCGGCGAATAAATACCGGAAATAAGGCGGAGTATTGTTGATTTTCCGGCACCGTTTGAGCCTAAAAGTCCGAATGCCGTCCCCTTTGGAATGGTAAGGTCAATTTTATCAAGCACTTTGTAATCGTCAAACTGCTTTGTGACACCTTTCAGTTCAATCATATCATAATCCCTCTATTCTTTCTTTAAGTTCGTCCTTTGAAATTCCGATTTTCAGCGCCTCCTGTGCTTTTTCGTCAAAATCAGAGAGGATGTAGTCCTTGACAGACGAATCCCCTACCTTCGCAACAAAGCTTCCACGTCCTGAAACGGAATATATAATTTTGTTTCTTTCAAGCTCCTGATACGCTTTTGCAACTGTGTTGGGATTTACACCCAGTTCCTTTGCAAGACTGCGTACACTGGGCAGCTGGTCATTTTCCTTCAGAACCCCCTTGATTATCAGCTCAACTGTCTTTTTATAAAGCTGTTCATATATCGGCGTTCTGCTCTGCAAATCAAGATCAAACAAAATACCGCCTCCTTCTCAATAGTGTACCGTATCAACTAATACAGTTAGTATACACCTTTTTGGTTTATTTGTCAAGGGGGTAAAATAAAAAGCACCCTGTTTTCACAAAGTGCTTATATTGACTTATTTTGAGGAATAATGTATAATCACTATGGGCATACCTTGAACGGTAGGCGGTTGTTTCCTCCATTTGCCATTTCTTACTTACTCGTCCCCGATACGGGCAGGCGAAATAAGCAGGCAGGGAGGTGATAGTCATGGATTTTGTTTATCTGATTCTTGCTATCCTGCTTCTTGTTGCATTGGATAATGTGATTAAGAGCATAAAAAAATAAACCGCCCCAGCGACCAACTGAACGGTTTATTTAACAATTCATGAGGGAGCGACCGTCTATCGGTATGCCCCTTTTTTATTATTATACATCACAGTACTTTTTATGTCAAGCTTTATATTGACACATTTTGTAGTTTATTGTATAATCACTATGGGCATACCTTGAACGGTAGGCGGTTAATCCTACTCCCGGGAGGGAGTGATCTGCTATGACATGGAATGATTTCCTAACATTAGCACTTGTTGTCTGCAATATCATTCAGATATTTCAAAACGGCAATAAAAGAAGATAACCGCCATACTCTCACATAGGCGGTTATCAATAATATAACTGTTCTAATCGGGAGCGACCGTCTATCGGTATGCTCCTTTTTTATTATTATACATCACAGCAACTTTTATGTCAAGCTTTATATTGACACATTTTGCAGAATAATGTATAATTCACTATGGGCATACCTTGAACGGTAGGCGGTTAATCCTACTCCCGGAAGGGAGTGATTTACATGGATAATTATGTAACATGGAACGATTTGATTCAGTTAGGCATCTGGCTTACTTCAATCATATCACTTATGTATGTATTTTTTCATGATAAAAAGAAATAGCCGCCCCTGCTTCCAAACGTGAGCGACTATTTTTAGTTTCTTAATTCGGGAGCAACCGTCTATCGGTATGCCCCTTTTTTATTATTATACACCATGACTGAAAATATGTCAACGGTTATTCTTTTATTTTCTTACTGCTAAGTTTTTCCCGGATTTTCGAAACTATAAGCAAATCTATCAGCGAATACACAAGCAGATATGCAGAAGTAAGAACAAGTCTGCCGGAATACAGCGAAATAATTTCCGAAGGAATACCGCTTTCCGGTTCTGACGCTGAAAATGTGCTTATATCCGGAAAAGAAAGCATCATATAAACGCTGATGATAACGGAAACTGCAAACGGCACAAGTACTGTAAAAACGAAAATAAACGGTTTTGAAAACTTTCCCCCGCTTTCGCAGTCCGCCATAAGCAAACGGTACATAAGGCACAGCACAAGGGGTGTAAAGCACAGATAAACACTTGAAAACTCAATTTTTTCATATATGAACCAGTGCGCCCACTGTGCAAACAGGCTTGCGGCAGTCATTACCGCCGCAGCACCTGCCCTGCTTTTTATACTAAGGGATGCCATTATTCATCGTCCTCTGTTACTTCTTCATTTTCCGCAATCTGGCTTTCAGCCTCCTCAGCTTCGGAGTTCTTCATATCCTCAGCTATTTCCTCTTCTGTCGGCTGTTCAACTGACTCAACCTCAGCCTCATCGTCATGCTCGGCTCTTGTGAACGAAACTACCTTGTTTTCGTCATTAACCTTCATAACTCTGACGCCTGTTGCATATCTTCCCATTATCCTTACATCAGCGCATCTGATTCTGATAATAACACCGTCGGTTGAAATAAGAATGATATCGTCTGTTTCATCAACAACCTTGATTCCGCAGATATATCCCCTGTCCTCGCCGACCTTGTAGTTTTTCAGACCGTAGCCGCCTCTGTTCTGGACTTTATACGCTGAAAGGTCAGTCCTCTTGCCGTAGCCCTTGTCGGAAACTGTCAGCAATGACGCTCCCTCTCTAACTCTTGCCATGGAAACGACATAGTCGCCCTCTCTCAGCTTTATTGCCCTTACACCGTGTGCAGAACGTGACATTGCTCTTACATTCTGCTCCTCAAGACGAATTACCATACCATTATGAGTTGCAACGAAAAGCTGTGCGCTGCCGTCGGTCATTCTTACGCCGGCAATCTCGTCGCCCTCGTCAAGACCAATAGCGATAAGTCCGTTCTTTCTTACGTTCTTGTACGCAGAAAGGGCGGTTCTCTTTATCTTGCCGTTTTTGGTGACAATATTGATATACTTGCCCTCGTCAAAATCTGAAGTCTTTATCATAGCGGCAATCTTTTCATTTTCACCAAGCGGCAGGAGATTTACTGCGTTTACGCCCCTCGACGCCTTTGAACCCTCCGGTACTTCATAGCATTTCAGCTTGTACATGATACCCTTGTTTGAGATAAACAGGATATTGTCATGTGAGGACGCAATGAACATCTCGCTTACAAAGTCCTCCTCACGCTGTTTCATACCGGAAACGCCTCTTCCGCCTCGGCGCTGGGTCTTGTAAACATCAACAGGCATTCTCTTGATATAGCCGATATTTGTATATGTCACAACGCAGTCTTCTGTCGGGATAAGGTCCTCAATATCAACCTCTCCGCTGACAGATTCAATCATTGTTCTTCTGTCGTCGTTGTACTTCTTTCTGATTTCAGCAAGTTCATCTCTGATTATCTGGTGAATCTTGTTTTCGTCAGCAAGAATAGATTCAAGTTCCTCGATTTTCTTGTGGAGTTCATCTAATTCGTCAAGGATTTTCTGTCTTTCCAGACCTGTCAGCTTTCCGAGAGTCATCTGAACGATAGCCTCGGACTGTGCTTCTGAAAGACCGAATCTCTCCTGCAATCTCTGCTTTGAATGAGGAATGCTCTCGGAAGTCTTGCATATCTCAACTACTTCGTCGATATTGTCGGTAGCGATAACCAAGCCCTCTAAAATATGCGCTCTTGCCTTGGCTTTTTTGAGATCGTATTCTGTTCTGCGGCGGATTACTTCGACCTGGAATTTCACATACTGTTCCAGAGTCTGCTTTAAAGTCAGGACTTTCGGCTCGCCGTCAACCAGCGCAAGCATGATAACGCCGACTGTGTCCTGTAACTGTGTATATGTGAAAAGCTTGTTTAAAACTATCTGCGCAACTGCATCCTTTTTCAGCTCGACAACGATTCTCATACCATCTCTGCCGGACTCGTCACGGATAAAGTGAATACCCTCAATCCTCTTGTCCTTTACAAGGTTTGCCATGCTTTCAACCAATCTTGCCTTGTTGACCATGTAAGGAATCTCGGTTATGACGATACACTGTCTGCCCTTTATCTCCTCAATGGAAGTCTTGGCTCTGAGGGTTATTTTTCCTCGTCCTGTACCGTAAGCCGCTCTTATGCCGGCACGTCCCATGATAATACCGCCTGTCGGGAAGTCAGGACCCTTGATACACTCCATTATCTCGTCAAGAGTGCAGTCGGGATTCTCCATAACAAGGTCGATAGCGTCAATTACTTCGCCTAAGTTATGGGGCGGAATATTTGTTGCCATACCAACGGCGATACCTGTTGAACCGTTTACAAGCAGGTTCGGGAAACGGCTTGGCAGTACCACAGGTTCTTTGAGCTTGTCGTCGTAGTTTGTGGTGTACGGAATAGTGTCCTTGCCGATATCCGTCAGCATTTCTCCGGCAATTTTGGACATTCTTGCCTCTGTGTAACGGTAAGCAGCCGGAGGGTCGCCGTCAACAGAACCGAAGTTTCCGTGACCGTCTATAAGCGGATAACGCAGGGAAAATTTCTGCGCAAGACGTACAAGTGCGTCATAAACCGATGCGTCGCCGTGAGGGTGGTATTTACCTAAAACCTCGCCGACTGTATAGGCGCACTTTCTGTAAGGCTTGTCGTAGGTATTGTTTGATTCGTTCATGGTGTAGATAATACGCCTGTGAACAGGTTTCATGCCGTCTCTTACGTCCGGCAGCGCTCTTGCCACTATAACTGACATTGAATATTCAAGGAATGATTTTCTCATTTCCTTGTCAATATCCACATTGCGCACCTTTGAGTTGTCATTATACATTTTCTTACTTCCTTTTCCTTGTTACTTGTCGTATTTTCTGTAGTTCTTATCAAGCTGTTTCTGAAAATGAAGCTGCATAACCGTTATCTCCTCCTCGGAAAAATCCTTTTTCGGAATAACGTAAAACATGGCTCTTTTCAGATAAACCATGAAAAATTCCGGTTTATCCAGTACATAAACATCTTTTGTCAGATATATGTCAGTATCTGCGATTTCTTCGGGTACAGGAGTGTCCTCAAAGACCTCCTCGTATTCCTCTTTCGGCTTGTCATCAGCGTCAAGCGGTTCCAGAACAGTACCGATAACAAGTTTATCCGGCAGGAGCTTCAGTCTGTAAACGTCCCCCTCAATACCCTTTACTGATTCCATAAGGTTTCTTTTGAGCTTTTTCGGGTTATACCAGTTCACAAACGCAAGGGCAATACACGCCATAACAAGCACATACCCTATCGCTGAACCGCTCCCCTTTACTATGAAAACAACATTCATCGCCGCTGCAATAAGGAGTATCACAGCCATGACATTGTTTCTCGGATAGACAAACCTTTTCTGAAAAGCATCAAAGGCTCGTCCGAACATATCGTAAGGGATAGAATACTTTTTCTCTAAAATCTTTTCCTCTTCCATACTTTTCCTTTCACTATGTTTTATCGGTTGTATATGTTCATTTCATTTGTGTAGGGGCGAGCATTGCTCGCCCGGTAAAAACACACTAATTCACGGGCGACCAATGGTTGCCCCTACGAATTGATTTACATGAATCGGGACGTCGTTGTCCGGTCACGGACTTATATATCCAGATTCTCAACGTATTTAGCGTTTGCCTCGATAAATTCCCTTCTCGGACCAACCTTGTCGCCCATGAGGATAGTAAATGTCTCGTCCGCCTTTACAGCGTCCTCCATCTCAACTCTCAGCATTGTTCTTGTTTCAGGGTTCATGGTTGTTTCCCAGAGCTGTTCAGGGTCCATCTCACCAAGACCTTTATAACGCTGTACTTCCGGCTTTTTGCCGCTTTCTGACGTCAGCTCCTCGATATACTGGTCTCTTTCCTCGTCAGAAAAGGCGTATCTCACCTTTTGTCCTCTGAACACCTTGAAAAGCGGAGGCTGTGCTATATAGATATTGCCGTTTGTGATAAGCGGACGCATAAATCTGAAAAAGAATGTCAGCAGAAGTGTTCTGATGTGCGAACCGTCAACATCGGCATCCGCCATGATTATGATTTTGCCGTATCTCAGCTTGTTTATGTCGAAGTCCTCACCGATACTTGTTCCCAGCGCCGTTACAACAGGCATAAGCTTTTCATTGCCGTAAACCTTGTCGATTCTCGCCTTTTCAACGTTTAACATCTTGCCCCAGAGTGGAAGTATCGCCTGATAGCGTCTGTCACGTCCCTCCTTGGCTGAACCGCCCGCTGAATCTCCCTCGACGATATATATCTCAGTCATTGTGGTGTCATGCTCGGAGCAGTCGGCAAGCTTGCCCGGAAGTGACGCACTTTCCATAGCGGTCTTTCTTCTTGCAGTTTCCCTTGCCTTTTTGGCAGCCTCTCTCGCACGCTGTGCCGCCATGGATTTTTCAAATATTGCTCTTGCGTCAGCCGGATTTTCCTCCAGGTAACACATAAGCTTTTCCATTACCATCTTTTCGACAAATCCCTTGACTTCCGGATTTCCCAGTCTGCCCTTGGTCTGTCCCTCAAATTCGCACTCCGTAAGCTTAACAGAGATAATAGCCGTTAAGCCCTCTCTTACGTCGTCCCCCAGCAGCTTGTCGCCGTCTTTCAAGAGATTGAATTTCTTGCCGTACTCGTTTATGACCTTTGTGAGAGCGTTCTTGAAACCTGTTTCATGAGAACCGCCGTCAATAGTATGGATATTATTTGCAAAGGAAAGTATAACCTCGTTGTAGCTGTCGTTATACTGCATTGCGATTTCCGCAAAGGAATCCCCCTGCATTCCGGAAACGTAGATTACCTTTTCAGTCAGCGCCTCAAGTCCCTTTGTCTTGTGGATATGCTCAACAAACTGTCTGATACCGCCCTCGTAGTGCAGAACCTCGGACTTCTGTTCTTCGCTGTCACGCAGGTCGCTGAAAACTATCTTTATTCCGGCATTGAGAAAAGCCTGTTCTCTCAGTCTTTTGAGGAGTACCTCGTAATCATAGTGAGTGTCCTCGAATATTTCACCGTCTGCCTTGAACATAACAGTAGTTCCGGTTTCGGTAGTGTCGCCGATTACTTTAAGTGGCTCGGAATAGTTTCCTCTTTCAAAACGCTGGAAGTGTATGTGAGTACCATCCTTGACAGTAAGCTCCAGCCATTCGGAAAGAGCGTTTACAACAGACGCACCAACGCCGTGCAGACCGCCGGAAACCTTATATCCGCCGCCGCCGAACTTTCCGCCTGCGTGGAGGATAGTGTAAACAACAGTTGCCGCAGAAATTCCCTCTTTCGGGTGGATACCCGTCGGAATACCACGTCCGTTATCGGAAACCATTATAACGTCGCCCTCTAAAATATCGACCTTAATTTCGGAGCAGAAGCCTGCCAGAGCCTCGTCAATTGAGTTGTCCACGATTTCGTAGACAAGGTGATGCAAACCTTTCGGACCTGTCGAACCGATATACATTCCCGGACGCTTTCTGACAGCCTCAAGTCCCTCCAGCACCTGTATCTGATTTTCATCATAATTCTGACTTTCTGTCATCTGATTTTCTGACATTAAAAATTCCTCCTGACCAAAATTTTTTCTTTATCTGAAATATTTCGTTTTTTCTTAAAAGAAATTAAATATTCAGGCGAGCAATGCTCACCCCTACAATTTCGTTAAATATAAGGGTATCTGTAATCTGTAGGGGCGACCATTGGTCGCCAGTGAAATGACGTGTTTTTTAATCGGGCGACCAATGGTCGCCCCTACCCAAAATGAACATAAACCTTATATCCTCTTTCTGAGTGTAGCCGCTGACATCTGGCAGACGTAGACTTTTTCCTCTCCGTCCTGCATACAGATAACGAAGCTTTTGGGCATTTCGTAGGTAACGTTTACTACCCTGCCCTCTTTCTGCGCTCTGTCAAGCAGATGTCCGGTATTTTTGCCGGTTGTGGTGTTTTCTATATCGAAAATACCCACAATATCGCTTATTTTCACTATAACATCATTCCCGAGATGAAGATACATTCAATTCTCCTTAACCCTGCCGTTTTCGACTCTGAAATGCTTTCCCCCGGTCAGACCGTTTACGGCATTTTCATTGCACGCCGTTATGAACACCTGCATTCCGTTTACCACCTCGAACACAAGCTGCTGTCTGCTTTCGTCAAGCTCTCCCATGACGTCGTCAAGGAGTATCACCGGAGCCTCGTCCCTGTTTTTGTAGTATATCTCCGCCTGTCCAAGTTTAAGAACAAGTGCGGCGGTTTTTTTCTGTCCCTGTGAGCCGTAGTCACGGATATTCATGCCGTTTATTTTTATGGTGAGGTCGTCCCTGTGAGCGCCCCAGAGGGAATACCCAAGACGGATATCGTCCTCCCGTGAATCGGCAAGCTTCCTGTAATACCTGCCGACTGCGTAAATACCGTTTTCCTCGTCCTCAACTTCGCTGCCGAATATATTTGAGCTGTAGCCTATCTCAAGCTTTTCTCTTCCTCCGGTAATACGGCTGTAAAGCTCCTGACAGGCATTGTTTAACAGCGATATATACTGGTATCTTCGCTGTGAAACGGCAGTACCGATAGCGGCGACCTGCTGGTCCCACACGCCTATGGAATCTGCTTTCGCCTTTCCTGCCGCAACGGATTTGAGCAGCGCATTCCTCTGCATGATAAGCATATCATAGCGCTTTACTGTGTCAAGATTGTTATGCCTCAGCTGACAGCTGCAAAGGTCGGCAAAGCTGCGCCTTTTTTCCGGACCGCCTCTGATAAGGTCGATATCGTCCGGCGTAAACACAACGCATTTGAAGCTTTCAAAAAGCCTGCCTGTCCCCTTTATCTGAACGCCGTTTAAGCTTATCCGCTTTTCCCTGATGTTGTCACGGCTCATGGCGTAGCTTATTATCTGGTTTCTTCTGCCGTCGTCAAAGCCAAGACCAATACTCATTGCCCTTTTGTCTATGCCGATATATTCTCTGTCCTTTGAACCTCTGAAACTGCGGCAGCCTGTCATAAGCCATATCGTTTCGATAAGATTTGTTTTGCCCTGTGCATTCATTCCGGTTATGAGGTTATATTCGGGGTGGGGCTTTATGAGCACTTCCTCCAGATTTTTAAAGCCTTCTGCGGCAAGAGATGTTACGGTCATAGCACTTTTATGATAAATTTATCGACCCCGACCTCATCGCCGCTTCTGATTTTCTTTCCTCTCATTGTACAGACTTCGCCGTTTACTGTAACAGCGCCGTTCTGTATGAGCTCCTTTGCAAAGCCGCCGGTGTCTGTAAGTCCCGCAAATTTAAGCAGGGAATCAAGCTTGATAAATTCAGTTTTGATTGTGGTTTCTATGATTTCCTTTGCCATTTTTTCTCCTTATCCCCTTATCTGGACAGGCATTACAATAAACGTAAAGCTGTCACCCTCCATAGGGACTATCTTGACCGCCCTGTTTGAACCGGTCATCTGTATTCTTACCTTGTCAGTTTCAGCCGCTCTGAGAGAATCCAGCAGATACTTGTTGTTAAAGCCTATAACTACATTCTCGCCGCTTATTTCGGCTGGTATGCTGTCTTCAAGCCTGCCCACAGCAGTACGGCAGCTGACTTTTATCTGACCGTCCTCAAAGCTGCATTTTACAGGAGCCTTGTTCTTTTCGCTCAGAAGAAGTGAACATCTTTCAAGGCAATGTACTATATCGCTGGTATTTACAACAGCCTCAGTCTTGAAATCCTGCGGCACGCTGTTTTTATAGGCATGGAACTCGCCCTCCAGCAGACGTGTGAAAATCCTGTAGCCGTTTACCTCAATTGCCACATATTTTGTGTCAACATATATGTCGCACGGCTTTTCTGCGTCATCTTTCAGAAGACGTGCAGTTTCAAGCAGAGCCTTTGAGGGTACTACAAAATGATAGTTTTCGCTGTCTGAGGTCTGCTCATGACGGATAGCAAGTCTGAAACCGTCAATTGCGACCATATTGAATCCGCCGTTTTCTATGTCAAAAAGCTCACCTGTAAGGATAGGCTTGGTATCAAGGAGAGAAACGGCATAGTTTGTCTGGTTTATCATACTTCTGAGTGTTTCCTGGTCAAGGGAAATCTTTCTTTCAGAAGAAATATCCGGGAGCGCAGGATATTCCTCAGCGCTTATGGCTGATATCTGATATTCAGCATTTCCTCCGCTTATTTTCATGTTGAGATTTTCGTCTATCTCGAATATAACGTTTTCAGACGGCATTCTTCTTGTTATCTCGCTGAAAAGACGGGAGTTTAATACTATCTCTCCGCTGTCCTCTGATTTTGCGTCTATAACTGTTGTAATACCGATTTCAAGGTCATAGCCTGTAAGTTCAAGGCGCGGACCGTCAAGCAGCAGTCTTATTCCCTCTAAGGCTGCAATTGTTGATTTAGGGGAAACAGCCTTTGAAACGTTTCCGATTGCTGCACATATATCGTCCTTTGCACAGATAAATTTAATAGGGGTCATTATTTTAATTCCTTTCAGATAAGGGTGAAGGCAATACCGCATAATTATTGT
>DBQM01000012.1:17220-19921 GCA_002305725.1 Ruminococcus sp. UBA1394 | reverse complement strand
GATGTGCGGCAAAGGCGTCAGCCGCTAATTGTGCGGTGTTGCCTAAAGTATTTATACGTACTGTAATATTTACAGAGTGTATAGTTTTAACAGCAGAGATTTTTTATTTTTTTTAAAAGCGAAGCTTTTTTAATCAATAATATATAATTATTTTTTAGTAGTAGTAGTAGAGGCTGTTGATTTGTTGAATTTCCGGACAAGCCCCGTATTTTCCGCACTTAAACGCAGGAAAATTTTCCTCACAGGGCTGTTGACGGATTTTTGAATATGTTTAAAGCTGAAAACGGTGTTTATCGTGTTGAGAAAATGTGTGTTGAAAGTGGAAAATATGAGGAAAAATTTGTGGAAAGCTGAAATTCTGTTAACAGACTGTTGAGTGTTGAAAATATGAAAATTGTGGAACAATATTTTTCAGCTTTATCCGGACAGCCTGTTATCTGTATCTGATAATTCAACACGACTTTCAACAGACTGTTGAAAACACTGTTTAAAACCGGTTGATTGTTGAAATGTTTAAAACCTGCGGTTGAAAAAATATACACAGCCGTATTGATTTATGCGTTGCTTCTGTCCTTGATATTTTTAATAAGGTCATCAACAAGTTCCTTCAGATGAGGGTCTTTCTTTATGCTTGCTGATACATTATTTACTGCGTATACTATTGTAGAGTGATCTCTGCCGCCGAATTCCACGCCGATAGACGCAAGGGGCATCTGGGTTATCTCCCTTACAACGTAAATTGCGATTTTTCTTGCGTTTGAAACAGCCGATGCTCTTTTTGTCGAACGGATATCCTCCGGTGTTACGCCGTAAACATTGGCAACCTCTGCTATTATCTTTTCAACTGTGATAGGCAGCGGCTGGTCATCATTGAGAATATCCCTGATAACGCTCTGCGCCATTGAAATTGACGGCTGACTTCCGGCGTAGTGGTTGAGTGCCTTGAGCTTCTTTACAGCGCCCTCCAGCTGACGGATATTGGATTTCAGCTTGTTTGCGATAAACTGCGCCACATCGTCCGGTATTTTAAGGTCAAGCAGTTCAGCTTTTCTGTTTATGATAGCCATTCTTGTTTCAAAATCCGGGGTGTTTATATCAGCAATAAGTCCCGATTCAAAACGTGAACGGATTCTGTCTTCAAGAGTTTTGATAGCTTTCGGCGGACGGTCTGAAGTCAGTACTATCTGCTTGCCGTCCTGGTAAAGTGCATTGAATGTATGGAAAAATTCCTCCTGTGTACTGTTTTTTCCGGCGATAAACTGAATATCGTCCACGAGGAGTATGTCTGCGCTTCTGTACTTGTCATGAAACTGTGTTGTACTGTTTGTCTGGATAGCATTGATGATCTCACTTGAAAATGTTTCGCCTGTTACATATATAATGTTGAGATTTTCGTTTTTCTTTTTCATTTCCTTGGCAGTTGCTGTGATAAGGTGAGTTTTTCCGAGTCCGGAAGGGCCGTATATAAAGAGAGGGTTATAGACCATTCCGCCGCCGCCGTCCGCAACAGCCTTGCAGGCAGCATAGGCAAACTCGTTTGAACTGCCTACTATAAAAGTATCGAATGTATAGTCATATTTTGCATATTCGTATGATTTTTCAAGCTGGTGCTGCTTTTCAACAAGCTCGTCTATGTCAACAGGCTTGTTCTGATTGGTTTCTTCCGGTATCCTTATTTCAAGCTTGACGTCAAAGCCCAAGGTCGCTTTGAGCGCACGTTCAAGAAGTTCGCCGTAATTCTGTCTTACAACGCCCCTCTGGAAATCGGAATCCACCTGAAAAACTGCTGTATTTCCCTCAAGACCTACAGGTGTGAGCGTTTTGATCCAAAGCTTGATTGCAACATCGCCGATCTCCCCTACTTCCCGGCAGTAATCAATGACCAGATTAAATACTTCTTCAAAGGAATTCATAGATTTTTTCCTCCTGATACCCAGGGTCTGAAAATATTAAGACAGATATAAAACCCTGAGTGTTATTTTTTTCAGACTCTGTTTTTTTACAATTAATAATAGTATAGCATAGATCGTTTGAAATTGCAAGTTTTTTAGGAATCGGAGTTCAAACAGATTTTTAAAGGACATAACCTGTTGTCTGTAGGGGGACCATTGGTCGCCCGTTATTTTTTTCCCGACAATCTGCTGGCGACCAATGGTCGCACCTACAGAAAATAGACGCCAAAAATAGTGGTGGATTTGTGCAACATAACAAAATAATCCTTCCATTAAGCCATGATATAACCTGCATTTCTCTGCTTTAAGGCATAAAAAATGTGCCATAAAATAAAAAACAGTAATAAAATAGGAAAAAACACTTGACAAGCTCAGATTTATCATGTATAATTTATGGGTACATGAAAAAATCATGAATAGCGTGTATCTGCTTGATTTTTTATACGCATTTTATTTATGCGTTTTACTGCACTTTAATCCGGGAGGAGGAACGTAGAATGAAAAGAACATATCAGCCTAAGAAGCTTCACAGAAAGAAGGAACACGGTTTCCGCAAGAGAATGTCAACTTCCAATGGAAGAAAGGTCCTTGCACGCAGAAGAGCAAAGGGCAGAGCAAGACTTACTCACTAAGAATAAGCAGACCACATTTTTCTTGTGGTCTTTTGTTTTAAACCGCAAATATGAATTACAGGAAATATAATTATGCGGTTTAAGGCAATATCGCATAATTATTGTCGTACAGATGCG
>DBQM01000012.1:0-17202 GCA_002305725.1 Ruminococcus sp. UBA1394 | reverse complement strand
GGGAAATCTGCAAGCAGATGTGCGGCAAAAGCAATAGCTGCTAATTGTGCGGTTTTGCCTTAAAACATATTCGCTTTTTTATTTTAAAGTGCATAAGGTTTTTATTGTTTTTTAATTTCATAAAATCACTTCCTTTTTTTATTAAATCAGAAGCATTTCCCCGTAAGAATATGCTTTTATAAAACCTTTGAATCACTCGATTCAGGTACCCCTTTATTTTTTCCCTTATGCACTTTAAAATTATTTTCGCACGGTTTTCCGGCGGAAGTATCATAAAATCTGAAAAAAAGCTTCTGCACAGCTGCTTTATTACGCTGCTGCGGGAATAAATAATAATTATGCTTTATACTGAAACTTTAAATAAAAACAAGGATTTCCTTTTTCTTTACAGAAAAGGAAAATCGGTGGTCGGCAGATATGCAGTTATCTATGTCAGACCAAATAAAAAGCCATATAACCGCCTTGGCATAACTGCCGGAAAAAAGGTGGGAAATGCCGTGCACAGAAACCGTGCAAAAAGAATTATCAGACAGGCTTACAGGGAAAATGAAAAGGATATTCCCCTGGGACTGGATATCGTTATTGTTGCAAGGGCGTCAATATGCGGTGTTAAAAGCGGCGTTATTTCGGAATGGCTTGCAAAATCTGTTAAAACTGCGGCTTTCGGGGGCAGTGAAAAATGAAATATCTCCTTATGGGAATTATAAAATTCTATAAGAAATTTATTTCCCCGCTTTTTCCTCCATGCTGCAAATATTACCCAACCTGCTCGTCCTATGCCCTTGAGGCAGTGAAAAAATTCGGTTTTTTCAGAGGCGGCTGGCTTGCTGTATGGAGAATTTTAAGATGCAACCCATGGAGTATGGGCGGTATAGATTATGTCCCGGATAAATTTGATATTCTGGGCAGACATAAATAAAGACAATGCTGTTTTGCGGTATTGACTAAAGAAATGGAGAAATTATATTGGGTAAGATAGGTGAACTTCTTGGATATCCTCTTGGCTGGGTAATGTACTGGATATATGAATTTGTAGGTAATTACGGTATTTCCATTATCCTTTTTACACTTCTTGCAAAGCTTATTATGCTGCCTGTTTCCTATAAGCAGCAGCTTGGGACTGTCAGACAGCAGGCTCTGAATCCTAAGCTTAACAAGCTGAAAAAGCAGTATGCAAACAATCCTCAGAAGCTGCAGGAGGAACAGCAGAAGCTTTATAACGAAGAGGGAATAAACCCGATGGCAAGCTGTCTGCCGCTTATCGTTACCATGATTATTCTTTACGGCGTCCTCGACGTTGTTTACCGTCCGCTTTCGCATATCCTCGGAATTTCTGACAGCGTTCTTGACAAGGCCAAGACTATTATTACTGAAAATGAGCTTGCGGACAAGTATTTCAAAACACGTCCGGAGCTGACCATTTTAAGCAGGGTAAAGGAACATCCTGAACTGTTTAAAGAACTTGGAAATGATTTTGTAGAGAAAGTAAGTTCATTTAAAAATACATTTATGGGAGTAGACCTGGGCGCTATCCCGACTATTAAACCTGATACATGGGACAAGGCTTCTATTGCGCTTATTATGATTCCGATTGTATCTGGTCTTGTTCAGCTGATTTATACTCTGTATTCACAGTATAAATCAAGAAAAATGAATCCGGAAATGGCTAAAATGCAGGGCGCAGGCTGTATGAACGTTATGCTGTTCGGTATGCCGCTTTTCTCGGTATGGCTTGCATTTACAGTTCCTGCCGGTGTTGGTTTCTACTGGATCTGGTCCGCTGTTTTCTCATTTTTACAGACTTTCCTGCTTTATATGTACTTCACTCCGAAACGTGTGGAGGCAATCAATGCGAAGATAAAAGAGAAAAACAAGAAAAAAGGTCCTGGTTTCATGCAGAGAATGATGGAACAGCAGAACGAACTTATGAAAGCACAGGGCGGTGCAGGTGCACGCCCGGATTACGATGCTGATACAGAGGGTATGTCACGGGCTGAAAAGCAGAATTACAACAGACAGCTTATTAATGAAGCAAGAAAAAGAATGGCAGAAAAATACGGCGACGAATATAAAGAGGACGACGAAAAATAACTTTTCCTCTTTGCGGTTAATTTGAGAGGAGTGATTCCTGATGATTTATGATGATGAAGGAAAGCTTATTCCTATGGACTTCTCCGGTACTTTTACAGGAAAATCCATTGATGAGGCAAAACAGAAAGCTGCTGACGAATTTGGCGTCAGAATTGACCAGATAACATTCAGAGTACTTAATGATGTTAAAAAAGGTTTGTTTGGCAAGATAAAGGAAGAAGCAAAGGTCTGGGCAGGCTATAATAAGCCGGTTATTGCTGATGTTACTGTTATTGACGGTATCAAAGCTGAGAAGGAACTGAATGAACAGATCGAATGCTGCCGTAATTATCTTGCAAAAATTATGGATAAAATGGATATTGATGCTGAAATTAATATTGCACCGTCTGATAATGCATTTTTCATTGATATTGACAGCAAGGGTTCAGGCGCTGTAATCGGCAGAAGGGGTGAAACCCTCGACGCACTTCAGTATCTCACTTCGCTCGTTGCAAACAAGTTTGAGGGCGAATACAAGAGAATTACTCTCAACAGCTGCGGTTACAGGGAAAAGAGAGAGGAAACTCTCATTCAGCTGGCGAATAAAATCGGTAACAAAGCGCTCAAAACCGGCAGAGCTACAACTCTTGAGCCGATGAATCCTTACGAAAGAAGAATTATTCATTCCGCAGTTGCTAAGATTGAGGGTGTGAATTCCAAGTCGGTAGGGGAGGAGCCTTACAGAAAGGTTGTTATTTCTCCGGATCACCCGAAGAAAAATGGCGGCGGAAAGAACGGCGGATATAAGAAAAGAAAGTCTGATGGACCACGTTCCCTCGACCTTAAAACAAGTTTTGAAAAGGACTACAAAAAGCCAAAGCCGGAAGATAATATCAACGCCGGTCTTTACGGTAAAATTGAACTTTAATTAAAGGGCGGATATATTATCCGCCTTTGTTATTTTCAGATAATTATTTATATACTG
The DNA here is from genome assembly GCA_002305725.1 of Ruminococcus sp. UBA1394. Taxonomy (GTDB): domain Bacteria; phylum Bacillota; class Clostridia; order Oscillospirales; family Ruminococcaceae; genus Porcipelethomonas. Next base: position 14,147 of record DBQM01000012.1, on the reverse strand, counting down.
TATTTATATGATAACATTATTATTTGTGTATCTTTTTAAAGAATTCATAATTAATATGTAAAGCAATATTTTATAAGGAGAATATTATGTCAACTATTGCAGCAATTGCAACTCCGGACGCACCGGGAGGTATATCAGTTATCAGAATTTCGGGAAATGACGCATTTGTGATTTCGGATAGAATTTTCAGATCTTTTGCCGGAAAAACGGTTCAGGATATGGAGGGGTATACCTGTGCATACGGAAATATTGTTGACGCTGACGAGGTAGTTGACGATGTGGTGCTGACTGTTTTCCGTGCGCCGAAAAGCTATACAGGAGAAAATGTGGCTGAAATTTCCTGTCACGGCGGAAGATATATCACAAGAAAGATTTTAAGGCTGATACTCAAAAACGGCGCTGAGCCAGCCGGGGCAGGAGAGTTTACCAAGCGTGCATTCTTAAACGGCAAAATGTCGCTGACACAGGCAGAGGCAGTAATGGACGTTATCTCCTCAGCCGGCGAAACTGAGCTGAGATGTGCCAATGCGCTGAAGGACGGGGCAGTTTTCAGAAGAATAAACGGACTGAAAAATGATCTTGTAAAAATTCTTGCCGACCTTGCCGCATGGGCAGATTTTCCCGAAGAGGACGTTCCCGAAGTCAGACCGGAAGTTTTGCTCTCTGAACTGGAAGAACTGTCTCAGAAATTTGCAAAGCTTGCGGCAACCTACGACAGCGGACGTATTATCAGAGATGGTATCAATACTGTCATAGTCGGCAGGCCTAATGCCGGTAAATCCACTCTTATGAACTGTCTGAGCGGTTTTCAGCGGAGTATTGTTACTGATATTGAGGGTACGACGAGAGATGTCATTGAGGAGAGCATTAAGCTTGGTGACTTTACGCTCCGCCTTTCTGATACTGCCGGAATTCGCTCGACTGATGATGTAATTGAAAATATGGGTGTGGAAATTGCGTTCAGCAGAATGAAAGAGGCTGACCTTATCTTTGCGGTTTTTGACAGCAGCCGTGACCTTTCAGAAGAGGATAAGCGTATCATTTCCAACATTGATCTGAGCAAATCTGTTGCGATTATCAATAAAATTGATGCTGACTCAAAAATTGACAGAGATTATATTTACAGTATTTTTAAATACGTTGCTGAAATTTCGGCTAAAAATGAGGACGGCATAGAAAAAATTGAAAAAATTCTTGAGGAAATGTTTGAACATAATGATAAACCGGAAAATGGTTTTATAGCTAATGAACGCCAGAAAAACTGTCTTGAACGTGCCGCAGAGTATGTCAATGAAGCTAAAACTGCCCTTGAAAGCGGTGTTTTGCTTGACGGTATTACTGTTTTACTGGATAGTGCCTCTGAAAAGCTGATGGAGCTTACCGGTGAAAAAGTTTCTGAGGCTGTTGTTGATGATGTATTCTCAAGATTTTGTGTCGGAAAATAAATGTTCCACGTGGAACATTTTGAAACTTTTAGAAAATAATCTTTTCCGGAGGAAAAAATGAATTATTCAATGGGTGAATTTGATGTTGCCGTTGTTGGCGCAGGACACGCCGGAGTTGAGGCGGCGCTTGCATCAGCACGTCTTGGCTGTAACACGGTTCTGTTTACCATTTCACTTGATCAGATTGCAAATATGCCCTGCAACCCGTCAATCGGCGGTACTGCAAAAGGGCATCTTGTTAGGGAGATTGACGCTCTCGGCGGTGAAATGGGACGTGCGGCGGATAAATGCTTTATACAAAGCCGTATGCTGAACAAAGGTAAAGGACCGGCTGTTCATAGTCTCAGAGTACAGGCAGACAGAGTTAAGTACCATAATTATATGAAAAAAGTCTGCGAAAAACAGGATAATCTGTGTGTGAAACAGGCTGAAATTGCTGAAATACTGACAGATAACGGCAGAATCACAGGTGTACGCACAAGACTTGGTGCTGAATATGCCGTCAAAGCGGTTATAATTGCAACCGGAACATACTTAAAAGGGAAAATACACATTGGTGAGGCGTCCTATGAAAGCGGTCCGGACGCAGCACTTCCGGCGATTTATCTTTCTGAAAGTCTGCGTAAAAACGGTATTGAACTCCGTCGTTTCAAGACAGGTACGCCTTGCAGAGTACACAAAAGAAGTATTAATTTTGAAGAAATGGAGCGCCAGGACGGTGACAGCGATATTGTACCATTTTCTTTTGAAACCGACAAAAACGGACTTGAAAACATAGTTTCCTGTTATATCACTTATACAAATGCTGAAACTCACAAGGTTATTCTCGATAATCTTGACCGCTCGCCGCTTTATTCCGGCAGAATTGAGGGTGTTGGTCCCAGATACTGTCCGTCCATCGAGGACAAAATCGTGAGATTTGCAGACAAGGAAAGGCACCAGCTTTTTGTTGAACCTATGGGACTTGAAACTGATGAATACTATTTGCAGGGTATGTCCTCGTCACTTCCGGAGGACGTTCAGCAAAGCTTTCTGCGTACTATAAAAGGTCTTGAAAATGTGGAAATTATGCGTCCTGCCTACGCTATTGAGTATGACTGCTGCAATCCTGTTCAGATGAAATCGACCCTTGAATTCAAGTCGCTCAAAGGTCTTTATGGTGCAGGTCAGTTTAACGGAAGCTCGGGTTATGAGGAGGCAGCGGCGCAGGGACTTGTAGCCGGAATCAATGCCGCATTGTCCGTGCAAGGAAGACAGCCTATGATTCTTGACCGTGCAAGCTCGTATATCGGAACACTGATTGATGATCTTGTAACCAAGGGTTGTGCTGACCCTTATAGAATGATGACTTCGAGAAGTGAATACAGGCTGGTACTCAGGCAGGATAATGCTGACCAGCGCTTAACTCCGATTGGATATAAGCTCGGACTGATTAGTGAAGAACGCTATCAGGGTCTACTGGAAAAAGAAAGACTTACTGAAGACGAGATAAAGCGTGTCAAAAAGCTGAATATTGCGCCGTCGGACAAGCTGAACAGTTTCCTTGAAGAAAACGGAACTTCTGCCCTCACAACAGGCTGCAAGCTCGCCGACCTTATAAGGCGTCCGCAGCTTGGATATGATATTCTGAAAGAATTTGATGAACAGCGATCAGACCTTCCGTTTGAGGTAAGGGAACAGGTTGAACTGCAGATCAAGTATGAGGGGTACATTGAAAAGCAGATGGAGCAGATCGAGATAATGCGAAAGCTTGAGGGAAAGGCTTTGCCGGACGATATTGATTACTCAGAAATTCGTGGACTTCGCCTTGAGGCTGCGGAAAAGCTTAACAGGCAAAAGCCGGAAAATATCGGTCAGGCGTCGAGAATATCGGGTGTTTCACCGGCTGACGTGTCCGTTCTTGTTGTATGGCTTGAACAGAAAGGCGGCAGAAAATGATTAGTTTTGAATCCGGACAGAGAATTTTTACTGAAAATCACCTTGAATACTGTAAAGTACTCCATGAAAAGCTTGAAATATACTGCGATTACCTCATTGAATACAACAAAAATGTCAACCTCACAGCCATAACAGAACCCGAAGAAGTGTGGCTGAAGCACTTTGCCGACAGTATTCTTCTGCTAAATTACATTGATATACCGAAGAATGCCTCGCTTATAGATGTTGGCACAGGTGCAGGTTTTCCGTCGGTTCCCATAAAACTTTACCGTGATGACATTCAGCTGACTATGCTCGACAGTCTGAATAAGCGCATTATTTTTCTTGAAAAGCTGTGCGAAAAGCTTGGAATAAATGCAGAGGCAGTGCACGGCAGGGCAGAGGAGTATGGGAAAAAAGAGGCTTTCCGTGAGAAGTTTGACATTGCAACTGCAAGAGCGGTAGCGCCTATGCCGGTTCTGAGCGAATACTGTATGCCGTTTGTGAAAAAAGGCGGCATTTTTGCCGCAATGAAAGGTCCTAACGAGGACGCCGGAAATGCTGAAAATGCCGTGAAAATACTCGGCGGTGACGGTATTTCGGTTTATGATTACCTGCTTGGAAAAGATGACAGAAGAAAGATTTTCTCCGTAAAAAAGATATCGCAGACCCCGACAAAATATCCCCGCAACAGCGGTCAGATAAAAAACAAAGCCTTATAAAAATTTTATATTATGCCGTAAATTCCGCTTTTATCAGTATTAAAAGCGGAATTTTTGTGTGGAAATAATTTCCTTGGTAATGTATAATTAAATCAGCACATAAAAGATGTGTGAATAAAAAGAAAGGAAGTTGACAATGGCGGCATTTTTGAATTTTACAAAGGAAAAGGAGCGTGAAAAGGAACGTCAGCGTGAGGAAAACAGGGTCGTGCAGATACCGGTGTCTGAAATTGTGCCCAATCCTCACCAGCCAAGAAGTGATTTTGATTACTGCGATATAAGCTCTCTTGCTGAAAGTATCTGCCAGAACGGTATTTTACAGCCGCTTTCAGTAAGAAAAATTGAAAAAGGGTATGAACTTATAGCAGGGGAGCGCAGACTAAGGGCGTCCAAGCTTTTACAGCTTAAATATGTTCCGTGCATCGTTCTGGACATTTCCTCAAGAGCCAGTGCAGTCCTGGCGCTTGTTGAGAACATTCAAAGACAGGATCTGTCCTTTTTCGACGAGGCAAATGCAATTGAAAAGCTGATTAACTACTACGGAATGACCCAGGAGGACGCCGCAATAAAGCTTGGTAAGGCGCAGTCAACTATAGCGAACAAGCTGAGAATACTGAAACTTACCGACGAGGAAAAGGAGCTGATAACAAAATTTAATCTGACTGAACGTCATGCAAGAGCGCTGCTAAGGCTCGGAAGCAAAGAGGACAGGCTTGAAATCATAAACAAAATCATAAAGCATAACCTCAATGTTGAGCGTACTGAAGCGGCTATTGACGAATATCTGGGAAAGGTTCGTGATAAGGAGAGTTACAGAAAGAGAAGCAAGGTTTTTCAGAATGTGAAAATCTTCGTGAATACCATTAACAAGGCGGTTGAAACCATGAAAGCCGCAGGAATTGCAGCAGATTCCAAAAAGATTCAGAATGAGGATTACATAGAATACAGAGTTAAGATTCCGATTCTGAAAAACGAAAATGTTCCACGTGGAACATTCAAAATGCCAGAATAAAATAAAAAGCACAGCAATCAGAAAATAACAACAGGTTTTTGAGCATGGATTTATGATTCATGCTCATTTTTTCTGCATTAAAACGAAAATATTCTTTACATAATAACATAAAAGTGGTATAATTATAATAAACGCAAAAATAATTTTGCGTTCACTATAATTATTTATTTTATTGCCTTGCACATCCGCTTACTTCGTAAGCTCCGTGCATATCGGCTAATAGTAAACTAAAAAAGTATTTTTAGTTTACTATAAATATATACGAAAGACAGGGGAAACTTTAATGGGCAAGGTTTTTGCAGTAGTAAATCAGAAGGGCGGCGTTGGAAAATCAACGACTGCTGTTAATCTTGCGGCATATCTTGGCTCACGGGACAAGAAAGTGCTTTGCATTGATATTGATGCGCAGGGAAACACCACTACAGGTTTCGGCGTTAAAAAGAAATCGGTTGAATACACCGCTTATGACGTTCTAATCGGACAAGCACGTATCCAGGAGGCTATTGTCCGCACAGAATTTAAAAATGTCAGTCTTGTTCCGGCAAATTCAGCACTTGCAGGTGCGGAAGTTGAAATGGTTCAGCTTGATGACAGAATGAATAGACTGAAAATGCAGCTTCTGACCTGCCGTCTGGACTATGACTACATTTTCATAGACTGTCCGCCGTCGCTCAGCCTTATAACGGTTAATGCGCTTGTTGCCTGCGATAAACTCATTATCCCGATGCAGGCGGAGTTTTATGCTCTTGAAGGACTGAGCCAGCTGATGGAAACTGTAAAAATCGTCAGGTCGAAGTATAACCCGTCCCTTGATATTGAGGGAATACTCTTTACAATGTTTGATTCAAGGCTTAATGTCAGCAATCAGGTTGTTGAAGAAGTTGAAAAGTATTTTCCGGATAAGGTTTTTGAAACAAAAATACCAAGAAATGTACGACTTTCCGAGGCACCGAGCCACGGAAAACCGGTTATGTATTACGATAAAAGCTCAAAGGGAGCAGAGTTTTATGAGCTTTTAGGACTTGAAATACTGGGCGAAAAGGCAAAACCAAAGGAAAAGAGAAAGCTTTTCGGAAGAAAATCAAAATGAGAAGGTGAATAAATGGCGGCAAAGGGAGGACTTGGAACAGGTCTGAGCGCACTTTTTGATGACAACACAACTGACACAGCTGCGTCACAGACACTGAGAATATCGGAAATTGAGCCAAACAGGTCACAGCCACGAAAAAACTTTGACGATGAAACAATATCTGCGCTTGCAGATTCAATAAAACAGCACGGAATTTTACAGCCGCTGCTGGTAAGACCATACGGAAACGGTTATCAGATAGTAGCCGGCGAAAGGCGCTGGAGAGCCGCAAGAATGCTGGGAATGTCAGAAGTTCCGGTTCAGATAAAGGAACTGACTGATTCCGAGGCAATGCAGCTTGCGCTTATAGAAAATCTTCAGAGGGAAAACTTAAACCCGATTGAAGAAGCGCAGGGATACTATGAGCTGACTGAAAATTTCGGAATGACACAGGAAGAAATTTCAAAAACGGTCGGACGTTCACGTTCTGCCGTTGCAAATGCTATGCGTCTGCTTAGTCTGCCGGAAGAAGTAAGGACGATGCTCGAGGACGGTGAGCTTTCCGTAGGGCACGCAAAAGCGCTGCTGACCTTTGACAATGACTACGACATGATAGTTGCGGCAAGAAAAGCCTGCGGCGGAAAAATGACCGTAAGAGCGCTTGAAAAGATGGCTCAGAACGCCGGAAAGCCGGAAAAGGAAGTCAGCAACGAGCGAATTGACAGCTACTTTAAGGAAATGGAAATCGGACTTCATGAGGCGCTTGGACGCAAAGTCAAGGTTGAATACGGTAAAAACAAGGGCGCTCTGATACTTGAATTTTATGATAAAGAAGACCTTTCAGAACTTGCTGAAAGGCTTACACACTAATAGCACAAGGAGAAAAGAACAATGCTGGATATGAAATTAATCAGAACAAATCCTGAACTTGTAAAGGAAAACATTAAGAAAAAGTTCCAGGATGACAAGCTTGAACTGGTTGACAAGGTTGTTGAGCTTGATAAAAAATACCGTGAAATCAAGGTTGAATGTGACAATCTGAGAAATCAGAGAAAGACAAAGAGTAAGGAAATCGGCGGACTGATGGCTAAGGGTCAGAAGGACGAGGCTGAAAAAATCAAGGCTGAAGTTGGCGAAATCGGCAAAAAGCTTACTGAAATGGAAGAGCTTGAAGTTAAAATGGAGGGTGAAATCAGAGAAATTATGCTGGTAATCCCTAACATTATCGACGACAGCGTACCAATCGGCAAGGACGACAGCGAAAACGTTGAGGTTGAGAGATTCGGCGACCCGTTTGTACCGGATTTTGAGGTACCTTATCACGTTGACATCATGGAAAAGCTTGACGGTATTGACCTTGACAGCGCCAGAAAGACAAGCGGAAACGGTTTCTACTATCTCTGCGGCGACATTGCGCAGTTACAGTCATGCATTCTCTCATACGCAAGAGATTTCATGATTGACAAGGGCTTTACATACTACATTCCGCCGTTCATGATTCGCAGCAACGTTGTAACAGGCGTTATGAGCTTTGCTGAAATGGAAGGCATGATGTACAAAATCGAGGGTGAGGACCTTTACCTTATCGGTACAAGTGAGCACTCAATGATAGGCAAGTTCATTGACACAATCATTCCGGAGGCTGAACTTCCTAAAACTCTCACAAGCTATTCACCATGTTTCCGTAAGGAAGTAGGTGCTCACGGCATTGAGGAGAGAGGTGTTTACAGAATCCACCAGTTTGAAAAGCAGGAAATGATTGTTGTATGTAAGCCTGAGGACAGCATGGACTGGTTTAAAAAGCTTTACATGAATACTGTTGAATTTTTCAGAACACTTGATATTCCGGTAAGAACACTTGAATGCTGTTCCGGCGATTTGGCTGACTTAAAGGTTAAGAGTATTGACGTTGAGGCATGGTCACCGAGACAGAAGAAGTACTTCGAGGTCGGCAGCTGCTCCAACTTAGGCGACGCACAGGCAAGAAGACTGGGTATCAGAGTCAAGACAGAGAGCGGTGAGAAGTATTTTGCACACACTCTCAACAATACTGTTGTTGCACCGCCGAGAATGCTCATTGCGTTCCTTGAAAACAATCTCAATGAGGACGGAAGCATCAGAATTCCGAAGGCATTGCAGTACTACATGAGAAAAGACAAGATTGAAGTTAAGAAGTAATAAAAATACTTTCAATTTTTGGTGAAAATGCTTTTAAAGTAATCGGGCGAGCAATGCTCGCCCCTACATTAGTATGAATTTTGGGTTTATATTTGTAGGGGCGACCATCGGTCACCCATTATTTTTTATAAATTGCAGTAAAATAAAGGGTTTCACAAAACTGTGAAACCCTTTTGGTTTAGATTACGATTCCAGCCGGAACAAGCTTTGGCACTCTGACCTTGCACTTTGCAGCAGACATTGTGATACTGCTGCAAACAAATCTGATATAATTCCAGTCATTTGCGATGGAATTTTTTGTGCTGTAATACTTCTCATGGACGCTTTCAAGCAGGTCAATACACTTTTTAGCGCTGGAAAGGTCAAGTCTGCTTTCGGTATTGATTTCGTTGGATTCAGTAATGATATGCCTGTGCAGACAGTTTTCATAGCTGATATGCTCTGAAAGTGTACCTTTAAAGCGGGGAGTGTGGGGAAAAGTGAAATAATCACCAATAAAGTGTACGGCTCGTCCGAGGTCAAAGTAATCAACAGGTGATTTAAGCTTTCCGTGAAGACGGCTCAGAGTGTTTCTGACGTATGAGGCAGTACCGGCGTATGTGTGACCCTTGACGTATGTGAGAGGATTTACGTCCGGGGAGATACAGCCGTATTCAAAGGCGGATTTTTTCAGCTTGCCTCCGAAACTGGCAGCGCCGGTTATAAGCTTTGCAAGGTATAAATGATCTTTTGTTTCCATCGGTATCGCCTCCATTCACTTATATTATAACACCTTTTTGTGAAAAAACAATAAAAATTTCGGGAAAAATTCATCAATTAATATTATTTTATAAATTAACTAAAAAATACTTTACCCGCATTTAAATAATGCTTTTTTGTATAAGAGCAACAAAAAAGGACCGGATTTTTCCGGTCCTTTAAATATTACATCAATTTTATCAGTTGATAATTGTAGCTTCTGATTCCTTGTCAAAGAGGTGAATCTTGTTAGGATCAATAGCAACCTTGATTCTGTCCTGCGGTCTTGCAGTTGAACGAGGTGAAACTCTTGCTGTAAGCGGAATACCTTCACAAGTGAGGTAAAGGAATGTTTCAGCACCCATCATTTCTGTGATGTCAACGTCACATTCGATAACGCCTGTTGTAGCGTTTGAGAGATACATTTCCTCATCGTGAACGCTCTCAGGACGGATACCCATTACAACTTCCTTGTCAACGTAGTTAGCAAGCTCAGGAACAACCTTAGCCTCAGGAATTTCAACAGTATACTTAACGCCTCTTGAAGACTTGGTATCGCTTGAACCAAACTCAACTTCATACTTTGAACCGTTCTTCTTGAGAACAGCGTCGATGAAGTTCATCTGAGGAGAACCTAAGAATCCTGCAACGAACTTGTTGCATGGTCTTTCATAAAGAGCCTGTGGAGTATCAACCTGCTGAATGATACCATCCTTCATAACAACGATTCTGTCACCCATTGTCATAGCTTCTGTCTGGTCATGAGTAACGTAGATGAATGTTGTACCCAGTTTCTGATGAAGCTTAGCAATCTCTGTTCTCATCTGTGCACGGAGCTTAGCGTCAAGGTTTGACAGCGGCTCGTCAAGAAGGAATACCTGTGGTGAACGTACAATAGCACGGCCGAGCGCAACTCTCTGACGCTGACCGCCTGACATAGCCTTAGGCTTTCTGTCAAGAAGGTGTGAAAGGTCAAGAATCTTGGCTGCTTCCTTAACCTTGCGGTCGATTTCATCCTTAGGTACTTTTCTGAGTTTAAGACCGAATGCCATGTTGTCATAAACTGTCATGTGCGGATAGAGAGCGTAGTTCTGGAAAACCATCGCAATATCTCTGTCCTTAGGTGCGATATCGTTAACAAGACGGTCGCCTATATAAAGCTCACCCTCTGAAATTTCCTCAAGACCGGCAATCATTCTGAGTGTTGTAGACTTACCGCAGCCGGAAGGTCCTACCAGAATAATGAATTCCTTGTCTGTGATTTCCAAATTTACATCTTTAACGGCAACAAAGCCACCGGGATATTTTTTATAAATTCCTCGTAATGATAAACTTGCCATTTTATCAATTCCTCCCATAATAAATTTCTGCTAACCCGATACTCCAGATTAACTATAATAATATAATACCAAATTTTTAACAATGTTTCAAGTCACTAATTAGCCAAAGTTATTCTAACTTGTTTATCCAATATGACGAAAATTTCGTTGAAAAGCACTTGAAAACCTCATCAAACGGGGTCTGTTTCAACAGTTTTTCAACATCGTTGTGCAAAATCTCCATACATTGTCCAAGTCCCAGATTTTCGGGCATTTCAAGACTTCCCATCTGAATTCTCACCAGCTTTTCAACACCGTTTTCAACAGTTTCGAACATTCTTTTAACTTGATGAAATTTGCCCTCAAAAATCTCAATAAAAGCCATATTTTCCGCATCCGGACAGGCTCTCACCTCAGCCGGCAGACACCTTTCTCCGCCGCTTATCACAATACCCTCTGAAAATAGCCTTTCATAATTTTCAACAAAATTTTCACGCAGCTTTACCATGTAATATTTCGGGATATGCTTTTTCGGCGAAAGTATCCTGTGACTGAGAGCGCCGTCGTTGGTAATGAGCACCATTCCCTCGCTGTCCTTGTCAAGACGTCCGGCAGGGAAGATATCCTTTCTTTTAAGATTGTCGGGGACAAGGTCGATGACGGTGGGGTCAGTTTTGTCCTCGGTAGCGCAGACATATCCGGCAGGCTTGTTGAGTATCATGTAAATTTTTTCACGGTAAATTATCTCGTTTCCGGAAATTTCTACCCTGTCAGCCTGAGGGTCAATTTTCATTTCGCCCTCTCTTGTAATTTTCCCGTTGACCGAAACCTTGCGCTTCCACAAAAGCTTGCTTATGTCGGTCCTTGTATAAATAGTCTGTTCAGACAAAAATCTGTCAAGACGCAGTTTCATTTTCTGCTTTTCCTTTCATTTTTTATTTTATATGTGAATAATAATTACTATGTGTGGTGTGCATTTCTTTGACCGCACAAAGAAACAAATGCGGTGGGTTCTGTTCATTTCTTTGCTTGCCCAAAGAAACGAACCAAAGAAATGCACCCACTCAAACGCCGTGGGCGGCTTGTGCAGCTTGCGCTGCAAATCACTGCAATATTGTTAATGAACTAAACTGCGTTGTTTAAACTGGCTTAACCATAATTACAGCTGAAGTCGTTCTAATGAAATGAAAGCCTGAAAAAACATTAACTTGTTAGAAATAGAACTTAAAGTAACAGTTAAAAGACTAACAAAATAATGTTTATTATCCGCTTCGGTAAAGCAGGTGCATTAATGTCGTAATTATGAATCTCCAAGTATGTACCGACCCAGCTGAGTCCGGAAACAAAATTGCAGTGATTTGCCGCCTATGGCGGCATGGCAGTCCGGCGGCAGCCGGTGCATTTCTTTGGTTCGTTTCTTTGGGCAAGCAAAGAAATGAACATATACTGCCTTTGCTTCTTTGTGTACACAAAGAAAAATAACTTTTAAGGAGCTTAAACCCATGAAGAAAAAAATCGCCGTATTACTTACAATATCCGCAGTCATTGCCGGAATATATTTTTTAAGCCTCAGAAATCCGGGCGGTGTTCGTGAAGAAAGACTTGTCCTCAGCGAATACCAGCTTGAGCCGTACCTCAATATCCGTGGCTGGAAGGTCACTCCGTTGAGCACCGAAACCGTTAGAATACCGCAGCAATTCACAGGCAGTTTCAAAACGCTTGCGGACGAGATGAAGAAGTCCGGCTTTGACCTTGAATCCCATAAAGGCGAGGAGGTAACACGCTATACATATACTGTTGAAAACTACGGCGAAAGCGGTATCACAGCCCAACTGCTTGTCACATCAGAAAACGAGCTTATCAGCGCCGCCCTCATTCAGCAGAAGCCGGACGGTTTCATAAAATCAGTTTAGTCATCTCGATACAAAATAATTATGCCATATAAAAACTTTTCCGTCAACAAAATTTTTTTCAGAAATCCGTATAATACAAAACATAAAACAAATAATACCCATAAAATCAAATTTGTTGAACCGGAGGCAAATATGGCAAAGAAAATCAGCAGAAACACATTTTTAACTGAAAATTCACCGTCCATCAAGGCTTTTGCGTCCATAGCAGGCTCAAAGGAGTCGGAAGGACCTATGGGCAACTGCTTTGACAAGGTGGTAAAGGACAGCCATTTCGGACAGGAAACATGGGAACAGGCTGAAAGTGAACTTCAGAAGCAGACAGTCAGCCTTGCAATATCAAAGGCGAATCTGAAAGACTCTGATATTGACTACATTTTTTCCGGCGACCTGATAAACCAGTGTATCGGCACGACATACGGTCTGCGCTCAATGAACATTCCCTTTCTCGGAATTTACGGCGCCTGTTCCACCATGGCGGAGGGACTTCTCCTGTCCTCACTCCTCACAGACAGCGGTATCGGGGGAAACATTGCGGCGGCGACCTCCTCACACTTCTCAACAGCCGAAAGACAGTTTCGTTTTCCCCTTTCCTACGGTGGTCAGAGACCTCCCTCCGCACAGTGGACCTGTACGGCGTCCGGAGCCGTTATACTTTCCCCCGAGGGCGGAGCGCCTTATGTTAAAGGGGCAACAATCGGAACTATCACAGACCTTGGTGTGACCGACGCCAATAATATGGGTGCGGCAATGGCGCCGGCGGCTGCGTCGACCATAAAAAAATATCTTGATGACACTTCCTCGTCACCGGAGGATTTCGATTACATCGTGACCGGTGACCTGGGACACGTCGGCAGTAACCTGCTTTTGCAGCTGCTTGAGAAAGAGGGTGTTGATATAAGCCATCAGCACAAGGACTGCGGAGTTATGATATTTAATGCCGACGAACAGGACACTCACGCCGGCGGTTCGGGCTGCGGTTGCAGCGCAAGTGTTCTCTGCGGACATTTCCTGCCGAGAGTTCAGACTGGTGAGATAAAGGATATGCTGTTTATCGGTACTGGTGCGCTGATGTCACCGACTGCCTCACAGCAGGGGGAGTCTATACCCTCTATTGCGCATCTGGTGCATATTAGTCACAGTAAATAAAATCGGAAAGTTTTCAACATACTATGCATTGGCTGTTGAAAAATCAAGGAGTTTAAAAATGGAATTATTATGGGCATTTCTTATCGGCGGACTGTTCTGCGCAATCGGGCAGCTGCTTATCGACTACACAAAGCTTACTCCGGCAAGGATACTTGTTGCATACGTTGTTGCCGGAGTTGTCCTTTCAGCATTCGGCTGGTACCCTAAGCTTATAAGCTTTGCAGGGGGCGGTGCGTCTGTACCGCTGACAGGCTTCGGACATCTGCTTGCTGAGGGTATCAGAAAAGCGGTTGATGAAAAGGGATTTTTAGGAGTATTCACCGGCGGAATGACAAGCGCTGCCGGAGGAATCACAGCCGCTCTTATATTCGGCTTGCTGGCGGCGGTGATTTTCAAGCCGAAGGATAAATAACGGAATTTTCTGAATTATAATTAATCGGGCGGGCAATGCTCGCCCCTACGATAGCGTAAAATGTGTAGGGGCGACCACTGGTCGCCCGTGAATTTATGTTTTTTAATCGGGCAGATAATATTTGTCCCGACAAAATACCGATTTTCATTCATTGTTTTTTCCCTGTAAGTTTGTCAATCATATTGGACACTGTTCTTAAGAAATTCGATAGGCGAAAGCCAGTTAAGAGGACGCATAGGGCGGTTGTTAGTTTGATTTAAACGCACAGTTAACTGT
>DBQM01000054.1:19995-22311 GCA_002305725.1 Ruminococcus sp. UBA1394 | reverse complement strand
TTCAAGAGGTTTTGCAGGGTTGCCATAAATTATTCCGCAACAATATTTATTTCACTTTTCGGCTCTATATAATTTGCATATATATTGAATGCGTCATGTATTGTCAGCCAATAATCATAGGAAAGCGAAGTAACCGAAACATACTCCTTTCCGCCCTTTGTACCGTAGGTCACAAGGCAGTTTTCCGCCTCGTCGGTATATCCGGTCTTGCCTGCCTCGATAAGCGCTCCTTCGACTTCGTCGCCGTACATTCTGCCGAACATGGTGCTTTCAAGCTTTATTCCCTCCGGGTGTTCTTTTGTCCTTGAAGTTGTGTACTGGTATGTGGACAAAACCTCACGGCAAAGTTCATTCTGCATTGCATATTCCATTATCATAGCCATTTCAACTGATGTTGTATAGTGGTTTTCGTCGTGCAGTCCGCTGGTATTCATAAAATGAGTATTTTCCAGCCCCAGATATTCAGCCTTTTCATTCATAAGCTTAACAAAGTTTTCCTCAGAGCCGCATAGCTTTACTGCAAGTCCCACAGTAGCGTCCGCACCGGACGGCAATACTGCCCCGTAAAGCATATCCTTTATGGTCACAGTCTCCCCCACCTCAAAACCGGCTCTTGAAGCGTCGGCGTCAACAAGGGGTTCGAGTATTTCCTGCGTCATTGTAAAGGTGTCGTCCAAAGATTCCATATTTTCAACAGCAACTATAAGGGTCATAACCTTTGTCATGGACGCCGGATAAATGACTTTTTCCTGGTCACGTCCGGCAATGATTTTATTGTCTGTTACATTTATCAGCACCCCTGCCTTGCTTGTGATATCGTTTCCGAACTTTGTTATTTCGCCGCTGTTGTCCGGATAATCAATTTTCGGATACTGCGGCTCTGTGGGGTATTCAATTACTATCTGCTCCCTGTCCGCAGAATTTTCCACAGCCTCTTTATATGTTTCCTCGGTGTCGGAAGATTTAAGAATAAGGCTCACGCCGTAAATCATAAGCAGAATTATCAGAAACGCCATTACGACATAAAATATCCGCATATAATTTACTCTTCTTTTTCTTTTAACTGCCATAAAGCAAAAAATCCTTTCACAATTATAGTAAACGAAAAATTAATTTGGAGTTTACTATTTGCCGATACGCACGCAGCGAACATAGTGAGCGAATGTGCGAGGCATTTAAAAATATTTATTGTCAAACTTATTTTATATTATTTTCAGGTTTATGTCAACAGGTCAGCCTGTTTTATGTGCATTTTTACCAGTTGACAGACAATGTATAATGAAAGTGGAGGTAAAAACTCATGAATAATAAATGTATTTTTCTTGATATTGACGGAACAGTCCGTGACCCTTTCTACGGTACTCCCGATTCAGCCATGAAAGCAATAAAACAGGCACAAAAGAACGGACACCTTGCGGTTATCTGCACAGGACGTTCAACCGGTCTTATACCGGACGATTTCCCGACAGCTGAATTTGACGGAATAATTGCCGGCGGAGGCTGTTATATTGAAAAGGCAGGAGAGGTTGTCCTTGACAGAGAAATGGACCCTCTCAAAGTAAAAGATATCTGTATTAAGCTTCGCAGTCATGGTATTCTGCACAGAGTTGAAACCAAATCCAGCGTTTACATGGAGCCTGAAATGGCTGATATGCTCGGATTTCTCGGCGAAAAAGCCAACAACAGCAATTCAGAGATAAAGCAGATGATAGCAAGGCGCAATAAATTTGAACTGCGATTTACTATTGATGATTTTCTTAAATCCCCCGTCCCGGGTACAAAGATATGCACAATTTCTTCTCCGGAAAAGCTTGATACAATAAAAGAAATTTTCGCCGATGATTTTAATATTATAAGCCACATTGACACTCAGAGCAATACAATGAATACCGAAATAGTCCAGAAAGGCTGTGACAAGGGCAGCGGAATAAGGCTTTTCTGCGAGCGCTTCGGGATTGACATAAAAGACACCGTTGCTTTCGGTGACAGCATGAACGATATTGATATGTTCAATGCCGCCGCCATGACCGTTGCAATGGCAAACGGCGAACAGGCGCTGAAAGACAAGGCGGACATAGTCTGCGGCGATATTCTCCATGACGGTCTTTATGACGGCTTTGTAAAGGCAGGTCTTATCTGAACTCAAAATTTTCACCACAGGCAAAAATTTCGCCAGCCTTTTCACAGGCTGGCGTTTTTTATATTTAATTTACAATTTTTTTGCATAAGCTTACGGCAATACCGCACAATTATTGTCGTGCAGATGCGCAGTCAGATTTTTGTCAGGCGAAGGTCGCCCCCCGGATTGCATAAAAA
>DBQM01000054.1:0-19987 GCA_002305725.1 Ruminococcus sp. UBA1394 | reverse complement strand
TAATTGTGCGGTGTTGCCTTATATATCCATACCGATCTGTATTGCTTTCAGATTCGATTCTATCAGCGCTTTTCTCGATTCCGGTATGATTTTATTCAGCGCATTTTCAACCGATTCCGTCTTTATTACTCCTGTTTCCCTGAGCAGCTTTCCGCAGAGCACAATATTTGCCATACCGTCAACACCGTTATCGTGAGCAAGTTCAGTCGCCGGAATGTAAAAGCAGTCAATATCAGTCCTGCTGCACTTTTCATCAATCATGGACGAATCAATAAACACCTTTCCGCCCGGACGGACACTGTTAATAAACTTTGTGTATGAAGGACTGTTCATAACAATAAGATAGTCCGGATTTGAAACTACAGGAGAGCTGACCGGCATATCAGATATTCTTACAGAACAGTTGGCTGTACCGCCTCTCATTTCCGGACCGTATGACGGTATCCAGCTTACTTCCTTGCCCTCGATCATTCCGCCGTATGCAATAAGCTTTCCGGCAAAAAGCAGACCTTGTCCGCCGAAACCGGCAAAAATAATACTGTCAGTCATTGCTGTTCTCCTTTGCTGTTATATCCTTGTAAACTCCCAGCGGAAAATACGGAATGCATTCCTGACGGAGTCTTTCCAGCGACTCAACAGGAGACATACCCCAGTTTGTCGGGCAGGTGGAGAGAACCTCAACTATTGAAAAGCCTTTTCTGTCACGCTGGATCTGGAAAGCCTTTCTGATAGCCTTTTTGGCATTCTGTACCTCTTTCGGTGAATCCACTGAAACCCTCTGTGCAAGAGCAGTACCGTCAACCTGAGAAAGAATCTCGCACATTTTTACAGGATATCCTGCCTTTTCCACGTCACGTCCGTATGGAGTGGTCTGTGTAACCTGTCCCGGAAGAGTGGTCGGAGCCATCTGTCCGCCGGTCATACCGTAGGTAGTATTGTTTATAAAGATAATTGTTATGTTTTCGCCTCGTGCGGCGGCGTGAATGGTTTCTGCGGTACCAATCGCCGCAAGGTCACCGTCACCCTGATAAGTAAATACAAACTTGTCGGGGAGGGAACGCTTTACACCGGTAGCAACTGCCGGAGCACGTCCGTGAGGGGCTTCTATCATGTCGCAGTTAAAGTAGTCATACGCCATAACTGAACAGCCGACCGGACAGATTCCGATAGTATCTCCCTCAATTCCCATTTCATCTATAATTTCACAAATAAGCCTGTGTACTATTCCGTGAGTACAGCCCGGACAGTAATGTGTGTTCACATCTGCCATGGAGTCAGGCTTTCTGAATACAACGCTCATATATTTCTCCTTACGACAGACTGTCGTTGATTTCTGCAAGCTTTTTTATTATTTCGTCAGCGGACGGTAAATTTCCTCCGGTCCTGCCGTAAAATTCGACTGGTACAGAGCAGTTTACTGCCAGCTTGACGTCGTCTATCATCTGTCCTGTGCTAAGCTCAGCGCAGAGTATGCTTTTTGCAGTAGGGACGATTTTCTGATAGTCTTTTACCGGGAAAGGCCATAAAACCTTTGGTCTGAGCAGACCGGCTTTTATGCCGTTTTTCCTTGCCTCGTCAACTGCTTCACGGCATATTCTTGAAACAGCACCGTAAGCGGTAACAACGATATCTGCGTCATCAGTCAGATAAAATTCAGCGTCCTGTTCATTTTCCACGATAGTTTCGTATTTCTTGGAACGTGCGCTGACTGACGCTTCAAGCTCGTCCGGCTGTAAGAAAAGTGTATTTATAATGTTGTGCTTTCTCTTGTTTCCGTGACCGTTTGTCGCCCACGGCTTTTCCGGCATCTTGTCGCTTATCTCCGGGAACACAACAGGTTCCATCATCTGACCCAGCATACCGTCAGAAAGTATCATGGCCGGTATTCTGTACTGGTCAGCCTTTTCAAACGCCTTGACTACCATGTCAGCCATTTCCTGAACGGAGTTGGGAGCGAAAACGAGTATGTGGAAGTCACCGTGTCCGCCGGACTTTACAGCCTGCCAGTAGTCCGCCTGTGCCGGCTGGATACCGCCCAGTCCCGGACCGCCTCTCTGCACATTGATGATTACGCAGGGGAGGTCGCTGGCGGCAATATAGGAAATGCCCTCTGATTTAAGGCTGATTCCCGGAGAAGACGAGGACGTCATTGCCCTTACTCCGGCTGACGCCGCACCGAGTACCATGTTAATAGCGGCAATTTCACTTTCCGCCTGCAAAAATGTCCCTCCGCGCTTAGGCATATTTTTTGCCATAAAAGCGGCAATTTCTGTCTGTGGTGTAATAGGGTAGCCGAAATAGCATTTGCAGCCGGCTCTGATAGCCGCCTCTGCAAGAGCCTCGTTACCCTTCATTAAAACTCTTTCCGCTGTCATTTCTGCACCTGTCTTTCAACTGTTATTGCACATTCCGGACACATTACCGCACACATTGCACAGCCGACACATTTGTCATCGTTTATGCACACAGCGGTAAAATATCCGTGGCTGTTGATTTTGTCTTTTTGAATCTGTATTATTTTCTGCGGGCAGGCGTTTTCACATAGTCCGCAGCCTTTGCATTTATCAAAAATGACATTAATTTTTCCCATAGGATAACCTTCTTTTAAATAGATTTCAGGCAAAGCCGCATAATCAGCAGCTGCTGCCTTTATGAAAAACTGGTCTTTACATATATGTCAATATATTCTGCCAGCCCGTCAAGCTGCCGGCATTTCAGATTTCTGTCAGCAGTATGATACAAAACAGGAATTCCGGAAAGTTCTGAAACCTTTTCGGCAAATCCTACTGAACTTATAATATCCTCCGGCACTGTCAGTCTTCCTAAATTGGAGTTGTTGACAATACCCGTATGGGATATTCTTGCAGACTGCTCGATTTCTCTCATCAGTCTGACTGCCTCGTCAGCGTCATCGCCTGTTTCACGGTAACGGTTTATCACATATATCATTTCAGTATTGTTTGTATAGCTCTTTAAAGTGTCAAAGTATCTTCCTACAACGACAGACCCTGCATCGTCGCCGCCGATATCCAGAATTATGCACTCATGGTTCATAATAATTGCCTCGATATCAAAGCTCAGTGCAGGAATGTCAAGATTTGTATTTGCATACATTGTACTGTAAAATGAAATATTTTTTTCTCTGAAAAGAGAACTGAAGTCCGCCGTACGGAAATAAGGGTTTACAATATCCATATCAGCAACGGCTGTTTTTAAACCCTGCTCAGCGTATCTGACAGCAAGATTTACAGAGAGATTGGTTTTTCCGCAGCCGTAATGACCTGTTATGATGTATATTTTTTTCATCATTGCCTCCGTAACCTTTATTATAGTACTTTTCACAAGATAATGCAATACTTTTAAAAAATAATAAAATGTTTAAAATTATGTTTTTTTATCGTTTTCACAAATCCTAAAACTTAATTTTTTTCAGAAATTGTATTATTTTGGCTGATAAAAAGCGTATCAGAATACGCTGAAAGTTCATTTTGTCAGTAATGAGGGTTTCGACGCTTTAATATAAAAAACTGACCGGATAACCATTAAGGTAAATTCAGTCAGTTTTTATAATGTCATATAGTTTTTTTACTGTTCTGCCGCTAAAAGCTCCGGGTCTTCTCCGTCAAAATCAAGGCTTTTTATCTCCTCATCATTCAACATCTTCTGTGCATCAAGCAGCATAACTATCTTCTTAGGAGTCTTTCCGACACCCTTTATAAACTTCCTCGTTTTAGAATCCGAAAGCTTAGGTACAGGTGCAATGCTCTCCTTTTCAATATCAAGAACCTCGTCAACTGTGTCAACAATAAAACCAACCTCAATTTCCTTGAGATTAAGTATAATTATACAGGTTCTTTCATTATAGTCCATTTCAGTCTTGCAGAAACGAAGTCTTACATCAATAATCGGGATAAGAATTCCTCTGAGATTGATGATTCCCTTTGCATAATCCGGAAATTCCGGTACAGGAGTAATATCCTGCATTTCAATTATTTCACGGACATCATTAATATGAAAAGCATAATACTGCTTGTCAATCAGAAACGAAAGATACTTCTCACTTGTTTCCGCTGCCTCATTATGCTCCGATTCATCCTCGTCATAAAATCTGTTTAGGATATTGCTCATTGTTAAAACCTCCGGATTTACAATTGATTACATATAATACTGCTTATCTTGTCAAGAGGAGCCTGAACTGAACATCCTCCCTTTTTGTATGCACACATCGGCATACCGTACACAACACAGGTTTCCTTATCCTGTCCTATGGTATATGCACCCTTGTCATGCATTGCAACCATGCCGTCAGCGCCGTCACAGCCCATTCCGGTCATGATAACTCCTATGGCATTTTTTCCGGCACACTTTGCAACGCTGTGGAAAAGATAATCCACAGACGGCTTATGTCCCGAAACTCTTTCGCCCTGCTCAACTTTAACATAATAGCCCCTTGCGTCCTTGTTAAGACTCATCTGGAAATCTCCCGGAGCCAGAAGCGCTCTGCCGGTTTTGAGCCTGTCGCCGTTTTCAGCCTCTTTTATTTCAATTGCGCAGAGCTTGTTAAGCCTGTCAGCAAACATCTTGGTGAAAACCGGCGGCATATGCTGAACAATTACGATAGGCGGACAGTTTGCCGGCAGCGATGTCAGAACAGTTTGCAATGCATCAGTACCGCCTGTTGACGCTCCCATTGCAATTACGGTATCAGCATTTCTCGCAGCAGCAGCCGGACTGATAACCGGCGAAACGTTCTGCGGCTTTACTACAGACGCCGGTTTCTTCTGAATAACCTTTGCCTGCGATGCTGTTATGACCTTGTTTCGCAGTTCTGCGGCAAATTCCTGCATATCCTGCGGCGACTGAATAAGTGCCTTTTTAATATAGTCAACTGCTCCTGCGTCAAGTGCGTCAAAAGCCTTGATAGGTGCAGATGAAACGATAACTGTCGGTACAGGATACTGCGGAATCAGTTTTCTCAGAAACTGTATACCATTCATTTTCGGCATTTCAACGTCCAGCGTCAGAACGTCCGGACGAAGTTCAATTATTTTATCTCTTGCTTCATACGGGTCACCGGCTTTTCCGACAACCTCAATAAGCTTGTCATCAACAAAAAATTTTGAAAGCATTTCTCGGAAAAAGACAGAGTCATCCACAATAAGCAGTCTTATTTTTCTTTCAAGCATATCGCAAAATCCCCCTTCTCTCACTTTTTCTGGTAAATGGCAGGCTGAACAAACCTGTATCTTGATTTCTTTGAAACAGTTTCGGCGTGTCCGATAAAAAGATATGCGCCGTTTTTGGAGGCGTCATAGAATCTTTCAACCAGAGCGTCCTTTGTCTGAGCATCAAAATAAATCATAACATTACGGCAGAATATAAGGTCAAAAGGCTTTTTATATACAATTTTATCCATAAGATTGAATTCCTTGTATATGACCTCTTTCCTTATCCTGTCAATTACTGTATATGTTCCATCGGTATTTCGTGTAAAATATTTCGTTTTCCATTTTTCAGGAAGAGCGTTTAAGGCTTCAGCCGGATAAACTGCGTTTTTAGCTTTCTGCAGAACCCTTGTTGAAATATCAGTTGCAAGGATCCTCAGATCCCAGCCTAATCTCCTCGACCCGAAATAATCGTCAATAGTCATAGCTATCGTGTACGGTTCTTCTCCCGAAGATGACGCCGCACACCATATTCTTACATCTCTGTCCTTTACATTTTCCTCAATATACGGAAGAAATACTGTCCTCATAAAATCAAAATGCTGAGGCTCACGCATAAAATAAGTGTGATTGGTTGTAAGCTTGTTTACAAGTTCAACAGTTTCACGCCCCGATTTATCTGCAAATACGCTGTCGAGATACTGATTATAATTGGTAAAACCCTTTTCCGTCAGCATATTTGAAAGACGTCCTTCAATAAGTATACGCTTTTTGCTGAGATCAATGCCGTATGTCGAATGCATAAAATTAATAAGTCTGTTAAATTCAGCGTCAGTTATTTTAATTGCCATGTCAGATTTACTCCAGTATCATTTTATGTATGTCAAGCAGCTGTTTGATCTCGCCGTTTGAATCAATAATGCTCTGAATGTACTGATTCTGGTTCACACTCTTGAAGTCCGGTGCAGAACAGGTATAAGTCGGCAGAACTGTTGTTATCTCACGGACACGGTCAACGATAAGTCCAACAGTCAGCTCGTCAAGCTCCACAACGATAATACAGGTTTTTTCATCGTAAGGAATTTCCGGCTGATTGATTTTATGTCTGATACTTATTACCGGTACGACCTTGCCTCTGATATTTATAACGCCCTTGATAAATTCCGGAACTCCCGGAACAACTGTTATAGGCTGCATTCCGATTATTTCAGTAACATACTGTATTTCAATTCCGTAAAGGATATCATCAATGTAAAAAAGCAGGATCTGTCCGCCGTTTATGTTGAAATCGTTTTTAGACGATTGTACAAAAGCTTCATTAGCCATAGTTTTCACCCCGTTTCATCAGTTGTCAAAAATAATGTTGCTGATATCAAGAATAATTGTAATACTGCCGTCGCCGAGAATTGTACAGCCGGACATACCCTTCTGCTTGATATTGTAGCGGTTGAACATCGGCGAGAACGGTTTTACAACTACCTGCTGTTCACCGATAAGCTCGTCCACAAGAATGCAGGCACTCTTGCCCTCAGACTCAACCAGAACAACAACTCCGTCATAAATATCATGGGATTTAGGCTCAAGGCCGTAAAACTCGTGCAGTCTGATAAGCGGATAGCATTTATTTCTGATTTTAACGATTTCCTTTTTGGAGGTATCGTAAAACAGCTGATTTTCTTTAAGCTTTATAAATTCCTTGATTGAATTTATAGGAATCGTAAAGATAGAAGAGCCGACAGATACTTCAATACCGTCAACAATGGCAAGTGAAAGCGGGATTTTTATGATAAAGTTAGTGCCCTCTCCCTGCTTGCTGTCAACAGAAACAGTACCGCCGATTTTTTCGATACTCTTTCTTACAACGTCCATGCCGACGCCTCTTCCGGAATACTCCGTAACCTCAGTATTGGTTGAGAATCCCGGCAGCATAACCATATTGAAGATTTCCTTGTCGGTATATTCCTCCTCCGGCTTTGTCAGCAGA
This sequence comes from Ruminococcus sp. UBA1394, assembly GCA_002305725.1. Classification (GTDB taxonomy): domain Bacteria; phylum Bacillota; class Clostridia; order Oscillospirales; family Ruminococcaceae; genus Porcipelethomonas. The sequence goes on along the minus strand of DBQM01000054.1, from coordinate 12,838 downwards.
CCGTTTGCCTTTGCCTTTTCCATAACACGCTGGCAGTCGATTCCGCCGCCGTCGTCCGAAACAACGATTATAACTTCACCCGAAGAATTATAAGCAGAAAGTGTTATCGTACCCTTTGCAGGCTTTCCTTTTGCGATTCTCTCCTCCTGGGACGATTCAATACCGTGATCCATGGAGTTTCTTACCATGTGCATAAGAGGGTCATTGAGATTATCAATAATGCTCTTGTCAACCTCGGTTTCCTCGCCCTCGAACACAAGGTCAACGTCCTTGCCGAGCTTTACCTTCATATCACGGACGATTCGTGTCATTTTGTTGAATACGCCCGAAAGAGGAACCATTCGGATAGACATTACAATGTCCTGCAGTTCGTCAGTCAGCTTTCTGAGCTGTCTTGACGCTTTCTGGAAGCCATCAAGTTTAAGTCCTTTAAGGTCAGGGTTTGAGGTAACCATAGCCTCTGCGATTACTATTTCGCCGACCATATCCAGCAGCTGGTCAAGCTTGTTCAGGTTAACGCTGATAAGGCTCTGCTTGCCCTTTGACGCATGATTGTTCTTCTGCGCAAGCTTATTGTTGATCTGTTCGGCTGTCTGTGCAGGTGTCGGCGCTTCGGTTTTTGGCTTTTCAGCAGGTTTCTCACTGACAGCTGCTTCCGGCGCATTTTTTTTCTGCTCCGGTGCCGGCTCTGCTTTCTGAGTTTCCGGCGCAGGTGCGGCTGCTTCCTCTGCAGCTGCCGGTATTTCCTCATCTTCAACTATTTCATAGGACTTTACGTTTATAGCGTCCTCAATTTCTCTGATGATGTGCTGATAATCCTCTTCATCAGCATTGAACATGATAAGAAATCCGTTTTCAATTATCTGCTTTGCAGTTGAGGAATCAGTTTCAATTGAAGCCGGTTCATATTTCAGTTCACGGCAATATTCTGATATCTTGTTTACAAGCAGCAGCGCTCTGAGGTTTTCCATTTCGCAGTTGTCCTCAAAGAACACACGGATTCTCACCATATCAGCTGACGCTGAATTTTCCGCCTGTCCCTGCGGCTGTTCGTCCTCTGCCGGCTGTTCAGATTTCTCCGATACCGGTGTATCTTCAGCACCCGGCATTTTTCCTGTTTTCAGATAAACTACAAAATCCTCGATTTTTTTGATCTGTGCGCTGAAATCTGTCGGGACGGAATCATCATCCTGCAGCAGTTCAATTTCCGCTTTAAGCAGATCTGAGGATGAGAATACGATATCATAAAGAGTTTCGATTGATTCTATAACCGGTTTTTCCTCTCTGATTATGAAAAACATATCCTCCATGCGGTGAGCAAGAGTGGACATATTTTCCAGCCCCATCATAGCCGAGCTGCCTTTTATGGTGTGCATTATACGGAATATTTCGTTAATGTCTTCTTCATCAAATTTATTGTTGCTTTCTGTTTTCATCATAATCTGATCAAGCTGTTCAAGCAATGAGGTGGACTCATAGATAAACATATCCACCATACTTTCCATACCCGATTCAAATCTGCTCATAATCTTACACCTGCCTGTTATTTTTTTGTTTTGTTTTTATTTTATAAATCATTTGTTACGGAATTATTTCATCAAGACCGCCCTTGGACATAACAATTTCTCCGGTTTCCTCAAGCTTTCTGATAACAGCAATGATCTTTCTCTGTGCCTCTTCAACATCACGCATACGAACATTGTGGAGATACTGCATATCTGTCTTGACAGTTTCCTGCTGACGCTGTGACATATTGCCGAGAATAACCTTTACAACATCCGGACTTGCAGCCTTGAGAGCAATTGTAATATCCTTTGTATCGCATTCTCTGAGGAATGTCTGGATCTCACGGTTATCAAGATTAGCGATATCATCAAATACAAACATCAGCTTCTGGATCTCATCAACGAGTTCAGGATCAGTTTCATTAAGCTCTTCCATGATGGTTTTTTCCGTTCTCATATCGAGATTGTTCATGACATCAGCAAGATAATTCACGCCGCCGAAATCAACCACATTAACTGAAGCATCTGAGCTTAATTTTTCAGCCATGATTTCCTCAACACTTCTTACAACTTCAGGGGATATACTGTCCAGATCAGCAATTCGCCTGAATATTTCAACCTGAAGGTCATTAGGAAATTCCGCAAGGATCTGAGCTGATTTTTTAGAGCTTATATGAGAAAGAACACAGGCAATCGTCTGCGGAAGTTCATTCTGGAGCATTGTCAGAATGCTCTTGTAATCAACATTTTTAAGGAATTCAAAAGCACGGTTGGAATTATGTATTCTCTCCATTATGGCTTTTGCCTTATCTTTGCCGAATGCACTGACAAGAACATTGTAAGAATATGTCTGACCGCCCTCTGCTATAAGCTTCTGAGTAATAAAAAGCTCATAAAACTCGTCCATGATTTCCTTGATCTGATCCTGACTAAGATTGTCAATACTTGCGATCTCAAGGGAGAGTTCTTCAATTTCTTCATCATTCAGATGCTTATATACTTCTGCTGCCGTATCCTCTCCGAGTGCGACAATAAATGCCGCAGCTTTGCTTGCAGAAGATAATTTTTCTTCTGATGACGATGATTCTTTCATTTATTTTCCTCCCGAAAAGCTATAGAACATATTTTGTAAATTTAATTATATCATATTTTCTGCAATTTGACAATACTATTTTTTATTTAAACCGACATCGAATGCACAAAAATATCAAAAAAATTTGTTCAAAACGTCTGTTAAATATGAAAATTCGCTAATTATCAAAAGCCGCATCAAAAACCCGGCAGTCAGTCAGAATATCATTTTCGCTTTTGAATCTGTTGATATTATACAAAATATATTCGGGATTGTCAAGTGCATTGACCAGTTTAACTCAAAAAAATCACTGAAAAAATAGATAAATTACATGAAATCTATTGACAAATTAACTCAAATAGCATAAAATAATAGTATATACAAATTAACGGAGGACATATCATGATAGAACTTGATGATTTAAAGCTTACCGATCTTATTGACGTTAAAACTTTACAGGATATACAGGACGGATTTTCAAATGCAACAGGTATGGCCGCCCTTACAACTGATGAAAATGGTGTGGCTGTGACACAGGGCAGTAATTTTACTGATTTCTGTATGGAGCTTACAAGAAAATCCCGCACAGGCTGTCAGAGATGCGAAAAATGCGACAAGCAGGGCGGTGAAAACACAATGAGGACAGGCAGGGCAACTACATACCGCTGTCACGCAGGACTTGTTGATTTCGCAGCACCTATTATGTTAAACGGAAAATTTATCGGCTCCTTTATCGGCGGACAGGTTCTTCCCGAACCGGCTGACGAGGAAAAATTCAGAAAATACGCCCAGGAAATAGGCGTTGACCCGGAGCAGTACATCAGAGCACTCAGAAAAGTAAAGGTCGTTCCTCAGCATCAGATTCAAATGGCTGCTGATTTCCTGTGTACTATTGCAAACGTTCTTTCTAAAATCGCATACAGCAGCTATGCCGAAAAGCTTAACAGTACAGGTCTTTCAACTCAGAATGCCAGTCTGGTTGCTAAAATCCATAATGCCGAATCACTTATCAGGCAGAACCAGGACAACATGGAAAAGCTCCAGAAGGAATTCGATGCACTTGAAGAAGTGGCCCAGAACTCAGTTGCAAAGGTAAAATCCGCAATGGAAACTGTAAAAGTAATCCAGGATATCGCAACCAACACAAGAATTCTTGGCTTTAACGCATACATAGAAGCTGCACATGCAAAGGAAAGCGGAAAAGGTTTCGGCGTTATCACCCAGGAAATCAGAAATCTTGCAGATACAAGCAAGGAATCAGCTGACAAGATCGAAGACGCAATGATGTCTATCAGCAATTTCACCAAGCAGATTGACTCCCAGATCAAAGAAACAGGAAAAACCATTAATGAATGTACAGACAACATTCATGATTTCTCCGGTATTCTCAACGAAATGCTTGAAAAATAAAATCAGAAATACAAATAAAAAAGCTTCGGACACCCCCGTTTCATACGGGAATCCGAAGCTTTATTTTTATAAATTCACAACGCCTTTAGTTACAGATTTAACCTGCATAATGCCTGTTGCGACATCAAAGAAAACAGTCCGCCCGTAATTTGAGCCGGTGTCCTCTGCAATAAGCCTTATTCTGTAATCTGCAAGCAGTTTTTTTACTGCTGCAACGTTTCTTTCACCTATATTAAAGGTTTTAAGCTGTGTCTGGAACATCTGTGCACCGCCGGCAATTTTAGCTGTCATGCATGAAACTGACGCACCTTTTCTTTTCATTGTATCAATCAGTTCAGCCAGACCTGTATCAGCATATCTTCTGAGATTTTCAGCAGCGTTTGATGATTCTCTGCTGTCCGGCAGCATTATATGTGCCAGTCCCCCGATATTGTGCGTTTTGTCATGAAGACATATACCAACGCAGGAACCCAGCGCATATGTAGCCAGCACTCCCGGAGGACTTGCAACATTAAGATCAGATATCCCAATGTTTATGACACTTTGCATTTTACATTACCCCAAGCTTTTCAAAAAGTTTATTTAAAGAATCCATTTCAGGAACAAGTATCATATTGCTTTTAACTTTGTTTCCGCCGTCGCCGAAACCAAAAGAATCGTCAATAAACAAAACCTTGTTTCCGACTCTTGCAAATTCAATGGAAGGGACGCTGAGAATTGCTCCTGCCATATCAATGCAGAGGGACGGAGTTGAAATATTAATAAAAAGTCCTGTCATGCTTGAAAGCGCATTTACATACGAGCTTGCCATGATATTTCCGATTTCGCAGAAAGCAGACTTTTCCATTTCGTCAAGTTCGCCAAATGAGGAAAATTTCTTTCCGAAAAATACATTCATAACGGTTTCGATAAAATCGTTGTCAAAAACATAAAGAATCATTCCGTTGATGTCGCCGTCAATTTTAATGAGCATGCCCATTACTATATTTTCGGGACCGCCGACATACTCAGCAATTTCGTTGAAGCCCAGTATTCTTACATGAGGCACATTAATATCAACCTCCCTGCCCATAAAGGACGCAAGAGAAGTTGCGGCATTACCTGTGCCGATGTTGCCAAGTTCCGTCAGAACATCAACGTGCATAGGATTTAATTCATCAATATTTTTATATGCCATTTTTCACCTTACCCCAGCACTTTGCTTACTGCCTGAATAATTCTTTCCGGCTTGAACGGCTTTACGATAAAGTCAAGAGCTCCCAGCTTGATAGCCTCAACTACCATAGCCTCCTGTCCCATAGCGGAACACATGATTATTTTTGCTGAAGGGTCGGCAGCCTTTATATCTCTGAGTGCCTCAATACCGGTCTTGTTAGGCATAGTGATATCCATGATAACAAGGTCCGGCTTTTCTGAGCTGTAAAGATTGCAGGCAATCTCGCCGTCAGCAGCCTCAACAATATCAGTATATCCGTTTTTTGTAAGTGAGTCCTTAACCATCATTCTCATAAATGCAGCATCGTCAGCAATTAAAATTTTACTCATAAAACATACTCTCCTTTAAATATAAATAATAAGATTTTTATTTTATAATTTCTGTGATTCTAACAGCAAAATTATCGTCAACAACTACAACGTCACCTTTTGCAATAAGGTTGCCGTTTACCAGAATGTCAACCGGTTCATTTGCAAGTGTATCAAGCTCTATAACAGTACCTCTCGTGAAGTTGCCGACCTCGTCAATACTTCTCTGGGTAGAGCCTATTCTTACAGTGACCTCCATAGGGACATCGAGGAGTGAACGAAGATTATTATACTGCTTTTCTGTAAGGAATGAGCGTCCGTCAACCTCGTCCTCAAGGGAATCCATCTGAAAGCTTTCAACTTTAAGTGCCTGTCCGGCAGAAGAATTATTATTAATGACTCTGCTCTGGGGCTGCGGTTCTCTGACCGGTTTTGCAGGACTTGCAGCAGGCTTTGGCTTTGGTGCAGGTTTTTCCGCTGCTTTCGGTTTTGGCGGCTCCGGCTTAGGTTTCTCAGCCGGACTGCTTTCAGACTCGTCCGAATAATCATCAAGCTCAGACGAATAGCTTGCAAGCATTTTATCTGCCATTTCATTTGCCAGGTCAATTGAAAGCATTGTTACGAAATGGCTTTTAATAATTCCGTCTATGGTAAGGTCAAATGATACCGCACACACATCATCATTGCTGTCAATATTGTTTATTTCCAGAATATCATCAATGGAGTCAATAACGATTGCCTCCGGAGTGGATATATCAGTCGGGGTGGAAATAATTTCAGATAATGTTGTTGCAGATGCACCCATCATCTGGTTCATGATTTCGCATACTGCTGAAATATTCATTTCATTGAATTCAAAGTCATCAGTCACAACAGGCGGAAGTCCCATAAGCTGATTGACCATAAGCTGAACGTCGCTTTGCTTCAGAACAAGAACCGACGCACCGTGAATTCCCTTTATGTATCTGATTCTGACACAGATAGACGGGTCAAGTTCTTCAAAATCAAAATGTCCTGCCTTGGTTATCTCGACCTTCGGAGTTGTTATCCACACTTTCGCATTCATGAAATTGGAAAGAGCTGTTGCGGAAGAACCCATCATTATGTTCTGTATCTCACCGATGGCGTCACGCTTTTCATCGCTTATATACGCTCCGGACTCAGAAGCAAATTCATCAACTGAATCTTCATCGTCTCCATCTTCCTCCGGCTCCTCTTCGCCGCCCATAAGCATAGTCGCCATTTTATTTGCAAGCTCTACTGAAAGAAGTGTAATAAACCTGCTTTCAAAAGCGTCGTCTGCAGCAAAATCAAAAGCAATTGCACAGACTGTATCAGCAGCAGCAATCCCCTGCAATTTATAAAGTGTTTTTGTATCATCAGACACAACCGTTTCCGGAGGCGCTATCTCAACCGGAGTATTAAGGAACTGCGACATTGAAGTAACCGCCGCACCCATCATCTGGTTCATGACCTCAGTTACGGCTGAAACTGCCATTTCGTCAAATTCAAAGCTGTCATCAGGCTCCATGGGCATTCCCATAAGCTTGCTGACTATCATCTGCATATCTTCACGGTTAAGAACGATTACAGATGTACCTTTTATACCCTTAGTATATTCTATCTTAACATATACACATTCTTCGCCTTTATTAAAAAGGATATCCTTAACCTGCTGTTTAAGCTTTGTTCTGACAATTTCGCTTGCCTTGCAGACTGTCACCACAGGAGCTGTAATGGATACAGTTGAGTCAATCATGCCTGTAACAGCAGTAGCAGCCGAGCCCATTGCAATATTATATATTTCGCCAAGGGCGTCGGTTTTCATTTCATCTAAAACAGAACCGTCCATTTTTATCTCCTCGTATTATAAACATTACAGATTTTTATCGCCTTTTTATGATTAACTGTTCCCAGCTTGCCGTCAAAAAGCTTTTCATTGTTGACCACAAGCGAAATATTGCGGTCAATCGGGACATTGAGCAAAAGAACATCATTTGTATGAAGTGACAGTATCTCATTGAGATTAACATGAGTTTCCGCAAGGAGCGCTTCAATTTTAAAGTCCGAACGTGAAATTTTCTTTATGATTCCTTCACGGCATTCCTTTTCCCTTGCAGAATCAGTTCGTCTTACCCTGTTTACATTTCCGGCTGATTCCTTTGCAAGAACCGATTCCATAGTTATCGCCGGGACAGCAATAGTAACAATGTTTTTTACATCATTATATTCAACCTCAAGAGTTGCAAGAACAATGACTTCATCAGCATATATAGGCTGATTTACACGGGCATTCGTTTCAATGTCAGAAAGCTCTGATGTCAGATCTATGTAAGGAGAAAAAACCTCCTGGAAAAATCCCGCCATTTTCCTGAAAACATTACGCATGATCCTTATTTCAATATCAGTAAAATTTCTTGAAATATCCATATTTTTTCCGTAACCGCCAAGCAGACGGTCTATCAGAGAATAGGTAACGGGATTGGAAAACTGTATCATGCATTTTGTATCCATGATATCGTCCTTTTCTTTAAAAGAAAGGTCGATATTACCCATCATGGTATAATCCGGCAAAGCGTTGCTGTATTCATAAAAACACTGTTCTTCTATCTGAAGGACTTCAACCTTGCAGTAAAATCTTGTTATACTGGTAAGATATGAAGAAAACATTCTCGAATAGGATTCATATATATTGCCGATGGATTTAAGCTGCTCCTTGGTAAATTTCTTAGGCGCCTTGAAGTCATAATTTCTGACTTTTTTTTCAGAAAGACTGTCGCTCATATCCTCAAGGGTCTGAGTATCTGCATTATTCAGATTTTTAAGCAGTTCATCTATCTGACTTTGTGAAAGTACATCTGACATTCTTTTCACCTCACATTTAAGAAGTCAGCATATAATTATAAACATATGTAGAATATCATAAGTAATTATATCATATTTATTGACAAAATTCCACACCAAATTAATTTTTCTGCTATTTTTATACACAATTAACAAATAAACAATAGGAATACTGATGATTTTTCATAAAAATGCAGAGATAAATTGTTGATTTCAATTAATTTTTTATGTCTGATAATAGAAAATATTCCTTGTTTTTTGTGCAATATTCCAAATCCATTTCAATAAGCACAAATATTTTGTTATTTTGCGACAAAACTGTTGACTTTTCAAATTCCGTGTGATATACTATCTTTAAGCACTTAATTTAAAAAATAAAATCAAAGCAATACCGTACATAAAGCAGATATTATGTTCCGGACCACATATTTCCCGCCGCATGGAAAATATGCGTTTATATCTGCTGAAATACTGAACAAAGTATCCTTCTTACAGGTATTGCCTTGAAATCCCAGGAGTTGACACTAAATGAAAAAACAAAAAATCAAATCGAGCTTAATGTTCATAACTATTGTCGGTGTAATTATTACTGTCATGACTGTTTTTGCAACCACCTATATTCCGTCAAGGAAAATAACCGATGCAGTACTTGAAGAACACGCATCTTCCATGCTGACAACGCTGAAAAATGAAATCGCATATTTAAGCAGTCAGTCCAAATCTTCAGCAGAAAACCTTGCAGGATTGGAAACAATTGTAAAGGCGTATGAAGAAAACGACGTTGACGCAATGTACAAAACCGTTGATGAGTTCTATAAGTTTACAAGGATGACCACAGACTGTATCACACTTACAGATGATAAAGGCGTGGTACTGTTCCGTTATTACAGTGACAAAAAAGGTGATTCCCTTGCTGACCTTGATTATGTTGCAAAAGCCCTTGCAGGTGAAACAACTACATCAGTAGCCAAAGGAAACAACATAAAACTTGGCGCAAGCACAGGAATGCCTGTTAAAGATTCATCAGGAAAAATAGTCGGTGTTATTTCTATCACATATCCTCTTGACCATGAGACTATCGTTGACCAGCTCAAAGGCGATTCAGACAATGAATTTACAATATTCATGGACGACGAAAGAATCAATACAACTATTATGAACGGCAATGAAAGAGCAGTAGGCACAAAAATGAGTGCAGACGTTGCCAAAATAGTTCTTGAAGACAAGAAAGAATATTTCCATGAAACAGAAATTCTCGGCGCTAAATATATGGCAGCCTACTCTCCGCTCCTTGACTCGGACGGAAATGCAATAGGGGCCTTATTCACCGGACTTGAGCTGAGTGAAATTTCAGAGCAGAGAGTAACTTCTGCCCTGGCAGGTGTTGGCATTGCTGTTGTAATAGTTGTAATTATATTAGTTATCATGAATCTTTACATAGGCAAATCAATTGTTAAACCGGTCACACAGCTTTGCGGCACAGCCAGGGAAATGGCAAACGGAAATCTCAGTTCTGAAATACTTAAAAACGCAAACAATGAAATAGGCGATCTTGCCGATTCGCTCAATGAAGTCCAGACAAATCTCCAGACCTACATCAGAGATATTTCCGAACACATGGAAATGCTTGCTGCCGGTGATATAAACCATGAAATTACAAGAGATTATATCGGTGATTTTGCTTCCATCAAGGATTCGATAAATAAAATTATAGATTCACTTAACAACACACTTTCTTCAATCAACACAGCCGCTGAACAGGTTAATTCCGGTGCAGAACAGGTTGCAACAGCTGCACAGTCACTTTCACAGGGTGCTACAGAACAGGCATCTTCAATTGAAGAACTTGCTGCGTCAATCAACATCATTTCAGAAAAAATCAATGCCAATGCCGCTGACGCTGTTGAGGCAAGCGAAAAGACTGATATAGCCGGAAGAGAAATGCAGGAAGTTAACGACAGAGTCAACCATCTTGTTTCCGCAATGACTGAAATCAAGGAATCCTCTGATCAGATACAGAAGATCATCAAAACTATTGAAGATATCGCATTCCAGACCAATATCCTCGCTCTCAACGCTGCTGTTGAGGCTGCAAGGGCAGGTGTTGCAGGTAAGGGCTTTGCAGTAGTTGCTGACGAAGTAAGAAACCTCGCCGGAAAGAGTGCTGAGGCTGCAAAGAACACCACTTCCCTTATTGAAAGTACAGTTACAGCAATTGAAAAGGGCAATACTATCGTTGAAGAAGTTGCTGAAAAAATCGTGGTTGTTTCCGAATCGGCAGGACACGTTGCAGAAATCAACAACAAGATTTCCGCTGCATCCAGGGACGCTGCAAATTCTATTGTTCAGATCACAGTCGGTGTAGATCAGATTTCAAGCGTTGTTCAGACCAATTCAGCAACATCACAGGAAAGCGCCGCTGCAAGCGAAGAGCTTTCCGGACAGGCTCAGATGCTCCAGCAGGAAATCTCACAGTTTACACTTAAAGATTCCTACGATTCAGCTCCGGTCAGCAAAACTCCAGTTTACACCAGCAATACCCCAGGCTATACAAGCAGTGAACCGGCTGACACAACTCCATTCTCATCAGATCAGCCGCTGACAATTGATCTTGATGATGACAAATACTGATATTGCCTGTAAATACTAAAACAATTAACCCCTGATTCGTTTGAATCAGGGGTTTCAGTTTGTCTTTATTTATTCTTCTTAAATTCAAGATACTCCTCATAAGTACCCTGTCTGTCAATACATCCCTCGGGAGTAATTTCAATGATTCTGTTTGCAACAGTTTGTAGAATCTCATGGTCGTGGGACGCTAAAAGCACAACGCCCTTAAAGCTTACAAGTCCGTTGTTTACCGCCGTAATGCTTTCAAGGTCAAGATGGTTTGTAGGGCGGTCAAGAATGAGGACGTTAGAACCGAAAAGCATCATTCTTGAAAACATACAGCGCACCTTTTCCCCGCCGGAGAGAACGTTTACTTTCTTGAAAACATCATCACCGGAAAAGAGCATTCTGCCTAAAAATCCACGGAGATAGGTGTCGGTTTCGTCGGAGGAATACTGACGCATCCAGTCAATGATTGAAAGGTCACAGCCGTCGAAATATCTGTTGTTGTCAACAGGGAAATAGGAAGTCGAAGTGGAAACGCCCCATTTGAACGTACCCTCATCCGGCTGTTCCTCCTCCATGAGAATCTTGAAAAGCATTGTTATAGCCTGTTCGCTTTCGCCGATAAATGCGACCTTGTCAGTCCTGCCAAGTGTAAAGCTGACATTGTTCAGAAGCTTTACGCCGTCAACAGTTTTGGATATACCGTTTACTGTAAGAATCTCCTTGCCCAGTTCCCTGTCAGGTGCAAAACCGATAAACGGATATTTTCTGCTGGACGCAGGCATTTCCTCAACAGTCAGATTATCAAGCAGTTTTCTTCTTGATGTTGCCTGTCTTGATTTGGACTTGTTTGCAGAGAAACGCTCGATAAACGCTTTCAGTTCCTTGATTTTTTCCTCGGCTTTCTTGTTCTGCTGCTTTATCATTCTCTGCATAAGCTGGCTTGATTCGTACCAGAATTCATAGTTGCCGACATACATTTTGATTTTTGTGTAGTCTATATCAACGATATGGGTGCAGACGTTGTTCAAGAAGTGTCTGTCATGGGATACTACAAGGACAGTACCGAAATATTCCGAAAGGAAGTCCTCCAGCCACTTTACAGCGTCAATATCGAGATGGTTTGTAGGCTCGTCCAGGAGAATGATATCCGGATTTCCGAAAAGTGCCTGTGCAAGCAGTACCTTTACCTTTTCGTTACCCGAAAGAGAGGACATCTGACTGTAAAGTATATCCTCGGGAAGTCCGAGACCCTGAATAAGCTTTGAGGCGTCCGATTCAGCCTCCCAGCCGTTAAGCTCCGCAAACTCTCCCTCAAGTTCGGACGCCAGAACGCCGTCCTCCTCGGTGAAATCCTCTTTGGCATAAAGCTCGTCCTTTTTCTTCATTATCTCATAAAGGCGCTCGTTGCCCATGATAACCGTATCCAGAACGGTAAATTCCTCGTAGGCAAAGTGGTCCTGCTTTAATACTGAAAGGCGCACTCCCTTAGGGATAACAACTTCGCCGGTAGTAGGTTCAAGGTCACCGCAGAGAATACGCAGAAACGTTGACTTGCCCGCACCGTTTGCGCCGATAATACCATAGCAGTTGCCGCCTGTGAATTTCAGGTCAACGTCCTTGAAAAGAGTTGAACCGCCAAACTGCATACTGACATTTGAAACTGTAATCATTTATAATTCCTCACTTGATGTTTTTGTAGACTTTTTGAGTGTAAACCGTCCGATATACAGTCAGCAAATCTTTGATTTGCGAATCTGCAAGGACATATGAATATATAAGTTAATTATAACATAGACCGGACGTTATAGCAAGCATAAATAATTTTTAGGCAATACCGCACATGTTGGTTTACAATAGATGTGTG
>DBQM01000039.1 GCA_002305725.1 Ruminococcus sp. UBA1394 | reverse complement strand
ACAGTTAACTGTGCGTTTAAATCAAACTAACAACCGCCCTATGCGTCCTCTTAACTGGCTTTCGCCTATCGAATTTCTTAAGAACAGTGTCCAATATGATTGACAAACTTACACAAACTCAAATGAAATGTCCGTAACCCATCCTGGCGGGACTAAAAGAAATATTCTGTAATACTTTTATAATATTGTATTAAAATGAATTGACAATTACTGATTTATGTATTATAATAAAATAAACATAATATTTTGAAAGTACGGTAAATTATTATGCATATAGTACACGGAACAAGCGTCAGCAAAGGAAAAGCATCCGGAAATCTGCTTTTCATTGACAACGAAAACTACACTATTCCCAGAACAAATGCCTCAGATATCGAACTGGAACTGAAAAGATTCCAGAGAGCCCGTGCTGACGCTATGAATCAGCTGCAGTCAGTTTATGAAAGGGCGCTTCACAAAGTCGGTGAATCAGACGCAAAAATATTTGTTATACAGCAGATGATGATACATGAAAACGGCTTCACAAATTCAGTCAGAGAAATGATAAAGGATGAAAACGTTTCGGCTCAGTATGCTGTTTCAACAGTTGCGGAAAGCCATGTAAAAATGCTTGAATCCACCGGTGATGAATATATGCAGGCAAGAAAGGCTGATGTGTGGGACCTTTCCCAGAGAGTTATCAGAATCCTTACAAAGCGCTCGGGTTTTAAATCTCCCAGCGGAAAAAATATTATAATATACAAACATTCTTTCACACCAAGCGAAATTATTGAGCTTGACCGCAGCAGCATAGCCGCAACAATTACATACAAAGGCTCGCTCCACTCTCATTCTGCAATACTCGCAAGAGCAATGAAACTGCCCGGAATTACTGAAATTTCCGAGGACATATACAAGTTTGACGGAAAGAAAACCACCGTTGACGCTGACAGCGGAAAAATATCAATTGAAATAAAATGACTGCACCGATACGATGCAGTCATTTATTTTTATTCGCCGTCAGCTGCAGCCTCAGTGGTTTCCGGTGTTTCATCAATATTGTCGCCTATATATGAGCTGACGTCAAACAATGCTCCGGCGTCTGACGCAACTTTCGGCAGTTCACCGTTCCACTTGTCAATAAATTCCATCATTATTACCTTGTCAGTAATCTGCTCATTTTTAAGCTTGTAAGCCTCAGCCTCTGCCTTAGCCTTTTCAACAGTCTGCTCTGCCTCTACCTTAATTCTTGCAAGGTCCTGTTCAGCCTTGAGTGCTGACTGCTGGGCAGTCTGCTTTGCCTCAATTGCCTTGTTGAATTCCTCTGAGAAATCAAAGTTTACGATATTGAATACCTCGATTGAAAGACCGTAAGGATTGATTTTCCGGGAAATTGCCTCCTCCATTTCTGTTGAAACAATTGCACGGTTTGTAATAAGCTGCTCGGCTGTGTATTTTGCCGCAATGGACTTTACACACTCCTGTATTGCCGGATTTACTATAACGTTTGTAAAATCAGTACCAACGTTTTTGTAAATCTCAGCCGATGATGATTTGTTTACACGATAGTTTATGGAAACCTTGGAGGAAATAGTCTGGAGGTCCTTGGACGCAGCATTTGACTCCACTTCCGTTTTAAGCACACGGTTATCTATCTGCTCAACGCTCTGGATAAACGGCAGCTTGAAATGTATTCCCTCTTCAAGAACCTTGTCGGAAACCTTTCCAAGCGTCACAACAACGCCGGTGTGTCCCGGTGAAACGATTGCAAAGGAACTAAATCCAAGAATTATTACTGCAAGAACAATAACAGCGATTATAACAACTTTCTTAACCTTGCCGTTCTGTGAATTCACATTTACATATGTATTGTTTGTCATAGCTTTTCTCCGTTCATTTAAAAATTTCCGCTATTATTTAAGGCGGTATGTCAAATATTATAGCACAGTAATCACATAATGTCAAAACGCTTGACACTTTTATTTTAACTATGTTATAATAATAAGTGTTTGATTAGGCAAAACTCTTAAAGAAAGGAAAAATATATGGATAACGCTATTAACAACAACGAAGATGAAATCATCTCCGAAGAAGCTGAATCCCCGGAAAACAACCTCGATGATGTAATCCGTGAAAACAATGAGGAAAATCCGGAAATTCAGTCTGAATCGGATGAAACTGAATCCGGTGAGGAAACTCCCCCTAAAAAAAAGCTTACTGAAAAAATAAAAGAAAAGTTTATTGCCATAGGTTATGAGGGAACCATTGTAAGACTGCTTATTTCATGGATAATGATTTCCGGATATGAGCTTATTTCATCAGAATACAAATTCAATACATTTGAATTTTTCAATGAAATAAAAATGGTAATCTATGTCCTGTTTTTTGCGTTGATCTTTGCCGTACTGACTTTCCTCAGAAACTCAAAGGTCGACAAGACTCTCCTGTTTTTCTCCTCGCTGATTTACGGCTCGTTTGCTGTAATGGAGGACAACAAATTTTACTTCACTATCGGCGTCTGCATTTTTATGGGAGCTGTAACAGTTTACTGCGTCGGCGACTGGATAAAAGTCAGATTCAAAAAATTACCGACTCTGATCATTATTGGTATTTTCGGACTCGCATTCACTCTGTTTGTCGGTCTGCTGACATCTTTCATGTATCTCAGACACCTTACTCCATGCTACGATTTCGGAATTTTCTCGCAGATGTTCAACTATATGAAAGAAACATTCCAGCCGCTGACAACCTGTGAAAGAGATAAGCTTTTAAGCCACTTTGCAGTTCACTTTTCACCTATTTACTATCTTCTGCTCCCGTTTTTCTGCATATTCCCGACTCCTGTTACCCTCCTTATAGGACAGGCTGCAATTATCGCAAGCGGACTTATTCCTCTTTACCTCATCTGCAAAAAATACAAGCTTTCCAATAACGCAGCAATTCTCTTTGCGCTGTGCTACATACTCATGCCGTCAATGGCAAACGGCTGTTTTTACTATCTCCACGAAAACAAGTTCCTTACAGCAATCATTCTCTGGCTTGCTTATGCGCTGGAAAAAAACAAATGGGTCCCGACAATTGTTTTCACATTCCTGCTGCTTGCTGTAAAGGAAGACGCTCCGGTTTATGCCGCAGTTTTAGGTCTTTATTTTGTACTTTCAAGGCGCAGGATTTCAAAAGGTGCAGCAGTATTCGGAATATCCGTAATCTACTTTATAGTTGTTTCCTATTTCATGGCGAAATACGGTTTAGGTACGATGTCCTACAGATATGACAACTTCATTTATGACGGCAGCGGAAGTCTGATTACTGTAATTAAAGCTGTTATACTCAATCCGATATATGCGATTTATGAGTCATTTGATGAGGAAAAAATCAAGTTTTTACTGCAAATGCTTGTACCTGTGGCATTTATGCCGCTTATGTCAAAAAAGCCGTCAAGAATTGTTCTTTTTATACCGTTTATTCTCCTCAACCTTATGTCTGATTATCAGTATCAGCATGATATCAATTTCCAGTACACATACGGCAGTGCGGCGTTCCTGTTCTTCCTTATGATTATGAACTACAGCGATATGAAACCCGGATTCCGCTCAAAAGTTCTTGCAGTTGCCGCAACTTCGTCTGTTCTTATGTTCATGTGCAATACTTATTACAGGTCCGACGGTTTCAAAAACTACAAAGCTGATGTGGAAAACGGTTCAATTGAAGTTATTGATGATGCTCTTGAACTGGTTCCGGAAGATGCGTCAGTTGCAATTTCAACTTTCCTTCTGCCGAATCTGTTTGACCATCGTGAAATATATGAATATGAATCGACTCAGTACAGAGATTCGGTTGAATACATAGTCCTCGATTTAAGATTCTCAACAGATGATTTTACTGTTGATGAGTACTTAAACAACCCTGACTATGACACTGTAACCAACATCCCCGGCAAAATTGCAATTTTCCATAATACAGCAGTTTCAAATAAATAATAAAGTTCCCCCTTTGAGCAAAACTCAGGGGGGATTTTAGTTTATTTTGCACAAATTTCCATAATAATTGCTTTTATTTTTTGATATTCTATTGACTGTTGTATGATTTAAGACTATAATAAGTATATAGCTTTTAATCAAAGGAGGAATTTCCTATGAAAAGAATTTTATTTGCTGCATCTGAATGCGTTCCTTTTATGAAAACAGGAGGACTTGCCGATGTTGTCGGAGCTCTCCCTAAAATGCTTGATAAAAATGAATTTGATGTAAGGGTAATCATGCCGAGTTGTACATGTATCCCGTGGGAATACAGAAGTAAGTTCAAATACGTTCACCATTTTTATATGGATATGGGCAGACTTAATTTTTCTCCTCATGTTGGTATTATGACTTATGAATATGAAGGTATAACCTATTATTTCGTTGACAACGAGGATTACTTTAAAACCGACAAGCCATATTGCTCGACCCTTTATGACATTGAACGTTTTATCTTCTTCTCAAAGGCTGTTCTTGCAATTATGCCTGTTATTGATTTCAAGCCGGACATTATTCACTGTCACGACTGGCAGACCGGTATGATTCCTGTATTTCTGAAAACCCTTTACAAGGATAATCCGTTTTACTGGGGTACCAAGACAGTCATGACCATTCACAACCTCAAGTTCCAGGGAATCTGGGATATCAAGACTTTCAAGAAGTTCACAAATCTTCCGGATAACATCTTTACTCCGGATAAGCTTGAGTACAAAAAAGACGCCAATATGCTCAAGGGCGGACTTGTCTACGCTGACTACATAACAACAGTAAGCAACACCTATGCATACGAGATTCAGACGCCCGAATACGGCGAGGGACTTGACGGACTGTTACGGGCACGACATCTTCAGCTGAGAGGTATCCTTAACGGAATAGACTACAACATTTACAATCCTGAAACAGACAAGGAAATTTATGCTAACTACAGCGTAAAGAATTTCAAAGCAAAGAAAGCGGAAAATAAACGCAGACTCCAGAAGGAGCTTGGTCTGCCGCAGGACGAAGGCAAGTTCATGATCGGTATTATCTCACGTCTTACTGACCAGAAAGGTCTTGACCTTGTAAACAGAGTTATTGAGCAGATCTGTGACCCGAATACTCAGTTTGTTGTTATCGGTACTGGTGAGCCGAGATACGAAAATCTCTTCAAGCATTTCCAGTGGAAGTACCCGGACAGAGTTTCCGCAAATATTTTCTTCTCCGAGCAGCGTGCTCACAGGCTCTATGCAGCTGCTGACGCTATGCTTGTTCCGTCACGATTTGAGCCATGCGGACTTACACAGCTTATCTCCCTGCGCTATGGTACTCTTCCTATCGTTCGTGAAACTGGCGGTCTTAAAGACACAGTAGTGCCGTATAATGAGTTTGAGAATTACGGAAACGGTTTCTCATTTGCAAAATATGATTCCTATGATATGCTTAATGTAATAAATTACGCAAAAACAGTTTATTTCACACGCAATGAAAACTGGCTGGAAATCGTAAAGAGAGCAATGAAATCCGACTTTTCATGGAACAGTTCGGCAAATCAGTATGCCGGAATGTACAAATGGCTTTGCAACAAATAAAATTAAGCGGCGAGAAAACTCGCCGCTTTTTTATTCAGCACTATTATAAGCTGATTTATTTTTTTTGGTTTTGATAATCGGTTTTTCACCGTCTGTTATACATTTTGCAGTAACAGTAATTGTAGTGATATCCGGATCGGACGGTGCATCAAACATTGACTCCATAAGGACATTTTCGATTATAGCACGAAGTCCTCTCGCACCGGTTTTCTGAGCAATAGCCTTTTTGGCAATTTCAATCAGAGCGTCCTTTTCAACCACAAGGTCAATATTGTCATAGTCAAACAGTTTCTTATACTGTTTAAGCAATGCGTTCTTAGGTTCTGTAAGAATACGTACAAGCGCTTCTTCGTCGAGCTCGTCCAGAACGGTTATAACCGGCAGACGTCCCACAAGTTCGGGAACAATACCAAACTTGACAAGATCCTGCGGAATCACCTTATGGAAAATGTTTCTGGACATTTCCTTTTTGGATGAAACCTCTGCTCCAAAACCTATTGCTGAGGAATTAACACGTTTCAGAATTGACTTTTCAAGTCCATCGAAAGCACCGCCGCAGATAAACAGAATATTTTTCGTATTTATCTGAATGAACTCCTGATTAGGATGCTTTCTGCCACCCTGCGGAGGAACATTTGAAACAGTACCCTCAATTATTTTAAGGAGAGCCTGCTGAACGCCCTCACCGCTTACATCACGGGTAAGGGAAGTATTCTCAGACTTCCTTGCAATTTTATCAATTTCATCAATATAAATAATTCCGCGCTCAGCAGCTTCAATATTAAAATCAGCCGCCTGGATAAGACGCAGAAGTACATTTTCAACGTCATCGCCTACATAGCCTGCTTCTGTAATTGTAGTAGCGTCTGCGATTGCGAAAGGAACATCAAGAATCCTTGCAAGAGTTGAGGCAAGGAAAGTTTTTCCCACACCTGTCGGCCCTAAAAGCAGAACGTTGCTCTTCTGGATTTCAACATCTTCGCCGTCGTCCTGGCTTAAAATTCTCTTGTAATGGTTATAGACAGAAACTGCAAGAGTCATCTTCGCCTTATCCTGACCGACAACGTATTCATCCAGAACTGTCTTTATTTCTGCCGGTGTAAGCAGATTTATATTTGTTCCGTCAGGTTTTCTTTTGTCATCAGTAGTTTTCTTGCTGGGTTTGACCTTTGCAAGAGGTCCCATAAGAAGCTCATAGCAGTAAACAACACATTCATCGCATATATTCGATGTACCTGCCGTAAAAATGCTCTGAACCTTATCCTCGCTCTTTCCGCAGAAATTACAAAATTTAATTGGTTTATCTGACATAAAGTTCTCCCTGAATATTTATCTCTTGCTTATTACCTTGTCAACCAGACCATAAGCCTGTGCCTCGTCAGCAGACATAAAGTTATCTCTGTCTGTATCAAGACAAATCTGCTCATAGCTTTTTCCTGTATTTTCGCTGAGTATTCTGTTAAGTCTTTCCTTTGTTTTCAGAAGGTTTTCTGTTCTGATCTTAATATCAGTTGCCTGACCCTGAAGTCCGCCGGAAATCAGCGGCTGATGAATCATGATCTCAGCATTAGGCAGCGCAAGTCTTTTTCCCTTTGCACCGGAAGAAAGCAGGAATGCACCCATTGATGCCGCAAGTCCGATACAGATTGTTGATACATCGCATTTTATATACTGCATTGTATCATATATTGCCAGACCAGCTGAAACAGAACCGCCGGGACTGTTAATATAAAGGCTGATATCCTTTTCAGGATCCTGACTTTCAAGATAAAGCAGCTGAGCAACAACAAGGCTTGCTGTTGTATCGTTTACTTCTTCTGAAAGCATAATAATTCTGTCATTGAGCAATCTTGAAAAAATATCATAAGAACGCTCGCCACGACTTGTCTGCTCTACAACGTAAGGTACCAAACTCATATCTATTCTCCCTTTCACGGCATATCGCCTTAATTTCTCTCTATGAACAAATGCGGCTGCCACTAAGGGCAGCACGCTTTTATGCAATTATTCTTCTTCTGATTCCTCTGACTTCTTTTCAGGGTCAATAGTGTTGTCAATAACAGCATTTTCCTTTACAAAGTCAACAGCCTTTACAACCTTGAGGTCTGTAACATATCCTTCGAAGTCAATTCTCTTCTTAACGTCGTCAATTGACATATTGTTTGCCTCAGCAATGTCTTTAAGGCCATTGTCGATTTCTTCTTCTGACGGAGTAAGATTTTCAGTATCAGCAATCTTTTCAAGAGCAAGTCTGAGCTTAACTTCGCTCTCTGCTCTTTCCTGGAATGTTTCTCTGAATGAATCCATATCCATTCCTGTGTACTGGAGATAAATCTCAACGCTCATGCTCTGCTGCTTGAGAGTTCTTTCAAAATCAGCAATGAGCTGATCAACTCGTCTGTCGAACATACACTTAGGAATTACGCCTTCAGCTGTATCGATAAGCTGCTGCATAAGGTAATTCTCAAACTGTCCTGCTGCTCTTGATTCTGCCTGAGCTTCAAGCTTTGTTCTGATATCGTTCTTCCATTCTTCAATTGTGTCGAACTCTGTTGTATCCTTGATAAGATCATCATCAATCTCAGGAAGTTCTGTCATGTTGATACCGTTAAGCTTAACCTTGAATGTTGCAGGCTTTCCGGCATATTCTTCCATCTGATATTCCTCAGGGAATGTAACGTTTACGTCAAATTCATCACCAATTGAGTGACCAACAATCTGATCCTCAAATCCAGGGATAAACTGACCGCTGCCTAATTTAAGCGGGAAATCGTCAGCCTTGCCGCCTTCAAAAGCAACTCCGTCCATGAATCCCTCAAAATCAATGATAACCTCATCGTCATTCTGAGCTGCTCTGTCATCAACAGAAACAATTCTTGCATTTCTCTGACGGATCTGTTCGATCTGAACATTGATATCCTCTTCAGTTATATCCTTGACATTTTTCGGTGCTTTTAATCCCTTGTATTCAGGAACTGTAATTTCCGGCTTTGTAATGCAGATTGCCTTGTACTCAACTCCGTTTTCTGTATCAGCTGAGATAACTTCAATCTTTGGAGTGTCAACCAGAACAAGCTCTGATTCCATGATTGCTGCCGGCATTTCCTCGTTTATGAGAGCATTGATAGCTTCCTCATAGAAAACACCCTCGCCGTAGTACTTTTCAACAAGCTTCTTTGTAGCCTTTCCTTTTCTGAAACCAGGCACCTGAATGTTCTTCTTCTGGCGCTGATAAGCCTTTTCAATTGCTGCTGCAAAAGCTGCAGCGTCCACTGTGAATACCAGTTCCTGTGTATTTACGTCAACCTTAGTTGATGACTTCAAACTCATTTTTTATATCCTCCATTTAAATATAAGTGCATACCTTTACTATTATAGCATAAGACGGACAATTTTTCTATATAAATTTTACTGCAATCTCACACTTCTGCATTTTCTACAAATTATAGGATTTTTTCTGGACAAAATTGTAGAAAATCACCCGAAATCAATCTGAAATCTATACCCTCACGTTCGCCGTTTACTGCATATTTTATCGACGGACCGTGAAGATGACCATACCAGCATTTCTTCACGTCATACTTAAAAAGCACATCAAGTATATCGTAATTTACGCTGTTTCCGTAAATCGGGGGATAGTGCATAAACACCAGCGGCTCAAATCCTCCGCTGACTGCCGGCTGGACTGAGGCTGTAAGTCTTCCCGCCTCTCTTGCCAGCACCTTTGCGTCCGCAGCCTCTCCGGGCATATTCACCCAGCCTCTTGTACCGCAGATGCCATAATTTTCATAGGTAAAAAAGTTGTTATGCAGTATTTTCAGAGAATCAAATCCCCATTGAGAAAAAGTACCCTCCATTTTTTTTCGTGAACCCCACCAGTAGTCATGATTGCCTTTCAGAATAATTTTCTGACCGGGCATTTCATGAATCCATCTGAAATCCTCGTAAGCGTCCTTTATATTCATAGCCCACGAAATATCTCCGGCAAGAACTACGGTATCGTCATCCGAAACCTCTCTTCGCCAGTTTTCTTCCATAAGCTGCATATAGTTTTCCCAGCCGCTGAAAATATCCATAGGCTTGGATTTTACGCTCAGCGCAAGGTGAAGGTCACCTATTGCGAACAATGACATCAGATAAGACCGAAATCCTTCAGGACGTAATTGTTCATATCTGACTTTTCAATTGAACCTGTGAATCTTCTTTCCTTGCCCTTTAAGTCAGCCAGCGCAGACGGCACAGGAATATTTGAAAGCTCAGCAAGTCTGTCAACCATATCATACTCGTCAAGCTCAGATTTTTTGCCCTCGATTGCTTCAAGTACGCTTGCGCTGAACTTGTAAGGGCTTGCTGTTGAGGCAATAAGAGTTTTTGTTGTATCTCCTGTTGCCTTCTTGTAGTCCTCATAAACCTTGACTGCAACAGCTGTATGTGTATCGCAGGTGTATGAATACTTGTCGTAGATTTCCCTGATAGTTGCCTTTGTCTGAGCGTCGTCGCAGTAGCCGCCGAAGAATTCCTCTTTCAGTACTGCCTTTACTTCGTCGGAAACCTCGTATTTACCGGTCTTTTCAAGACTTCCGAACCACTCTCTTATCTGAGCGTCGTCCTGACCTGTCAGCATATAGAGCAGTCTTTCAAGGTTACTTGAAATAAGAATATCCATAGACGGTGAACAGGTTGCAAAGAACTCTCTGTTTCTGTCGTAAACGCCTGTTTCGATAAAGTCTGTCAGAACCTTGTTTACGTTTGAGGCACAGATAAGCTTGTTTATCGGCAGTCCCATTTTCTTAGCGTAGTAAGCTGCGAGAATGTTACCGAAGTTGCCTGTCGGAACAACAACGTTTATCTTGTCTCCAAGCTTGATTTCGCCGCTTTCAGCAAGTGACGCATAAGAGGAAATGTAGTAAACTATCTGCGGAACAAGTCTGCCCCAGTTGATTGAGTTTGCGCTGGAGAACATAAGTCCGGCAGCGTCCATTTTTTCCTTTACGTCCTTGTCTGTAAATATAGCCTTAACGCCGTTCTGACAGTCGTCAAAGTTGCCCTTTACTGCGCATACTCCTACATTTGAACCGGACTGTGTTGTCATCTGTCTCTTCTGCATAGGGCTTACGCCGTCCTCAGGATAGAATACCAGAATCTGAGTACCCTCAACATCCTTGAAGCCTTCAAGGGCAGCCTTTCCGGTATCACCGGAAGTAGCAACAAGAATAATGATCTTCTTGTCAAGATTTATTTTCTTTGCAGAAGTTGTAAGGAAATAAGGCAGAATCTGGAGCGCCATATCCTTGAATGCACAGGTAGGACCGTGCCACAGTTCAAGCATATATGTACCGTCAAAAAGCTCTGCAATTTCAGCAATGTTTTCTGTTTCAAAATTCTTTGTGCTGTACGCATTGTCTGTGCAGTACTGAATTTCAGCGTCTGTGAAGTCTGTCAGATACTTCTTGAAGATGTATGCCGCTCTGCATGAATAGTTAAGACCGGCAAGATACTTGATCTCATCAAGAGTTATCTCCGGAATTGACTCCGGTACAAACAGACCGCCGTCCTCAGAAATCCCCTGTGTGATCGCAACAGCGCTGTCCACCTTGATATCGCTGTTTCTCGTACTCTTATAATACATAAATACCACCCTTTGTATTTTTTTCAAACGCCAGAACCGTCATAGGCATTTGATATATATTCAAGGCTCATGCTTTCCCCGTTGTATGAGCTGACAAACGCCGCATCAAATCTGGGCTGAAGCTTACAGCCTGTTTTTCTGATATACTGTTCTGCGGATTTTATGATTCTCCGCTGTTTCTTTCTGTCAATTGCCGTTTCAAGACCGCTGCCGTTGGTGCGATACTTTATCTCTACAAAGCAGATGTAAAAATCTTTTTCTGCAATAATGTCAATTTCGCCGCCCTGCACTCTGAAATTCCGGCAGACAATTTTATAGCCTTTCTTTTCAAGATGCGAGCAGACAAATGCCTCGGCATAATTTCCAAAATTACTTTTTTTCATATATCTTTTTCAGAAATGACATTCTGTGTTCCGGACAGGGACCAAATTCAAGAATTTTTTCCCTGTGCAGCTTTGTACCGTAACCCTTGTGCTTCTCAAAGCCATACTGCGGATACTTTTCTGCCATTTCATGCATATATCTGTCCCTTGTGACCTTTGCAAGTATCGATGCCGCCGCTATTGATGCGCTGTTTGCGTCGCCCTTTACAAGCGACTGAACCTCACAGGGCAGTTCCGGAGTTTTATTTCCGTCGGCAATAACCAGCGCCGGCATACTTTTAAGCCCAAGCACTGCTCTTCTCATTGCAAGCATTGCGGCATTTAAGATATTGATTTCCTCGATTTCCGCAACGGTTGCCCTTGCAATACAGTAATCAAGGGATTTTTCAACTATTTCGTCATACAATAGCTCACGTTTTTTTTCGGAAAGCTTTTTACTGTCGTTGAGACCCTCAATGGGATTTTCCGGGTCAAGCACCACAGCAGCCGCATAGACATCACCAGCCAGCGGTCCCCGTCCTGCCTCGTCAACTCCGCAGAAAAGCGTTCCTGTGCTGTTTCGCACAGCGTCATCATATTCCCAGAGAGGACTTGTCATGGCTTTTCCTCCTCCGGCAGTTCAAGAGTAATTTTACCAAGCTTTCCGCTGCGGAACTCGTCAAGCAGTGTTATTGCGGCTCTTTCGGTGTTTACCTCGCCACCGGAAACAAGCATACCTCTTTTTCTGCCGAGTCTTTCAAGAAGTTCAAAGCCTTCCCCGTCAGTTTCGATTTTATATCTGTCCACAAGAGCCTTTGGACTGTGCTGTGCAAGATTTTCAAGGAGAAATGCCGCCAGCGCCTCAATGTCAAGAATATCGTCCTTGACAGCACCAGTAAACGCCAGTTTTCTTGCAACGCTCTGGTCCTCAAACTTAGGCCACAGTACACCCGGCATATCAAGCATTTCAACATTATCTCCAAGCTTGATCCACTGCTTTGTGCGGGTAACGCCCGGTCTGTCCTCAACCTTTGCCTTTTTTGATTTTGACATACGGTTGATGAATGAGGATTTTCCGACATTCGGAATACCAACTATCATAAGCCTTAAAGGTGCGCCCTCAATTCCTTTTTCACGACGCCTGTCCATAAGCTCTTTCAGCATTCCGTTTTTAACTGCCGGCAGAAACGCTTTAAGACCGTTTCCGCTTTTGCAGTCTGCCTTTAAAACGGTAAATCCCTTTGATTTATAAAAATCAATCCATTTTGCTGTTGCCGAATCATCAGCCATGTCCGACTTGTTTAGCAGAAGCATTCTCGGTTTGTTTTTAACAAGTCTGTCCATTTCCGGATTGCGGCTTGACATCGGTATTCTTGCGTCAAGTATTTCCACAACTCCGTCCACAAGTGAAAGATTTGACTGTATCATTCTCCGGGTTTTTGTCATGTGTCCCGGAAACCACTGTATGGAAGCCATTTCAGCCATTTTTCAAGCCTCCTTAATCAATTCCTCCGAATTTTCCAAACGGATAAAATCTGAAAACTGCCTCTCCGACAATACTGTCCTCAGGCACTAAACCGATTTCCGGGTGACGGCTGTCCATGGAAAGGTTTCTGTTGTCACCCATCACAAAGACATACCCCTCCGGAACAGTCAGAGGATATGTAAAAGCATATTCATTTCTTGTTGTCGGCTCGCTGATATAATTTTCCTCAAGCTGTCTGCCGTCAACTGTAACGGTACCGCTTTCAAAATCAATATCAATCGTCTGACCACCTGTTGCAATAATCCTTTTGATTATCCTCTTCTCAAGTCCCTCGCCCTCAACGACCTTTCCGCTTTCGGAAATAAGATGAGTATTCTGATTATTTATAACAACAATGTCCCCGTCCTCCGGCGTATAGCCGATTGAGCGGACGATAAGCTTGTCATCTGTTTCAAGGGTCGGTGACATTGACCTGCCGTCAACAACTGCAATACGGATAATATATGTGTAAAACATCACAATAACAAGTATCACAGCAATTGCAGATTCAACAATATCAAGAATATCATTAAGAGTTATTGTCTGTGTTTCTGAACTCTTTCCGGACTCTGTGTTTTCAGCATCAGGATTTACTGACGCCGTATTATCAATATTTACCTTTTCCTCCGGAATTATTCCGGCTTTTCTTTCAGAAACCGGTTCGTGTTTTACCTTTTCAGCGGCAGGAGCCTTAAACAACTGTGTTTTTTCGTTCTGCTCCTTTGCACGCTTCATCTCCTCAATTTTTCTTGCGGCTCTTGCTTTTGCCTCCTCCGCTTTCTGAGCCTCCGTCATAGGACGAGGCGCACACGGCTGAGGACGGCTCTGCGGTACTGACTTTTCATGTGAAACCGGTCTTTCTGCCGGTTTTGCTGCAGGGCGGTTAGCCGGACGAACAGGTCTTTTAGGAGTATACGGATTTTTGGCAGTTTCCGCAAGGATTCTCTCAAGAGCGTCATCACGGCTCTCTCTGCGCATTTTATTGTCACTCATTTTATATGCACCCCGTAATTTTTATCAGTCAAGAACCTTGAACTTTTCAAACGGATAGAATCTCAGTACAGCCTTTCCCAGAACATCGTCTTCCTTAACGAATCCGACATGGGGGTCACGGCTGTCTGTCGAATTATTTCTGTTGTCACCCATTACAAAGACATATCCCTCAGGAACGGTTACAGGATATTCAAATGCTCCGCTATTGTAATATGTAGGCTCTTTTATGTAGCTTTCAGAGAGTGCCTCACCATCGACATAAACTATGCCGTTTTCAAAATCTATATCGACTGTCTGACCGGCTGTTGCGATAACACGCTTAATAAGTCTTTTGCCAAGACCTGTTC
Organism: Ruminococcus sp. UBA1394; assembly: GCA_002305725.1. Lineage (GTDB taxonomy): Bacteria > Bacillota > Clostridia > Oscillospirales > Ruminococcaceae > Porcipelethomonas. Next base: position 32,309 of record DBQM01000039.1, on the reverse strand, counting down.
CGGTTACAAGCTCAGAACTGTCTCCGTTTTTATAGTAATGGGATTCATCATTTTCAACAACAACAATATCCCCCACCTTTGGTGTATAGAAAAAAGTTGTCATAAGAAGTTTATCTTCCGGAACATCCGGTGAAATAACCTCATTAAGAGTCGGCTGCATTGAACCGCCGTCAACAGTAACCGGTCTGCATATAAATGTAAATATAAGAAGAACCACGAATATTGATGTAATAATCGATTCGCAGATTTCCATGAAATCGCCTAAAGTGTCCTTAGGCTCCTGCGCAGTTTCTTCTTTTTTTTCTTCAATCTGCTGATCTTCCATCCTTTTATCCTCGATTCATAAATTAATAGCAAAAAAGGGACTTAAACGTCCCTTGTGCAGACAAAAGGTGCAACGGCATAAAGCCGCCGCTCCGAAATGTCATTTTATTACCTGATCTGCTCTTTAACCTTAGCTGCCTTACCAACTCTGTCACGCAGATAGTAGAGCTTAGCTCTGCGAACCTTACCGTATCTTACGATCTCAACCTTGTCTACAACTGGTGAGTGAAGCGGGAAGACTCTTTCGATTCCGCAGCCGTGAGCAACACGTCTTACAGTGAATGTTTCGCTGATTCCGCCGTGCTTCTTGGCGATAACAGTACCCTCAAAAACCTGGATACGACTCTTGTCGCCTTCCTTGATCTTTACGTGAACCTTAACAGTATCACCTACTGAAAATTCAGGTACTTCTGCCTTTTTGCTTGAGTTGCTGATGATTTCCAATGCGTTCATTTCAATTTCCTCCTGATTTCCGGCATTCTTACCGCATTTTTAACGAATCCTTTACGCATACCGGATTCTGCAGCAGCGGACTGCCCTGTTTAATGTCATTTTACTGGCATAAACTCTCGTAAAGGAATATACCTTTACGGATTTTAAATGCTTTAATATCATACCATATATTCGAAGAAATTGCAAGCTTTTTTTCAAAAAAATCTTAAAAAAATCACTGTTCTTTAAAATGTGAAGCGTCAACACCGCATATCGGGCACTTAAAATCAGCCGGAACTGAGTCCCCTTCATATATATATCCGCATACATCACAGACAAATTTCTTTGCGCCTGTTTCCTCAGCGGTTTCCTCAACGTAGGTCGGTGCTTTCTCCGGACTCTTGCCCTTTAACACCTTATGATAATAGGAATAGGTCATAGGCTCACTCTGTTTCAGAGTATCAGCGTCGATAACCTCTCCTAAGAAAACAGTATGAGTTGATGTTTCCATCTTGTCGATAACTCTGCATACTGCGTAAGCACAGCCGTCAGCAAGGACTGGTACGCCCTCTTTTACATCATATTCAAAGCCGGAAAATTTATCGGTATCCTTTGAGGAGAAAAAGCCGAATTTTCCGATTATTTCCGGGTCAGAGTCAACAGAAAGAACTGTAAAGCCGAAAAGTCCGGACTTTTCAATACATTCTGCCGTGTAGTTGTCATGGTTTACGCTGACAGAAACCGTTGCCGGTGAAGATGTTATCTGTGTATTGCTGTTGGTTACGCAGCCTACAGGCTTTCCGTTGTCTGTTGAAGTTGTGACATAAACGCCGTAGGACATATTGTAAAATGCTTTTTTATTCATAATTTAACGCTCCTTTGCATTATTATTAATGTATAAACTGCCTGATTTTATTATATCATAATTTTCCTGCAAGTCAACAAGAAACGCAAAATTTTCATACATTCCTCATTTATATTTAATAAAATAATTTTTTATACAATTTCTCTGAAAAGTATTGCTTTTTAATCGTTTTAATGATATAATCTTACATATAAAGTTACTTCTATTTATTAATTTTAGCTGCAATGCAGCGGAAACGGAGATTTTTTATGGGACTTATCAAAGCCGCTTTAGGCTCTGTCGGCGGAACTCTTGCTGACCAGTGGAAAGAATTTATTTACTGTGACGCACTTGCAAATGATGTACTCGTTAAAAGAGGACACAAAAAGGTTTCGGGCCGTTCTTCAAATACAAAGGGAAATGACAACGTAATCACAAACGGCAGCGGTATCGCTGTTGCAGACGGACAGTGCATGATAATCGTTGAAAACGGAAAGATCGTTGAGATCTGCGCTGAACCGGGTGAATTTACATACGATACTTCATCTGAGCCGAGCCTTTTCTGCGGAAGTCTTGGTCAGGGCATCAAGAACACATTCAAAACTATCGGCAAACGTTTTACATACGGCGGTGACGCAGGCACAGACCAGCGTGTTTACTACTTCAACACAAAGGAACTCGTGGACAATAAGTTCGGTACTCCTAATCCGGTGCCTTTCAGAGTTGTTGACAATAATATCGGTCTGGACGTTGATATTTCAGTACGCTGCAACGGCGTATTTTCATACAGGATCATGGACCCTATGCTTTTCTACACAAATGTATGCGGAAACGTTTCAGAGGACTATACCCGTGAAAATATCGACCGCCAGCTGAAAACCGAGTTCCTCAATGCGCTCCAGCCGGCTTTTGCAAAGATTTCTGAGCTTGGCGTAAGATACAGCGCACTTCCGGGACACACTCAGGAATTATGCGACGCCATGAACAATGAGCTGAACGCAAAATGGCAGAAACTGAGAGGTCTTGAGATCGTTTCTATCGGAATCAACTCCGTAAACGCTCCTAAGGAAGACGAGGACATGATAAAGGAACTGCAGAAAACAGCAGTTTTCAGAAACGCAAACATGGCTGGCGCAGCTATGGTGGGCGCACAGGCAGACGCTATGAGAGCAGCTGCGTCCAATTCAGGCGGCGCTATGACCGGCTTTATGGGAATGAACATGGCACAGGCAGCAGGCGGCATGAATGCACAGAATCTGTTCGCTATGGGTCAGCAGCAGCAAATGGCACAGCAGCAGGCGGCAGCTCAGCAGTCTGCACCGGCAGCAAACAGCTGGAAATGCTCATGCGGCGCAGTAAATACCGCTAAGTTCTGTTCAGAATGCGGAAGTCCTAAGCCTGCTGACGCAAGCGGCTGGACCTGTTCATGCGGAGCAGTAAACAAGGGCAAATTCTGTGCTGAATGCGGAAAGCCAAAGCCTGCCGGTGAACCTCTTTACAAATGCGACAAGTGCGGCTGGGAACCTGAGGACCCGAAAAATCCGCCGAAATTCTGTCCGGAATGCGGAGATGTATTTGACGAAAACGACATTAAATAAGTTTATATAACAGACATGAATCAAGAGGTGAAATAATGTCTACTTTATTAGAGTATAAGTGTCCGAAATGCGGAGGCGCAATTGAGTTTGACAGTTCCTCTCAGAAAATGAAATGTCCTTACTGCGACTCTGAATTTGACATTGAGGCAATGAAAGCCTTTGACGAGGCACTCAATTCCAAGCCGGACAACATGGAGTGGAATCAGAACACGGAAAACCAGTGGCGTGAAGACGAGCTGACAGGTATGTCAGTCTACACCTGCGAATCCTGCGGCGGCGAAATAATCTGCGACCAGAATACTGCCGCCTCTGCCTGTCCTTACTGCGACAATCCTATCGTAATGAAAGGAAACTTTGCAGGTGACCTGCGTCCGGATTATGTGATTCCTTTCAAGCTTGACAAAAAAGCCGCAAAGGAAGCTTTTTCAAATCACTTGAAAGGCAAAAAACTCCTGCCGAAGATTTTCAAGGACGAAAACCACATCGACGAAATCAAGGGCGTTTACGTTCCTTTCTGGCTGTTTGACTGCGATACTGATTCCGTTGTACACTACAACGGTCAGAAAATAAGACGCTGGAGCGACAGCAGTTACAACTACACTGAAACAAGCCACTTTCTTCTTAAAAGAGCCGGACAGATGTCCTTCGACCACATTCCGGTTGACGGCTCTGAAAAAATGGCTGATGATTTAATGGAATCCATTGAGCCTTTTAATTTCAGCGAAGCAGTTGATTTCCAGACTGCATACCTTGCCGGTTATGTTGCTGACAAGTACGACGTCAGCTCAGAGCAGAGCATTGAACGTGCAAATCAGCGTGTAAAGCACAGCGTTGAAGAAGAAATGATGAGATCAACAAGCGAATTTACCGGCGTAACTGTAAGAAGTTCACAGATTAATCTGACAGACAGCAAGGTGAAATATGCTCTTTATCCGGTCTGGGTCATGAACACAACATGGCATGACCAGAAGTTTACATTCGCAATGAACGGTCAGACAGGAAAATTTGTCGGAAATCTTCCTATGGACAAGGGACTGTTCTGGAAATGGTTTGGGGCAGTATTTGCAATTGCCGCTGTAATAAGCGCAATTATCGGCTTTATTATAATGTAGGAGGACTCAGTATGAAAAAATTTGCAAGACTTTTTTTACCGGTTCTCTTATGCCTTTTCTGCTTTGCTGTTCCGGTAAGCGCTGATGAATATGACCAGTATGATTTTACATATCCCTATGTGATTGACGATGCAGGACTCATTGAAAATGACGAACAGCTTTCAGACCGTCTTGATGATACAGGCGCTGAATATGATGTGGACATTGTTATTGTTACTGTGGATTCTCTCGGCGGAAAAACTCCGACAGCGTTCGCTGACGATTTCTATGACTACAACGACTATGACGATAACGGTATACTCTTCCTTATCAGCATGGAAGAACGTGACTGGGCAATTTCAACCAAAGGCACCTGCATAGCTGATTTTGATGACGCAACCCAGTCTGAAATTATTTCCAAAATGCGTTCTTCGCTTTCAGTTGATGACTTTGAAACCGCCTTTGATATTTTTGCAGACTGCTGTGAAGATACTCTGCACTCCGCAAAAGTAACGGGGATTGTAATTCCGCTTGTAGTGGCTGTTGTTGTGGGACTTATTGCCGCGCTGATTGTTACAATGATTCTAAAACACCAGCTTGCAAGCGTAAACTTCCAGAGAAACGCTGATTCCTATGTAGACAAAAACTCAGTCAGAATTACTCAGAATCAGAACATTTTCCTTTACAAAACTCTCAGCAAAACAAGAAAAGAATCTTCTTCATCGGGCGGCGGAAGCAGTACACATACAAGTTCTTCCGGTTCAACCCACGGAGGAAGTTCCGGTAAATTTTAATATGCCAGGTCACTTTTGATATTATTCATCAAAAGTGACTTTTTTTGTCGATTTTCCGGTTGACTTTTAGTTTATTTAATGATATAATTAGGAAGGATTATTAAAAGTTTTTGATGGTATAAATTAACTTTAAAGGGTTGGTTGAGATGCTGAACTTATATACATCAGTTGTTTTAATTACAATTTTACTTTTATGTGTTACAAAAGCTGATATTATAACAAACCGTCTGATTACTAAACATACGAAAAAGTTATCAATTATAGTCTGCCTGCTGATTGGAAGTGCCTCGCTGGGAGAATGTACAGGATTGCTCACAAACGGTGCGGCGGCTTCATTGATTCCGCTACATGCATTTGCAAAACTTATAGAGTTCTGCGCAACTCCATTGATAGGAATTATTGTTGCAGTTGCCTATGGAGCAGTAAGCAAACCGAAAATTGCAATAGTAATCGCTGCTGCTCATGCGATTTTTGAATGTATTGCTCTTTATTTTGGCTGGATTTTCCTCATTGATTCTGAAAATATTTATCATCGTGAAAAATTATACTGGATCTATGTACTGGCTTTTGCCGGTTCCCTGATTTACGGATTAGTCTGTATTATACGAAATGACAAAAAATATCACAACCAGACAGACTGTGCACTGATATTAACTTTTGTATTGCTGATCACCGGAATCAGTATTCAATTTATGAACTCTGATATAAGAATTGATTTTTTGTGCGTCACCATAGCAAATATGATACTTTACAACCGTTATTGCAAAGTGATACTTCAGGTAGACGCTCTTACACATCTTTTAAACCGCAGATGCTATGAAACAAACATCGGAAGCATGAATTCAGACGCTTTACTGTTATTTTTTGATGTGAATAAATTCAAACAGGTAAATGATACCTATGGTCATTCTGCCGGTGATGTATGTCTGAAAAAGATTGCGGCACAGCTTCAGAATGTATATGGAAAATACGGCAGCTGTTACAGAATCGGTGGAGATGAATTCTGTGTTATTATGAATAAAAATTTTGACAGCGTGGAGATTCTTAACAATAATTTCAAAAAAGCTATCAGCCATGAACAGCAAAATGATAATAGAATGCCTGATGTTGCCATAGGATATGCATTTTTTGATGAGAAAAATTCTCATATTCAGACTGTTATTGAAAAAGCAGATGCAATGATGTATAAAAACAAGCATGAAGCCAAATTATCTGCTGTACCGGAATCAAAACCTGAGAAACAGACAGCATGGACAATGTATCTTGATTCTGCAAGCCTTTAAAAAAAATTAATCCCCGTTCAGATGAACGGGGATTTTTATGTTTACATCAGATATCGTTTCTGATTATATCATCAAGAGTTTCTCTTTTCACAACAACTCTCGACTCGCCGTCTTTAACAAAAACAACAGCCGGTTTCTGAACTCTGTTATAGTTGGAGGACATTGAGTAGTTGTAAGCGCCTGTTGCACATACTGCAATGATATCTCCCGGCACAGCCTTCTGGAGCGCCATTCCCTCACCGATAAGGTCGCCGCTTTCACAGCACTTTCCGGCAATTGTAACAACAGTATCTCTCGGCTCTGACGCCTTGTTTGCAACTACTGCCTCGTATTCCGACTGGTAAAGGGCATATCTCGGATTGTCAGTCATACCGCCGTCAATTGAAACGTAGGTTCTGATATTCGGTATCTCCTTTACTCCGCCGCAGGTGTAAAGTGTAATTCCGGCAGGACCTGCCATAGAACGTCCCGGCTCGATAAGTATAAACGGCTGTTTAACGTTAAGCTCTGCACAGCTTTCCTTTACTGCCGCTGAAACCTTTTCCATGTAAGCCTCGTAAGGTACAGGGTCGTTATCTTCGGTATACTTTATACCGAAACCGCCGCCAAGGTTAAGTTCGTCAACCTCATGACCGGTCTGTGCCTTGATGTCAGCAATGAATTTCAGCATAACCTTTGCAGCCTCAACAAACGGGTCAATGTCAAAAATCTGTGAACCGATATGACAGTGAAGTCCCTTGAGATGTACATTCGGACAGGAAAGCGCCTTTTTGACTGCCTCCATAGCCTCACCTGTTTCCAGCGCAAAACCGAATTTACTGTCAATCTGACCTGTTCTTACAAAATCATGGGTATGAGCGTCAATACCCGGCTTGATACGGAACATTATGTTTGGCTTTATTCCCTTTTCACCGGAAATTCTGTCAAGTCTTTCAAGCTCGAAAATATTGTCAACAATAATTCTGCCTACCTTATGCTCAACAGCGTATTCAAGCTCCTCATCAGTCTTGTTGTTGCCATGGAAACAAATCTTTTCGCAGTCACAGCCGGCTTTCACAGCTGTGTAAAGCTCGCCGATTGAAACAACGTCCAGACCGATTCCCTCGCTTTTCATAACTCTGCACATTTCCATACAGCAGAACGCCTTGCTTGCATAGCACACAAGTCCCTCGCCGCCGTAATACTTGTCGATACTGTTTTTAAAGCTTCTGCAATGCTCTCTGATAAGAGACTCGTCCATGACATAGAGAGGTGTGCCATACTGCTTAGCCAGTTCAACCGTATCAGCTCCGCCGGCTGTAAGGTGTCCCTTTTCGTTTACCCCAAGATTTTCGGATACAAACATCTTCAACATTCCTTTCCTTTTTTACTGTTCAGAGGATTCCTCGTCCTCCGCAGCAATATCCTCAATAATATTCCTTACCTCCTCAACACCCTCAAAGGTCTGAGATGAAAAAGGAATAATATGAATATCGTTAAAATACGGTATCTCCGTTTCAAACGCTTTCATGCGCTCGGCTCTTGCCATTGTTTTCAGCTTGTCAGCCTTGGTCAGGATAATGACAAAGGGCAGCTCCGACTCGATAAGATAATTTATCATGTGAATATCGTCCGCTGAGGGTGCATGACGCATATCTATCAGCAGAAAAACCAGTCTTAAATCCCTGTCAGCGTTAAGATAACCCTCGATAAGCTCTGCCCAGCGGTTTTTTTCGGACTTTGCCACTTTAGCGTAGCCATAACCCGGCAGGTCAACAAAAAACACGTTTTCCAGCCCATAAAAATTTATCGTAGCAGTTTTTCCGGGAACCGAACTCACTCTTGCAAGATTTTTCCTGTTGAAAATCTTATTTATAAGAGTGGATTTGCCCACATTCGACCTGCCTGCAAAGGCAATTTCTATGCGGCTGCACTCCGGAATCTGAGAAAAAGTACCGTATGAGGCGTAAAATTCAGCCTTATTATAGTTCATTCAATCGCTCCTTTACGAAGTTACAGTCACGCTGTCCTTGCACAGCGCAGTATCAAGAACTGTTTCAAGTTCTGAGGCGTAGACAAATTCCAGTGATGACTTTACAACATCATCTATTTCGTCAATATCGCTCCTGTTAGCCTCCGGGACAATGACTGTTTTAAGTCCTGCCTTGTAAGCCGCCATGGTTTTCTCACGCAGTCCGCCTATCGGCAGAACCTTTCCGTGGAGAGTAATCTCACCTGTCATGGCAACATCGCTCCTTACCGGCATTCCCGAAAGAGCGGAAACAAGCGCCGTTGTCATAGTAACTCCGGCGGACGGACCGTCCTTGGGGACTGCTCCTTCCGGTGCGTGAATGTGGATATCCTTTTCCTTGTAAAAATCTCCGGATATATTATATTTGTCTGCAACACTTCTTACATAGCTTACAGCAATCTTTGCACTTTCTTTCATAACATCGCCAAGTGAACCGGTGGTTTCAATATTTCCCTTTCCGTCAAGCACCAGTACCTCCAGCGGCATAAGCACACCGCCCACTGATGTCCAAGCAAGACCGTTTACAACGCCGATTTCGTTATTCTCAGCCTTTTCGTCAGGGAGATATTTCCTTGCGCCAAGATAGGATTTCAGATTCTTTTCAGTAAAGGTCACCTTTTTAGCGTCGCCGGAAACGATTGCCTTTGCTGCCTTACGGCAGAGGGACGCCGCAACTCTTTCAAGGTTTCTTACGCCTGCCTCTTTGGTGTAATAATCAATAAGCTCATAGATAACGCCGTCGGTTATTTTTATCTGCGTACCTTTAAGACCGTGCTTTTTTATCTGTTTCGGAATAAGGTGTTCTTTGGCAATGTGGAACTTTTCTTCTCTTGTGTAGCTTGTCAGCTCAATAAGCTCCATTCTGTCAAGCAGAGGCGCAGGAATGGTATCCGTTGTATTGGCTGTTGTCACGAACATGACCTTGCTCAGATCAAAAGGTATTTCAATGTAATGGTCACGGAATTCCTTGTTCTGCTCGCTGTCAAGTACTTCAAGCATGGCTGACGCCGGATCGCCTCTGAAATCGTTTCCCATCTTGTCAATCTCATCAAAAAGAATGAGCGGATTATTGGTTCCGGCAATTTTCATTGCGTTCATGATTCTTCCGGGCATTGCGCCTACATAGGTCTTTCTGTGACCTCTGATATCAGATTCATCACGCACGCCGCCCAGCGAAACCCTTACATAATTTCTGCCCAAAGACTTTGCAATTGAGCGTCCGATAGAGGTTTTACCCACTCCGGGAGGACCTGCAAGACAGATTATCTGTCCGGTGACTTCCGGCATAAGACCGTGAACTGCAATGCTTTCAAGGATTCTGTCCTTGACCTTTTTCATGCCGTAGTGGTCCTTATCAAGAATTTTCGCAGCTTTTTTTATGTCAAGCTTGTTTTTGGTGGACTTGTTCCACGGCAGGTCAAGGACTGTATCAAGATAATTTCTTGTAACAAATGCCTCCTGCGATGATGACGGCATTTTCATAAGTCTTTCAGCTTCCTTGACAAGCTTTTCGGTATTTTCCTCTGAAAGACTGAGGGCATGAATCCTGTCAATATAATCATATGCTTCATCCTGTCCCTCGTCCTCGCCAAGCTCTGAGGAAATGACCCTCATCTGTTCTCTGAGGTAATATTCACGCTGATTCTGGTCAATATTTTCCTTGACCTCGTCCTGTATCTGCTTTTCAAGTTCAAGTACCTCAACTTCATGTACAAGACATACATAAAGCATTCCAAGGCGTCTGATTATATTTGATTCCTCAAGCATTTCCTGCTTTTCCGGGAATTCAATGTTCATGTTATAAGCTATATTCTCAAACAGCTTGTACGGATCATCCTGACACAGAATAGACGCTGCAAGCTCTCTCGGCATTCTCGGCACAAGTTCGCTGTAACGCTCAAACATATCCTTGATTGAACGCATTATCGCTGACTGTTCAACAGGCTCCGGCTTATAGCGGCTGTAATTCGGAAGTTTTCTGACGGCACATTTGATCATTCCGTCTTCTTCCTTAAATCCGGTAATTTTTGCTCTGTAAGCGCCCTCAACAAGCACTCTCATAACATTGTCCGGTGTTTTAAGAGTCTGCCTTACTTCAGCAACAACACCGATTTTATATAAATCTTCCTCTTTGGGATTTTCAACATAAACATCTTTCTGAGCTGTCAGAAAAATCATGCGGTCTTTTTTTACCGACTCCTCAACTGCCTTTACTGAGATATCCCTTGCAACATCAAAATGCATAATCAGTCCCGGAAAGCAGACAAGTCCTCTCATTGCAACTGCCGGCATATAAACTTTTTCTTCATTCAATATTTCTTCCATAATATATTACTGATATCCGGAAAGACCGGATATGCTCTCCTTTCTTGCAATATGCTCTGAATTTGCGACAGTATTTTATCATTAATGTACCTTTAACACATAGTGATACACTTTATTATATCATAAAATCGAAGATTTTTTGATATAATCGCCCGATATGCAGGGAGCAAATCTCTGATTTGCGTATCTGCAAGGGCATTTAAACAAAATATAATAAGTTGCCTGCAACTTATTATAGCGTATTTTGTGCTTTTTTGCAAGGTTTACGGGAAAATTAATTATTTCCGCTTTATTTTCCTGTCATTCATAGAAAATTCAGCCGTACAAAATCTTACTTTGTACGGCATGGTCATCATTGATTTTCCAGAACAATCTCAATTTCCTCAGCATTTTCATAGTGCATTTTAAGCCATTTTTTCAGAGTTTCCTGAGATGCGTCATTCATTTTTTCGTCAACAGTAACCATAACCTTAACCTGTGAAGTCACTTCGTCACCGGAATAGGAAAGCGTATCCCCTACTGAAATATCCGTAATTTCCGGGAACAGGACCTGTGCCTCTTCACCGAGAGTCTGAAGTTCTAATGAGGCTTTTTCCTCAAATCCTGTAATATTGGATTCTTTTACCATATTTATACTTACCAGTACACTTGGAATTATAAGAAGTATCGTTGAAACTGCGGTTTTTCTTAGTACTGTCTTACGGGAAATACCGCTTTTAATTGTATGTCTGGAAACATTGAGAAGCAGCAGTACAAAAATTGAGGACATACATATAAAATAGCTGTTAAGGATAAACAGGTAAAATGCCCCGAAAAAATATCTCCACTGGTGTGTCGCAAGACCGTATCCGGCTGTGCATAAAGGCGGCATGAGTGCAGTAGCTATGGCAACTCCGGGGATAATATTGGATTTTTCCTTTCGTGTCATACCGATTATTCCGGCTAATCCGCCGAAAATCGCAATAAGCACGTCCCATATCGTAGGTGATGTCCTTGCAAGAAGCTCGGAAGTGGAATTGTTAATTGGTGTAATGCTGAAATAAATAAATGACGTCAGCAGACTTACAATAATCTGAAACAGAAAGCCTACTGAAAATCTTTTTACAATATTCAAATCGCCCGATGCAATACCGTAGGAAACTGCCATAATACTGCCCATCAGCGGCGATATCAGCATTGCTCCGATTATGACCGCAGTTGAGTTCATGTTAAGACCTATTGACGCAATCAGTATTGCAAGCATGAGTACGCACATATTTGTCCCACGGATTGCAGCGCTGTTTACAAGGCGGTTGTATATCTCATCCTGTGACGCTGTATCTCCGTGAATTGAAAAATAACTGTTGAAAAACTTTTTTAATCTGTCCATATTTTTTCCTGTCTTTCAATGTAAATAATTCGACACTTTAATTATAATTATTTTTTACCTGTATGTCAATATATACTCTGCATCTTGATAAATTCTGCAAAATGTATTATAATGTAAAGATAAGACTGCAAAACAATACGAAAGGGTGACACTTTAATGGATGGATTTACAGAGTTTATAAGTGAACTGGCAGGACGGCTTTCGCAGTTCACAGATATAATTGCTGCGTCGGCGCTGATTATAATAGATATATGTGCACTTGTTATAATTGCCTTTTGTACAAAGGAGAAAAAAACTGTACAGGCACAATGGAGCAAAGCGGCACGTCACATGATACTGACCGACGCCGCTGAAAGCTTTACTTTCACGCTCAATTCGCAGGAAGTACTCATGGGCAGGCATATTTCAGCTGATTTACGGTTTCCGGATATGTCAGTTTCAAGGTATCATGCCCTGCTGACTCTTGACAACGGAATATGGACCATAAAAGATCTCGACTCCACCTCCGGAACGTATGTCAACGGTGTAAAAATCACCGAAAAAAAACTCAGGAACAATGACGAGATAACCATCGGCAAAAAGAAAATTTATATAAGGAGGGTGAAACCGCAAAATGTATAAAAATGGTCTTTCATACGGCGGAATAACTCTGCTTTCGCTGCTCACCCACATTTCACTTCTTGCAGTAGTTTTTGTCAAGGGCAGCTACGAAACAATTATGTCGCCGATTATACTTTCAACAGTTGTTATAGTTTCAGATTTGTTATACTTCTTTATACTGCGTTTTCTCAAGCAGAATACATATACTCTCGACATTCTGCTTATAACTCTGCTTAATATGAGCGTTATCTTCCAGTCCTGCTTCGGAGGAGTGGGATTTGCTGTCAAGCACTTTATTTTCTCGGTTTTAGCACTCGCCTGCTGTCAGGCTGGTTTCAAGCTTGCGGAAAATTATCAGTTTATCGAAAAGTACAAATATGTTTTCTACGGAATATGCGGTGTTCTTATAATCTCAATTCTTCTTTTCACAGGCAGCAGAGGAATGTGGATTGACCTTGGATTTATCACTATCCAGCCGTCAGAATTTCTGAAAGTATTTTTCGTGCTTGTTTTTGCAACCTCTATTGCACAGCAGCAGAAAAAGAAAAAGGTGCTGTTTGTAAAGGTAGTATACGACAATATGGCGCTTCTCGCACTTACAGGAGTAATAATGCTGCTCCAGTGGTGGTGCCGTGACTTAGGAAGTCTGCCTACCTTTGCGGCAGTTGCAGCCTGCGGATTCTTAATGAGAATATGCTACCCCAAAGCAAAGCTTTCCAAAAAGCTTATTATCGGACTCAGCGCTGCCGGACTTGTTATAGTCATAATCGCACTTAAATTCGCCCCCTCCTACGTTCAGGACAGACTTCATGTTGACATCTGGAGCGACCCTACCGGAAACGGCTGGCAGCAGTGTCAGGCACTTATCGCAATTGCAGAGGGAGGCTGGTTCGGAAAAGGTCCGGGACACGGAGTACTGTACAAGGTCCCGGCGGCGGACACGGACATTGTGTTCTCGTCTATATGCGAGGAATGGGGTATGCTTATGGCACTTCTTGCCGTCTTCATGATAATACTCCTCCTTGTAACCGCACTTATCAATACCCCCCGCTCATATTTCCACACAACGCTGACCGTTGGAGTATGCGCCGCATTCATAGCACAGATGGCTCTGAATATTTTCGGTTCATGCAACATGATACCATTCACCGGTGTTACTATTCCGTTTATCTCACAGGGCGGCAGCTCCATGCTCACCTGCGGCTTTATGATTGGTTTTCTTAAAGCGGGACAGGCAAGGGTTTATCCGGTTCCGGTCAGACCGGCTCAGCAGAATATCAACAGGAGAACAGTATGAAAAGCTTAAAAAGAGGAAGAAATCTTATAACACTAATGATGCTTATTTTCCTTGTGGGGATAGTTTTGCTTGTAGTTAAAATTCAGATGGAGGCATCATTTTATATAAGCAACTCAGGCTCAAGGGATTTAGGCTATGTATATGACTGCAACGGTGACATAATTTTTGACGACAGCGCAAAAGAGGGAGATTACCCGGACGGCTACTTCAAGGACGTCGGCAACCTTATCGGCGACGCAAGCGGTCAGATGACCAATACCCTCGTTGCAAACAATCTTGAAAGTTTAAGCAATTACAGTTTCACAAAGGGTATCACACGCAAGGGCGGAAAAGCTGCCATTTACGCTACCCTCAATCACGACGCCAACGAACAGGTCTACTCTGCTTTCGGTGACAAGGAGGGCTGTGCAATAGCCTACAACTACAAGACCGGCGAAATACTCGTATGTGTAAGCAAGCCTAATGTTGACCCCCTCAAAGGCTACGAAGACCTTGCAGACGGAAGTCTGCTCTGCAAGGCATTCTACAAAACAGTACCCGGCTCAACACAGAAAATTTCAACCCTTATCTCCGCAATCGAAACAATGGGTATAGACAGACTGAGAGAAAAGTCATTCACCTGCGAGGGCAGCTACACCAATCAGACAGGCGAAGTGATAAACTGCCATAACGCCTACGGACATGGTACTCAGAACATTGACGAGGCTTTCCAGAACAGCTGCAACCCGTTCTTTGCACAGCTTGTTGAGGACTCCGACTGGAAACTCAGCGACATTGAAAATGCATACAAAAAGCTTGGATTTTCAGTAAACGGTTCTCCGTCAGACTCAATAGATATAAACGGCATAACTGCACAGACCGCCTCAACTGAGCTTACAGACAAATACGAGTTTAACACTCAGTGGAGCTGTATCGGTCAGGGCATGAGCCTTGTAAGTCCGTGCCAGATGATGATGTGGCAGAGCGCCATTGCAAATGAAACCGGAAAGTCCACCATGCCTTATCTTATCGACCATGTTACAAATGTAAACGGAAGAATCGTTGAAACCGCAGAAACCTCTTATTCCGGCCAGCTGTTTTCTTCATCGACAGCCTCAGAGGTCAGGTCAATAATGCTGGAAAACGGTCAGAACTATGCCGGAACAATTCCCGGATACACAATCGGCGTAAAAAGCGGTACGGCACAGGTCAAGGACGGCGCTGAGGAAAATTCCCTGCTGACCGGATTTGTTGATGATGATAATTTCCCGATTGCTTTTGCAGTACTGATAGAAAACAGACAACAGTATGACATAACCACAGATTCTATAGTTTATACAATGTTATCCGCACTTGATTAGAACAAGTTCTTAAAATAATACCGCACAAAAAATCTTTGTGCGGTATTGCTTTATTTTCTTATCAATACTTGACTTTTTTTATTTATGGTGTATAATGATAATAGGAATAATTTTGAAAAGAGGAGGATTACAATTGAAACTTAAAAAGAAGATTATTTCCTGCGCCGCACTGCTTGCAGTTGCTGCATCTTGTATGGCATCAGCTTTCACAGGCTTTACAACTTCAGCTGTTACTGATGACTGCAATGACGACTGGCTTCATGCAGTAGGCAGCAGGCTTTATGACAAGGACGGAAACGAAGTCTGGCTGACCGGTGCAAACTGGTTCGGTCTTAACTGTATCGAATATTCACCGCATTATCTTTATGCCGGTGATATTGACGATATGCTCTCCGAAGTTGCTGACAGAGGTATCAACGTTATACGTTTCCCTATTTCAACAGAACTTATCCTTTCATGGATGAACGGTACCCCTTATCAGATAAGTGCCGGCGGTATGCAGGCATGCTACAATCCGCCTGTTGATACAGACGATGGAAACGGAAATATAGTCAAGGCAGGTACTTACGGACATATCAATAAGGACTTTGTTGAAGCCGACGGCAAGACTCTTATTACAAGCGACAGAGGTTTTGACATCATTCTTGACAAATGTAAAAAATACGGTATAAAGGCATTCATTGACATTCACAGCCCTCATGCCGATAACTCCGGTCATAACTACAATCTCTGGTATGGCAAGGAAACAACTACCGGCGGAACTATGATAACAACCGATATCTGGATAGAAACCCTTACATGGCTTGCTGAAAAGTATAACAACAACGATACTCTTATCGGATATGACCTTAAAAACGAGCCGCACGGAAAAGGTCAGGAAGGTGATAAGGCGGCTAAATGGGACGGTTCAACTGATGAAAACAACTGGGCTTATGCTGCTACAAAATGTGCAGAATCCATTCTTGAAGTAAATCCTAATGCGCTTATTTTCATTGAAGGTGTTGAACAGTCACTCAGCGGAGCAATGCCCGGAGATTACTGGGGCATGGCAGACAGACGTGACAATTCCCCTTATATCGGCGCATGGTGGGGCGGAAACTTCCGTGGAGCAAGAGAATATCCGATCGTTCCTAAACAGGGCACTTCACAGATAGTTTATTCTCCGCATGATTACGGTCCGTCAGTTTACAATCAGACATGGTTTGACAAAGATTTCACAACTCAGACTCTCCTTGATGACTACTGGTATGACACATGGGCATACCTGAATAAAGAAGAAATTGCTCCTCTTCTTATCGGTGAATGGGGCGGTCATATGGACGGTGCTGAAAACCAGAAATGGATGGAACTTCTTCGTGACTATATGATTGACAACCATATCAACCATACATTCTGGTGTCTTAACACAAACTCCGGTGATACCGGCGGACTTTGGGCTGGTTTCAGCTATTCCATAGACACCGGAACAACAATAACATGGGAAGAAGAAAAGTATGCACTCTTTGAAAAAGCTCTCTGGCAGACTTCTGAAACCGGAAAATACATCGGACTTGACCACCAGATTCCTCTTGGTGTAAATAATACAGGCATGACAGTAACCGAATATTACAGCCAGTATGCAGATTCTGAGGGAAGTAACCTTGACGCCGGAGCAAAAACCGATCCGAAGCCTCCGGTAACCACTCCGACTGAAGAACCGACTGAGGTAGTTACTACTACTGTTGCTACTACTGTATCAGATTCGCCGGAAACAACAGTTGCAACAACTGTTACAACAGTGAAGGCTACTGATGAACCAACAGGCGAAACACCTACTATCAATGGAACACCAACAGAATATGGTGATGTTAATACTGATGAGAGGATTAATGTATCTGACGTAGTTATTCTTAATATGTATCTGCTTAATCCGGATCTCAATCCGCTAAATGAAGTTCAGCTTGCAAATGCTGACTGTGAGAAGAACGGAATTATTAATTCATCAGACAGTGCACTATTACTTAACTATGTCACAATGGTCGTTGATAAAAGTCAGTTAGGTGTATCGTAATTTAATAACAACAAAACTGTGGGAACATTAAATTGTTCTCACAGTTTTTTTACAGGCAAAACAAAAATCCTCTGAAAATTCAGAGGATTTTTTGGAAAATACTGATTAATTATTAAGATTCTGAGTTTTTATAGCTTCGATAAAGTCAGCGCCCTTTCCGCCGCTAACATATTCCAGAGCATCGCTGTCATAACCGAATCTCAAAACGCTTGCACAAATTCCTGGATTCTTATTGAATCTGATTGAAACTGTAACAGTATCACCGGCTTTACCGCTGACATTGTCTGCCATTACTTCAAATGAACCGTCATTTTTAAATGTGTTGGCAGTTGCCTCTCCGCCGACTACAACTGAACCGTTTATGCCTGTTGCATCAACAGTTACAGCGCTTATATTTGAAAAATCAAGCCAGTCAATTGTAATAGGATATTTGCCATCAGCTGTTGTTTCCTTGATTTTGAATGTGGCAGTAATAAATTCACCGTCAAACACATAATCTCCTGAAAGATTCATCCAGAAAGCCTGCTGAATTTTCTTGGTACCCTTAATAACGTCCTCTGAATTGCTGTTGTTATTTTCATTGCTGTTACTATTGTTGTTATTGTTGCTGTTGTTATTATTGTTGTTATTGTTACTGTTGTTGTTATTATTGTTATTGTTGTTATCGACACTGCTGCTGTCAGGATCTTCATTGCCAGGAACGATAACCATATCAGTTTCATTCATGACCTGTTCCGGATCAAAGGAAGACTGGTCAATTTCCGAATTATCGCCTGACTGTGCGCCAGACTGTGCGCCTGACTGTCCGTCTGAATCTGAGCTGCCGGACGAAGAATCTCCTCCCTGCTCAACCGGATCCTGTTCAGTATCTGTCGGAGGGATAAATTCGGAAATTTCAAGGTCAACTTCCCTTAACTGCTCTGCTTCTTCAGAAGAAAGAGTAGCAGTTTTTATTCCGGTATCATTAGTACCATCTTTTTTGTCTGAACAAGCTGCCATAGACATTGCCATTGCACATACAACAGCAATTGCAATGATTTTTTTCTTTATGTTCAACATTTTGAATACTCCTTTAGTCATATAATATAATTCATACCTATAAATTCATTATACACTTAAATATTAACAATGTCAACCCTGCTTTTGTGACAATTAACTGAAAATTAGTCTGTTATCATATTATTAACAGCGCTGAAAAGTGCTTTGAGTGACGAATCAATGATATCTGTTTCAATTCCGACACCCCAGTAATTTTTGCCGTCATTGCTTATTCCCACATAGGAAACAGCCTTTGAAGTGTCGCCTTGTTCCATTGCGTGCTCGGTATATGTGTGCAGGTCATACTTTATTCCCAGCATTTTCATGACCGCCTTGCTGACTGCGTTAAGTCTGCCGTTGCCGTGTGCCTTTTCATTCATGACCTTGCCGTTATACTCAATGGTAACATCTGCCTGTATGCCGTCCTGCTGAACGTAATGTGCCTCTTTGAGTACAACCGGCGACTGCTTGTTAATAAATGTATCCTTAAATATATCATATACCTCAGAAGGCATCAGTTCTCTGTGTGCATTATCAGAAACGTGCTTTACCAGATAACCGAAAGGCTCTCTCATTTTCTGCGGCATTACAATACCGAACTGCTGTTCCAGAATATAACCGATACCGCCCTTTCCGGACTGGCTGTTGATTCTGATTACATCTGTTTCGTAAACTCTGCCTACGTCCTGTGGGTCGATAGGGAGATAAGGTACTGTCCAGTGTTCGCAGTTTTTCTCCTGACGCCATTTCATGCCTTTGGCAATAGCGTCCTGATGTGAACCGCTGAATGCCGCAAATACCAGCTGACCGCTGTAAGGCTGACGCTCGTAAACTCTCATGCCTGTGATTCTCTCGTAGAGTTCAGTAATTTCCGGCATATTCTCAAAGTTCAGTTCGGGGTCAACACCCTGTGAAAACATATTCATGCCCAGAGTTACGATATCAACGTTACCTGTTCTCTCACCGTTTCCGAAGAGAGTACCCTCAATTCTGTCCGCACCGGCAAGCAGTCCCATTTCGCTGTCTGCAACGGCACAGCCTCTGTCGTTGTGAGGGTGGAGTGAAACGATGATATTTTCACGGTTCAGCAGGTTGTCACACATATACTCAACCTGGTTTGCGTAAACATGAGGCATTGAGTGTGAAACCGTAACCGGCAGATTGATAACCACCTTGTCGTCAGCAGTCGGCTCCCAGATTTTGATAACCTCATTGCATATCTCCAGAGCAAATTCCGGCTCTGTACCTGTAAAGCTTTCCGGAGAATACTCAAAGCGGTAGTTGCCCTTTGCCTTTTCTCTGTACTGCTTGCACAACTTTGCACCCATAACGGCGATGTCAATGATTTCTTCCTTGCTCTTTCTGAAAACCTGTTCACGCTGTGAAACGGAAGTTGAGTTGTAGAGGTGAACGATAACATTTTTAGCACCGTCCAGTGCCTCAAAGGTTTTCTTGATAATGTGTTCTCTTGACTGTGTCAGCACCTGAATTGTAACATCGTCAGGAATCAGGTTCTGCTCAATCAATGCACGGCAGAATTCATATTCAGTTTCAGATGCAGCCGGAAAACCGACCTCAATTTCCTTGAATCCGATTTTAACCAGATATTTAAAGAATTCCAGCTTTTCCTCCAGCGTCATTGGATTGATGAGTGCCTGGTTGCCGTCTCTCAGGTCAACGCTGCACCAGATCGGGGCATGGTCTATGTAATCCTTCTGCGCCCACTTCATCGGAGGATTTTTCACCGGAAAATACTGTCTTGTGTACTTTTCAAAATTTTTCATAATACATCTTCCTTTCAAAAATATTTCAGAGATGCAACAAAAAAGCTCCACCTCTTAAATTATAAAGAGGTGAAGCGTAAAACTCCACGGTACCACTCTTTTTGGTGCATAAAGCACCCACTCTGCCGCATCAGTCAATGCGTATCTCTGTAACGGGAGAACCCGTTTGCGCCTAATTGCAAAAAGCGTTCAGCGAACTGCTCAGGGAGGAGTTATGACCGGTCAGGAATACTGCTTTGCACCACACAGCAGCTCTCTGAAAATCCATCTGCGGCTTTATTTCCCATCATCGCATTTAGTTGTACTTATATAATATAATATTTTTTTTGATTTGTCAAGTGTTTTTTGGGAAAAATTTATTTTTATTCAGTCAGTTCAACAGCATTCCCCTCGCCGTCAAGAACACAGCTTTCATAGTATCCGTCACCGGTAACTCTCGGACCGCTTATAACTTCAAAACCGTCATTTTTCAGCCACTGCGTCAGCTGGTCAACCCTTTCCCTGCTGCCAAGGCTGAAAGCGATATGGGCATAGCCAATGCTGTTACCGGACTTTCCGGATATATCGGCACGGTTCATTAGTTCAAGCCGTGCGCCGTTTTCAAAGGTCAGAAAGTATGAGCGGAATCCGGTTTTCTGATTGTGGTACATATCGCCGGATTTCCCGCCGAAATACTTTTCAAAAAAGGCTTTTTCAGTTTCAATGTCATTTACATACATCGCAATATGTTCAATATGCATTTTTCTGTCGGCTGTGTTCCTTACTGCCTCGACAAATTCCTGTGCATTTTTCACATTGCGGAATGTAATTTCGCCGCCTTCATAGGATATGTACAGGGTTTCAACCTTTTTAGTACTATCCCTTACACCCGAATAGGAAAATATATCACTCAGATTTTCAAGCTTTATCTGCACAGCCTTTTTTCTGAACATAGTTTTTCTGAATCCGTAAACACAGTCTGCCGTCAGATAAAGAAAACTGCTTTTGCTGTTATGCTTTTTGATACGTGAAACAATAATCGGAAAGGCAATAATGAATGTCAGAGAAACAACAGAAAGTATTATTCCGAAAATACTAAAGTCAAGTTTTCCGTTGTTTATATCTTTCATGACTATTGGTATTTTAAACAGATAAAATACATAAAGCTCCCTTTCCCAGATGTCAAAATCCTCCCATCCAAACCAGCAATACTGAAAACCTTTTAAAATCATAAACTGGTCTGCAATAAATGCAATAAATATTCCTGTTATAAATGTAAGAATGGGAAATCTACTCGTTTTGCAGTCAATTTCCGCCTGGCAGATTATTTCTTCGTTGGTGTGCATTGTTCTCCTCCATTATCCTCATTGCAAATATAATCCTCATATCTTTTCTGATATAACACCAGCTGGGATTTTAATTTTCGGTATCTCAAAAAGTATTTCACATCAAGAAACAATCCAATCAGAAAAAACGGCATCGGTATCAGCCCAAGTACAATATCAGCTTTAGTTTGCCTTTTGCCATACTTTTCAGCATTCTCCAGACTCTGATATACATGACTGTCACTTTCAAGTGTTACAATCATTTTATCGACGAGCAAGTTATAGTATCTGATTTCAAGGCTGTCGCCTTTCTGAACATCATTCAAAAACAGTTCTTCATCAAAATCGCCAGACCATACATCTATCCGCCATTCATGATTTTCACTGTCTGTTATAATATAAAAATCTCCGCAAGGAATGCCTCTTACACTCATATCCGGAACATAATAGTATGAATCAAAGGTAATTGTTTTCTGTTTCCAGCAGTTTTGGTTAAGATAAACATTTGCTCTTGAAAACATAAGAGCAGACCATAAAATGATGATTATCAGCACAATATTGACAATTTTCAGACTTAACCTGACTTTTTCAATCGCTTTTTCCGTAACATCACGCTTAACAGCGTTGCGGCTTTTTATCTTCTGACGGTTTTTAAGCTGATTTTTCCGCTTTTTGTTATTCTTCATTTCAATTCCACAATAGTAACCCCATTCTCACCCTCGCCATAAAGTCCCGAACGGAAGCTTTTCACCTGTTTCATTGACTTCAACCTCTGCTGAACCGCCGCACGAAGTACGCCCGTACCTTTGCCGTGGATAATGGTCACCATAGAAATTCCGGAAAGTACTGCGCTGTCAATAAATGCCTCCATTTCGTAAACGCCCTCGTCAGCCGCTTTTCCTCTTATGTCAAGCTCCATTGTGCCCTTGCGTTCCATTTTGCTCTTGATATTGCGTGTGGACACCGGCTTGCTCTTATAGGTAACCTTCTGCTCCTCCACAAGTTTCAGCTGCATAACGGATACCTTTGTTTTCATAATACCCATCTGGACATAGACGTTTCCGTTTTCGTCCGGTTCTGAGCAGACAGTACCCTTTTTGTCAATATCACGCACAAGGACAGTATCGCCCTTTTTCAGCTTTCTCGGCAGACGGTAGCCGTCGTCCGACTTCTCGTCAAGAGGATTTGCAGTATCGTACATCTTGTTAAAACTCTGCTTGCTGCGTGTTTTTATGCTGGAATACTTCTGTGCAAAATCCTTTTTGTCCTTGTCCTTTTTGATTGCCTCCAGTTCGTCCATAAGACTGTTTGATTCCGCCTTTACGCTCTCGATAATGCTCATGGCTCTCAGTCTTGCCTGTTCAAGCTGCTGCTCCTTGTTCTTCTCGATTTCCTCAAGTTCTGCTTTCAGCTTACGGTTGTTTTCTTCTGCCTCAGCTTTGAGCAGTCTTAACTCCTCGTTCTGCTTGTCAAGCTGACGCCTTGCGTCCTCAAGCTGTGCAACGACCTTTTCAAAACGGGTATTCTCCTCGCTTACCAGAGATTTTGCCTCTGCAATTACGTCCTCCGGCATACCCAGTGACGCAGAAATGGAAAAGGCATTTGATTTTCCCGGCGAACCGGTAATCAGCCTGTAAGTCGGACGGAGGGTTTCGGGGTCAAACTCGCAGCTTGCGTTTTCAACGTCCTCCCCCTCGATTGCATAAAGCTTTAACTCCTGATAGTGAGTAGAAACCATAAGCTTTGCACCCTGGCATTTCAGTCTTTCGATTATTGCAACAGCAAGCGCCGCACCCTCGACAGGGTCAGTACCCGAACCAAGCTCGTCAAGGAGTACCAGTGAATTTTCATCGGCAAGCTTTATAATTTCAATTACCTTGTTCGTATGTGACGAGAAGGTCGAAAGGCTCTGTTCAATGCTTTGATTGTCCCCGATATCCGCAAGAATGTGGCTGAAAACGGACACGCTGCTGCCGTCGGAAACGGGTATCAGCATACCGCACATTACCATAGCGGAAAGCAGTCCGGCAGTTTTCAGCGCAACGGTCTTACCACCCGTGTTAGGACCGGTAATGATAAGAGCATTGTGCTTTTCTCCCAGACTTATATCTATTGGCACTGCCTTTTTCATGTCAATAAGGGGGTGTCTTGCCTTGTTAAGCCGCAATACGCCGTCGCAGGTGATTTCCGGAGCACAGGCTTTCATTTTTGCACCAAGATTAGCCTTTGCGAAGTAGAGGTTCAGTTCTGTGCAGACCTCATAGCTGCCCATAAGTTCCTCGGCGCACTCTCCGCACTCACGGCAGAGTTCCGTAATAATGCGCTCGATTTCCTCCTGTTCCTGTCCCTCCAGCATTCTGATATCGTTGTTCGCCTCCACAACGGACATCGGCTCGATAAAGACAGTCTGTCCTGTTGCAGATGATGAGTGGATAAGACCCTGTATTTTTCCTCTGCACTCCGCTTTAACAGGCAGAACAAATCTTCCGTCCCTCATGGTGACAATATTTTCCTGCAAAGACTTCTGCACCGATTCCGAACGTATCATTTTGTCAAGAGTTTCTCTCAGCTTTGAGCCGGCACGGTTTATCTTCCGCCTTATTGCCGCAAGCTCCGGACTTGCCGCATCTGAAATTTCGTCTTCCGATATAATTGAACGGTCAAGCTTTTCCTGCAAATACTTGTTGGGGCGCAGATTTAAAAAAAGGTAGTCAAGCTCTGTTGCAGTATTTTCGCAGTGTGAGTACCAGTCAGAAAGTGCGCCTATCTGATTCAGCAGACTTTTTATTTCAAGCAGTTCTTTAAGGGAAATCCTCGCCCCCGACGCCGCACGTCTTAATGAACCATTTACGTCCTTTATATCATAAAAAGGCGGCGTACCAAAGCTTACCGCCAGTTCAAGCGCCTGAGAGGTCTTGTCCATCTCAAGACATACTGTGTCGTAATCCGTACATGGTTCAAGTTCAAGAGCCATCTGCCTTGTCCTGTCGTTGGACGCCATGTCGGACAGCATTTTCAGTACTTTATGTAGTTCAAGTGTTTTAAAATATTTATTCATAATTATATACCCAATGTCCTGTAAAAATCCAGTGTTTTAAATTCTCTTCCTAAATGTATAAGCAGATACCTTTCAGTTATCCGCCCTAATTTTTTCATGTTTATATCTGACAGCTTAAAGTTGAAAAGTCTGTCAAAGTCCGCAAAAACAATATGCCGGAGCGCATGGACAACTGACGCAGGTATCTTTACAAGAGTATCATCATCAGTCGGAACAATGCAGCCTCGGCAGTAAAGCTTTGTACTCATAAGATCAAAATACATTTCATCTGCAATATAGCTCATACACGATGCACAGCAGACAATATCCGGCATCATGCCGATTTCAGTCATAAAGCGCATTTCAAAAACCGCTTTTAAAAATCCGCAGCTGCGTGTACCTTCGGAAAGAAAGTGAAGTGTATTCAGCAGCAGGCGCATGACGTCAGATTTCTGTTCATGCTGACCGGTAACGTATATCACAACTTCGCTGATATACTGCGCCAGCGACAGCGCCTCAAGATTTTCCCTTATCTTATAGAAAAGCCTGACCGGTTCGCTGCTGTCAAGGTAGTATCTTCCCCTGTCGCACCTCATTGAAAAGTCGGAATAGGCGTAAAGCTGAGTTGCTCCGGCGTTTTTGCTGAGCATTTTCTGTCCGCCCCGGACTGAAACCTCTATAACACCCTGCTCCTTTGTAAAAATGTGTATGAACTTGTCGTTTTCACCAACCGGAAACTCCCTGAGGACTATTCCCCTGAGCGTCACCATTTCCACTTTCCTCACCGACCTTTGCAGCGGACTGCTCCGCAGATTTTCTGTATTCAAGATAATCGGAAATTTTTCCGGTCATCATAAAATTATTCCATTTATCATCAGTCATATATAACACCGCCATTAAAAGTATTTCCCTAAAATTATTTCCGGAAAGGGCGGTTTATATAAGTTGTAATGAATGGTAATTAAATTTCCGTAAGACCAAAACTTCTTATAAGTCCCTCACGATTTCTCCAGTCCTCCTTGACCTTTACCCAGCACTGCAGGTTCACCTTTATGGCAAAAAACTCCTCCAGCTCCTGTCTTGAAAGGGACGCAGCCTTTTTGAGCATTGCACCCTTTTTGCCGATAATTATACCCTTATGGGATTCTCTCTCGCAGTAGATAACAGCGTGTATGTCAAGCAGGTCCTTGTCCTCACGCTCGCTCATTTTTTCGACAGTAACAGCAATGCCGTGAGGCACCTCATCATCAAGGAGATTCAGCAGTTTCTCTCTGATAATTTCTGCTGCGATGACCTTTTCAGGCTGGTCTGTTATCATGTCATCCGGGAAAAAGTGGGGACTTTCAGCGGCAAGCTTCATTGCCTCGTCGATTACTATGTCAATGCCGTTATTCTCAGTAACGCTTACCGGAATAATAGCTTCAAGGTCAAATTTTCCGCTTAAATTCGCAATCATCGGTGCAAGCCTGCTCATATTATCAAGCAGGTCTATCTTGTTCAGCACAAAAATAACAGGAGTTTTATTTTTGCACAGGTCTCTCAGCATATTTTCTTCCTGTTCACCAAGAGGACGTGAGCAGTCCGCCATAAAAATTACAGCGTCAATATCTGCCACCGATTCCTTTACAGCGTTTAACATATGTGTACTAAGCTTGTTTTTTGGCTTGTGAAGTCCCGGAGTATCCATAAAGACAAGCTGTGTATCTTCTATGGTTTTTATCCCTGTTATTCTTGTTCTGGTTGTCTGCGACTTGCTGCTGACAGAGGCGATTTTTTCCCCTACAACAGCGTTCAGCAGTGATGATTTACCTGCATTGGTTCTTCCGGCAATAGTCAGAAAGACAGTTTTAGTCATGTTTATCTCCGTTTCAGAATCCTTATTAATTATTATCTGTAATAAATGTAGCGTCCCTTGAAATGCCCAGCTTTTCAAGTACTGCTTCTTCCTTTTCCCTCATTATTCTTTCATCAAGAGGACTTGTCTCATGGTCGTATCCTAAAAGATGGAGCATTGAATGAACGGTCAGAAAACCTACTTCTCTTTCAAGGGAATGACCGTACATTTCCGCCTGTTTAACAGCAGTTTCAAGAGAAATAACCACATCTCCCAGCAGGACAGCGCCTGTTTCAGCATTCACTTCAGTGTGACCGTCGTCATCTGTCAGAGGGAAGGAAAGCACGTCGGTTTCCTTGTCCTTGTTTCTGTAAATCTTATTGAGGTTTCTTATCTCTTTATTTGAAACAAAGGAAACGCTTACTTCTGCGTCCTGCCCGAATTTTTCTGTTGCAAGAACAGCCTGACAGCAGCGGCGTATCAGCAGGCGGATTCCTACTGGTATTTTGACAATGTTCTGCTTATTTTTTACATACACCTTTAATTTTGACATGATTATTTTCTCCTTTCATTAGCGTATTTCTCATAAGCCTTTACAATATCCTGTACAAGCTTATGTCTTACTACGTCCTTTTCATTGAATTTGTGAATTGCTATATCGTCAACGTTCCTCAGCACCTTCATTGCCTCGACAAGACCGGAAGTCCTGCTATCCGGCAGGTCTATCTGAGTTACATCGCCTGTGATGACCATTTTACTGTCATTTCCAAGACGTGTAAGGAACATTTTTATCTGTTCAGAGGTCGTGTTCTGAGCTTCGTCAAGAATAATGAATGCACCCTCAAGTGTTCGTCCCCTCATGTATGCAAGAGGAGCAACCTCGATTATTCCTTTTTCCATGTACTTTGCAAAATTTTCAGCGCCGAACATATCAAAAAGTGCGTCATAAAGCGGACGGAGATAAGGGTCAACCTTGTCCTGCAGGTCACCAGGCAGAAATCCCAGCTTTTCTCCTGCCTCAACAGCCGGACGGGTCAGTATGATCTTGTTGACCTCGTGTGCCTTGAACGCCTTTGCCGCCATTGCAACTGCAAGATAAGTCTTGCCTGTTCCGGCTGGACCTATACCGAGAACAATGGTATTGTTTTTGATATCGTCAATATACTTTTTCTGCCCGACAGTACGGGGGCGCACGATTTTTCCTGCGGCGGTAACGCATACGCCGTCACCAATAAGATTATCAAGCTGCTTCGACTCTCCGTCAGACACCATTGAAGTCACATAGCGCAGAGTCTGACCGGTTACTCTTTCACCGGTTTTTGCTATTTTCATAAGCGCCTCAACAGCCTGTGCAGCCTTTTCAACATTTTCCTCATTTCCGGAAATCTTTATGTCAGTACCACGGCTTAAAACAACCACATCATACTGGCGCTGAATAACATTAATGTTTTCATCATATGTTCCGAATAAGTTTATCATCTGTTCTGTATCATTTATATTTATAATTTTCTCTGCCATTTCAACACTCTTTCCTTTTTTGTTGGTTTTATTGCTGATTCAATTTGATATAGTATAATTATATCATAAAATCGATGATTTCTGATATAATTGCCCGATATGCAGGGGGCAAATTTCTGATTTGCGTATCTGCAAGGGCATTAAAAATAAATTATAATAAATGCTTTGCATTTATTATATCATAAAATCGATGATTTTTGATATAATTGCCCGATATGCAGGAAGCAAATCTCTGATTTGCGTATCTGCAAGGGCATTAAAATAAATTATAATAAATGCTTTGCATTTATTATAGCACAAAAAAACAACTTTTTAAATACCTATTTTAAGTTTTTTTGAATTTTTTTATGAAAATAACCGAATTTTAATTTAATATTTACCAGATCAATAAAAAATACACCGGTTCACTCAATCCACATAAATTTCGTAATCTGCCCCGATTTCTCCAACAAGAGTATATTTTACACTGTATTCCATCTTATCACTGTAGTTTTTTACATCTATTTCACGGTTTTCGACTTCTATCCCCTTTAAATCATAAAAGTTCTTCTCATACAATGAAAGCTTCTGCTGCAGCAAAATATCCGCCTCCTCTGCGCTGTAGGAAAGAGTTTTGTACTCAAAGGGCGTGTATGTACTGTGCACCATTCCAAGAGGCAGCTTTTTCCCGAGAAACATAAAGCTGTTTGAGGTTTCCGAGTAATCAAAGGACTGATACTCTGCGTCTTTCAGAAAAAGCGGTATTCTGAAACCGAAAAAATCAAAATATTTCTTTGTTTCCTCTTCACCGCTGTAAACCTTACCCTCTGATGAAAGCAGCTGTGAAAAGGTTACTTCTTCCTCATACTTACCGATTATCTTCCCCATTGCGTGCTTTTTAAGGGTATGCCCTCCCCCGTCGTCAACAACTCCGCTTATGATTATATCGCCTTTTTTCACTCCGCTGCCTGCTTTTTTCATCTGCCTGCCGGAATACAGCTCAATGGACATAATCTGTGCGTCCCTGTCCGCCACTACGTTGCAGGGAATATCATCTCTCACCATTTCCGGCGGCGGGTCTGCCTCTGTAACGTCAACAACAATACGGCTTCCCGTGTGCCGGATTCCAGCCCATGCAAGCTCCGGAATGCTGAGTCTGAGCCTTTGCTCACATTTCCGGAAATTTATGTCAGCAATAAACTTTCCCTTGTAGATACCTATATCCGACAAAGCGGAAATAATCTGTTCACGGCTTACGCCGCTGTTTCCGCACACCTCAACCGATACCACAATATTTGAAAGGTAAAACACAAACGAAACCAGTATAAGAAATCCGGCAATAATGCCGAATCTGAAACGATATCCTTTAAGTTTGAATGGAACGCCCTTTCTTTCAGTAAACTCAAGGTCAATTTTATTCTGCTGTGCAAGTTCTGTTAGATTCTTCATGTCATATGTATAGACACAGCCGTAAAAACAGCCGTCATGACACCGCTGGGACATACAGGTTATGCCGTTTTCTCTTATACTGTTTATGAATGCATACAATTTAGCGCCTGACGCTCTAAATGCCGCCGTACCCCTTATTTTTCTGAACATTTTATCACCCGTTTCCCGTCAGTTCCACAGACTGTATTTTTCCGCACACATATATTCCCCTGGAACTGAAATCATTTACGCTCAGATTCGTCCCCCATATCTGTATGGTCATATCCCATGTTCTGACCTTTACCATAATATCGTTATATTCAAGTATCTTTTTGCAGCATTCAACCAGTACCTCGTGGTCGCCGGTTATCTGTATCTGTGTGTCCATATTGATAAAGCGTTTTATTTTTCCAGCCATTTATACCACCTCAGTTAAGTATATTAAATATCAGACTACAATATACTTATATTGCTCCCACAATAAAAGCTTGCCGGAATACTTGCCGCAAATAAAAAATCTCTGCGTTGCAAAATCTTGAAATACACGAGTATTCCTGCAATTTTGCGCCTTGATATTTTTCATTTTCGCCTGCATCTTTACGGCAAGGTTTTATTGGCGGAGCAATATAACGGAGGGGTTGTCAATGAAACAGATTATAAAAAATATTCTCTTTACCGGACTGATTCTTACGGCAGTTTATATCTGCATAAGATATCCGGCGGAAATCGGTTCGGCTGTAAGTGTTTCTACAGACAGGTGCATCAATGTCATTATTCCCTCAATGTTCATTTTCATGTGCCTTACATCAACTGCCGTTTCCACAGGAATACATAATATAATAAGCTTTCCGTTTATTCCGGCGGCAAGGTACATATTCCGGCTGACCCCGAATCAGTTCGGCATTTTTCTTCTGAGTATGTTTTCCGGTTATCCTGCCGGCATAAAGCTTTTAGCTGACAGTCACCGCAGAAATGAAATATCAGAAAAAGAGTTTGAACGTTTAAGCTGCTTTTGCTTTGCAGGAGGTCCGGCTTTTATTTCGGGGACTGTTTCCGGCGTACTCTTTCCCGGAACGAATGCCGGGGCAGTCTGCTTTATTTCAGTTACAGCCGGAAACCTCACCGCCGCATTTATAAGCGGATTGTTTTCAGCCTTTCCGGAAAAGTCCTCATACAAACTCAGAACAGACATAACTGCTCAGAACGTTATCAGTTCTACGCTTTCCTCCGCCCACGCAATTTTTCAGATGTGCGTCATGATAATCGCATTCGGGGGATTATACAGGGCGGCAGAGCTTTCGGGGGCAATAAACTCCCTTTGCAAATATATCTCTGATTTGTCCGGACTGAGCCCTGCAAATATATCAGCTATAGTTTCATCATTTTTTGAAATAAGCAATATAGTCACTATTCCCGCAAACAGCATTGAATTACTGCCTGTTATCGCATTTCTCCTTTCATTCGGCGGAATATGCGTGCTGATACAGGTCATTGTAATTTCCGGCGGACTTCTCAATATAAGAAAATTTCTGCTGTCACGCTTGTTTTCGGCAGCGGTTTCTGCCGCAGTATGCCGTTTTATCTCACGCTTTTTCGATCTCGGCTCAGCTGATGTTTTCACACCTGTAACAGTTCACAGCGGCAATGGTATGCTCACAGCGGTACTGCTGCTGATTATGACAGTCATGCTGCTTTCCCTTTCAAAAAATTATGGACAATCTGATTAAAAGGTGTTATAATTAAGATAACATTACCACGAAAAGGAGAAAGCTATATGGGATTATTCGGACTATTCAAAAAGAACACCAATTACTTTGATAAAAACATCGAGCCAAAATGTGCCTACTGTGAACACGGAAAGCCTGCTAAAAGCGAGGGGAAAATTCTGTGTCCGAGAAGCGGTATCGTAAGCGAGGATTTCAGCTGTAAAAAGTTCTCCTATTCACCTTTTATGCGCAAGCCGGAAAAGGAGCACCCTCTCGTTTCTTCGCCGCCCGAGGAAACTGTCAGCAAGCCGGAAATGCCGGCAAATACTGACAAACCAGATATTGCTGAAGCAGCAGTAAGCCAGCCGGACAATCCGGTGCACGAAACAGAAGCAGATACAACTCCGGCAGCTGTCAGAGAAAAGCCGGCAGAAAGCATTGCCGCAGAGACAAAAAAAGCGGAGTCACCAGAAGTGGAAACTCCGCCGGAAAGCACAATTTCAGATATAAATTTCACACCGCATGACAATTCGGAGAATATCAGAAAGCTTGAATCTGTAACCGCAGCACCGGTTTCACAAATAGAAAATCATGTTCAGCCTAAGGAAATTGTACTGCCGGAGGTTTCTGAAAGCAGCGTTTCTTCCATTGAAAATACTCCTTTAAAACGCAGCAGTGAGGAATACCTGAAAAGTGTTTCGGCACAGACCGTTTCAGAAATTCAGAATGACACTCATACAGTTCACAAAATTCCCGACGGTACGCAAACCGTTCAGCTAAACGAACTTGACAGCAAATAAAAAGAGCCTGTACTTTTTAAGTACAGGCTTAAATAATTATTTTTTAAGATCGTCAATACATTTCTGACATATACATTTATCCTTGTATTCTGTCAGGTCATCATTTGATCCGCAAATAACACATGAATTTTTTGACTTTGTAATGATAAGACTCTCACCGTCAACATAAAGTTCAACAGAAGATCTGATCTCAAAGCCAAGACTCTTTCTGATTTCCTTTGGCAGAACGATTCTTCCAAGGTCATCTATTGTCTTACGCACACCTGTGTTTCTCATAAAACTTACCTCTCTTGATTATTTTTGCTAATAAATATAATATCATTTTTGTCGAAATTTGTCAAGTCCAAATTCGTATTATAAGGGTAAAAAAATACCTCCTGCAATTGTTTGAAAAAGCAACTGCAGGAGATGACATTTTTATATGGTGACCCGTACCAGACTCGAACTGGTGTTGCCGCCGTGAGAGGGCGGAGTCTTAACCGCTTGACCAACGGGCCAGTGGTGCACCATCGGGGGCTCGAAC
>DBQM01000017.1 GCA_002305725.1 Ruminococcus sp. UBA1394 | reverse complement strand
ACGCATCATTGACAAACCAACATTATTGTTAAATTTGATGATTTTCGTCGATTTGCAGTACAATTCAATTACAATTATGTTTATAATGTCGAAAATTATATTAAAGATTCCTTTTTCTTTTCAATGACAAAAAACTGTACTGTGCAGTCATTTCCTAAAAGCCTTGCACGACCAGCGCTTTGCTCAAGCTGTGAAGACAATATCCACATTTGTATTCTTCTGAGAATGGGATCGTCAAAGGTGTTCGGACGAAATGAATATCCGTTATACTCAATTCTCTGCGGTCTCATTTTATTTCTTTCAGGACTAACACCGGCACATATTCCGTACAGCATATAGACTTCTTCGGGGAGATTCGGCAATCCTATTACAAATAAATCTTTACCCTCCAGTATATTCAGTCCCTCAATATTTCCGAAGTGATATTTTGTATCGAAGTAATGTTCAATGCTCTGAAATGTTATAACAGGATTTCCTTTGGCAAGATGTTTCAGTTTGTGTATTTTTGAATTGTCTTTCTGAAAATCTGCATGGCTGTAAGATGAATCAGCATGCTGAATTATCTTGCCTTTATACTTTGGGCAATACCGCACAATTAACGGCTTACGCCTTTGCCGCACATCTGCTTGCAAATTTTCCGTCATATCACACAAAAANNGACATACGCCAGTATGCCTGCGAGCTTTTTATGCAATCTGCCGAAAAATCTGACTGCGCATCTGTACGACAATAATTATGCGGTATCGCCTTTGCTTTTTTTCAATATGTGCATATCTGACAGTACACATTATTTTATAAGGTTTTCAGCCGACTCCACCATCATATACATTATCCTGTCCTCCATTGCGCTGGTAAGATAAAGCCTTGCAAAAAGCAGTCCCTTTTTCTTGTCAGGGGACAGCTTTTCAGCTTCGGAAAGACGGTAAAATTCCTTCACATATTTCTGTGTATCTTCCTCGTTGTACACAGCGTTTACAAACTCTTTAAACAGGTCGAAATGATTGTCGAGGGTATTGTCAAAAGCAATTTCCATAACCGGATTTCCCTCGGCAAAATCACCTAAATCAGGGATACTTTTAAAGAACCAGCTTTTGAATCCGTAATATTTCAAAATAGTCCGTTTCATTTGCATCGGAATATGTTCGTTGGGTTTGCAGTTTTCGTGATACCACTCGCTGAGGTTGGAAAGAGTTGCAAAACAGTAATCCGAAAAGCTGATATCTACTTCCGGGTCATCGGAATAGTAGCGCTGTAACTGTTCGTACAGTTCAAGATAAGACTGATATGTATCAAAATTCTTGCCGTTGTCGTCGTAAATCTTGTACTCCTTATACTTGAAAACGTCCTTGATATTAGGCGTGTAGTCCGCCCTTTCAAGCATCATTTTGTGCTTTCGGCTGAGTACAGCGCTGTAAACATAAGGCTTAACGGATTTCAGCTGTTCATTTGAGTTTACCAGCCGGACAAGCTCTCCCACATTGTTGAGATAAAGGTTGTTCTTGTAACCGTACTTGTAAATAAACCCGTGTTCAAGTGACATTTTGTAAAGGTTAGCCTGTTCTTCAAGGTCAGCCTTTTCAGTCGGACTTTTCTTAATGGATTTAACCAGCTTTTCAAGGCGTTTTCTGTATACCGGCAAACCCTGCAGATATGCCATAAGTTCTTCCGCCTTGTCCTTAATGTCCAGCCAGCAGAGAATCATCTGCTCTTTATCAGTAATATTTTCAAAAAGCAGAATCCTGTCAGCTGCTGCCATGCAATAAAGCCGGAACATACCCTCGTCCCTGTAAAATTGAGTCTGCTTGCAGATGTCGATAAGAATTATTTCGGGTATCCTGCTGTCAATACCATGACTTTTCAGCAGGCTGTAAAACTCGTTTTTGTACTCACAGGCTTTCTGGTACGCCTCGTCAGATGTCAGTCCGATGGCTTTCAGACGTTTTTTTATGGGGACGTAATTGTCCGCCGCCTCTTTTAAAAATTTATATATTTCGTAATCTTCGTCGTATTCCATTTTTACCTCCGTTTTTCTTTATCATATCACAATCTGTCTGATATGTAAACAAAAACAGTTACCGGATTCTGATGGGTATAAAGAATTGTTTTTTCATAGATTTCACTATTGGTTGCTTTTCTCCGCTTTTTGTGATATCATAGATTCTGAAAGGACGATGAACAATGGAAAAAACTAATGTAATGCGTACTATCGAAAGCAAAAAGCTGAAATACAATTACTATTTTTACGACACCGAAACGGTAAACGGTGAGGAGGTTGCCGCTGTGCTTGACGAAAATCCCGACAGGGTTTTCAAGACGCTTGTGACTGTGGGGAAAAGCAGGAAAAATTATGTTTTTATGGTACCCGTCTGCGAAGAGCTTGACCTGAAAAAAGCCGCAAAGGCTGTTGGGGAGAAATCAATTGAAATGATAAAGTCGAAAGAACTTCTTCCGCTTACCGGCTATATTCACGGCGGCTGTTCACCTGTCGGCATGAAAAAGCTTTTCAACACAACTGCGCATACAACTATACAGGATTTTGATACCGTTTATTTCAGCGGCGGCAAGGTAGGCTGCCAGGTTGAAATGAGCTTTGAGGACTTAAAGAAAATTGTCCCTGTAAAAACTGCCGATATCATTAAGGATATTTAAGGAGAATACCATGGAATATATCAGAAAGCAAAATAACATCTGTCTTTATCAGCCGGATTTTGACCTTGACGAAACCATCGACTGCGGTCAGGCGTTTCGCTGGGAGAAAGTACCCACAGAATATAAGTGTACATACACCGGTTTCTTCCTGGACCGTCCTCTTACGATTTCCTATGACGGCGAGTGCTTTATATTTCACGATACAGGCGAGGAGGACTTTCTCTCTGTATGGACTGATTATTTTGACCTTGATACCGATTACGGCGAAATAAAAAAACGTCTTTCAGCTGATGAAACGCTGAAAAAAGCCTGTGAATTTGCCGGCGGAATAAGACTTCTCAGACAGGACAGCTGGGAGTGTCTTTGCTCCTTTATAATATCGCAGAACAACAATATTCCACGTATCAAAGGTATCATTTCACGCCTTTGTGAGCATTACGGACATTTCCCGACAGCTGTGGAAATGGCTGGTGAAACTCCCGAAAGTCTGGGATTTCTCCGTGCAGGTTTCCGTGCAAAATACCTTGTGGACGCTGCTCAGAAAACGGCAGAGGGTGTTCTTGAACTGAAAAAAATTCCGTATATGCCAATAGACGAGGCAAGAAAAAGTCTTATGACCATAAAGGGAGTAGGGCCGAAGGTTGCGGAATGCGTCCTGCTTTTCGGAATGTACAGGACTGAGGCTTTCCCTGTTGACGTATGGATAAAAAGAGTTATGGAAAATTATTATCCACAGGGACTCCCCAAAGTGACAAAGGGCATTGAGGGAATTGCACAGCAGTATCTCTTTCATTATATAAGGAATCTGGAAAAATAAAATTATAGTGAAAGCAAAAAATAATTTTGCTTTCACTATAATAATTTTTTTATTGCCTTGCACATCCGCTTACTTCGTAAACTTCGTGCATATCGGCAAACAGTAAACGAAAAATATTTTTTCGTTTACTATAACGTTGAAAAATCAGCTGAATATCTTCAGATAATTCACCAAAAGGTTACAAAATGGTAAAGTGTGTTACATTTTGATTTTACAAGTAGTAATATGTACTTTCAACAGATAAAAAAACACGTTGATACGGACTTTTCCACTCTTTCCACAGGGTTTTCAACAGTTTTTCGGTATGTTTTCCACCTTTTCCACAGGGTTTTCAACACAGTTTTGAACAAAAAACTATTACAGTGTGTATATAAACGGCAATTTAAGGCAAAAATCACTTTGTAGAATTAAATTCCGGAGGAAAACTTATGATAAAGGGCGTAAACAAAAAGGTGCTTGAAATAAACAATCCCCAGAGCCTTTATTTTGAAAAGGCTGTGCTGTATCTGAAACCAAACATGAGCAGCGTGTCATGTAAGCTTGTGAGGGCGGAGGCGGAGCAGATGATACGGAGTATGAGTCCGAAAAAGCCGAAATCACTTGTTTTAAGGCGGTCTGTAATTGCCGCTGCGGCTTTTGCGTCCGGATTCTGCGGCGCTCTGGCGGCTTACTGGTTTATTATAAAATGAAACGAACTGTATTCGGGCGGGCAATACCCGCCCTTGCTCATTTTTTCAGAAAAAAATATATTTTTGCTGTTTCCTTAAATATGTACTTGTAATTTTTTTGTAATAATGTTATAATTATAAATAATCCCTTTTACAGCGGATCAATTTAATATGAAAGACTGATATTATGAACAGCAATAAATTTGATGATAATATAATATGCGGAAGAAATCCTGTTTTAGAAGCGCTGAAATCCGGTGCGCCTGTTGATACCGTCTATATAAGCGGTGAGGGCGGTATTCTCGGGAAGATACGCTCAATGGCGAAAGAAGCCGGGGCAGTTGTGAAAAATGCGGACAGCCGCAAGCTTGACCAGCTGACAGGCGGAAAGTCACACCAGGGTGTTGCAGCCGTGGGGGCGTGTGCGGAATATGCGTCCGTTGAGGATATCCTTGCAGTTTCGGCAAAAAAAGGTACACAGCCTTTTATAATTATCTGCGACGAGATCGAAGACCCGCACAACCTGGGAGCGATTATAAGAACGGCGGAATCTGCCGGCGCTGACGGAATTATTATTCCGAAACGCAGAAGTGCGTCCCTTAATGCGACTGTTTTCAAGACTTCTGCCGGTGCGGCAAGCTGGCTGCCGGTGGCAAGAGTTTCAAACCTTGCCTCTGCTATTGATACCCTTAAAGAAAACGGCGTATGGATTTATGGTACTGACGCCTCGGGGGAAAGCTGCTATGACGGCGTGGACCTGCGGGGAAGCATAGGTCTGGTCATCGGCTCTGAGGGGTTTGGCATGGGCAGACTTATAAAGGAAAAATGTGATTTTCTGCTGAAACTGCCTATGTACGGCAAAATAACTTCCCTTAATGCATCAGTTGCGGCAGGAATCTTTATGTATGAAGCTGTAAGACAAAGGACAGTACCGGGCAGTCAGCAGAAATAATTCTGCGGTGCTGTCAGAGGAATAAAAAAATTGGAGAATGATTTAAATGCCAAAAAATTACACGCTTGATGATATATTGAATGAATATTCGGGCAGCGAAAAAAACAGTGAGGCTAAGTCTTCGGTAAATACAGCGGCGCCGGATAATTCAAAGAAAATTCAGGACACCGGCTTTTTCAGCATTCCAAAGCAGGGCAGTGTTCCTGACCAGACTATAACCTACAGTCTGGACGAAATCGTACAGATTAATGCACCCGAAAAAAGACCTTCCCCAAGCCACAGGTCGGGGAAATTTCAGGTGTCAGATGTCAGCAGGCCGAATGTTTCGTACATCAATTCGGTCAAGGAGGTCATTAAAAATCCGGCTGACCTGCCTCCGAGGGCGACTGATGAAATAAGAGATTATGACGGGGCGGTTGTGACAAAGGATTCTTCTGACGAGGAATACATACCGAAAGTCAGAAAAATGAGCGATTCCACAAGAGCGAAGGAAATGCGCTCCCGACGCAAAAAGAAAAAACAGCCGGAATTTACATACGAAAGAGAATCGCCGGACGGTGTTTATACACGTCCGCAGAAAAAGAGCAGGAAATTTGTCATCTCCCATGATGACGGCAGGAAAAAGAAAGCTGACAGAATGGCACAGGTTAACTTGTCTGCCGATACTGACCCGGAGGCGCTTGATATTGCCATTGAACCGGTTCCGGAAATGCGCACCGTAAACACGGACGAGCCCAAAAAGCCGGAAAGCACTATCAGGGATTATGACAGCTTTGAGGACGCAAGGGAGATAAAGAATTCCATAACAGAGCTTAAATCAAGTCTTTCTTTCAGATCTGCGGTACTTTCAGTCCTGTTTGTTTTCTCAGCTTTCATTTCGCTGGGAGAAACTATCGGTCTGCCTGTTCCGGAGCTGCTTACTCCTCAGCATCCGGCTGTATTTGCATCAGTTCAGCTGATAGTTGTTCTGCTTTCAATGATGGTTTCTGTTGACACAGTAAAAAGCGGACTTGCAAAGCTTGTTAAATTCAAAGCGGATACTGACAGTCTTGCCGCTTTCGGAGCGGTGGCGTCTGCGGCGGCGTCAGTTGCCTGTATTATCAGTCCGGCACAGGTTGCCACGGGAAAAATCCATATTTACACGCCGATAGCAGTAATGTCCATGCTTATCAATGCTTTCGGAAAAAGGCTTATTCTTAAAAGAGCCGAGCTCAACTTTGACTTTGCTTCAAGGGAAAGAAACAAGTATGCGATTTTCTGTGTTGAGGACGAGATAAAGTCTGAAAGCTTTACAAGGGGAACGATAGGCGATTTCCCTGTTTTAGCGGCTATGAAAAAGACAAATTTCCTCAGGGATTTTTCAAAGTACACATTCTCTACCGACAGCGGTGATATGCTTTGCAGAATGCTTGTGCCGTTTATTGTGATTTTTTCAGCACTTGCTTCAATTGCCGTTACCTTTATGAAAATAAGGACACTGGACGGCAACACAGTCGCTTTCAGTCTTTCCATATTCACTCTCTATATAAGCGCCTGTTCGTGTATGGCAATGCCGCTTATCGCAAATATACCGCTTGGCAGGGCGGCAAGGAAATACTCCAGAAACCACGGTGTTATGCTTGGATATCAGAGTGTTGAGGATTTTTATGATACCAATTCAATAATGACAGACGCAAACAGGCTTTTCCCTGCCGGAACAGTCCAGCTTTGCTCAATAAAGCTTTTTTCCGATACCAAAATTGACGAGGCTCTCCTTGACGCAGCAAGTCTTACTTCCTACGCAGACAGTGTTTTAAAGGAACTTTTCAGCGACGTTATTGCAGGAAAGAAAAAGATGCTCAAAAAGGTTGAAAACTTCGTCTATGAGGACGGTATGGGAATCTGCGGCTGGATAGACAACAAGCGTATTCTGCTGGGAAACCGTGAGCTTATGCACAGTCACAACATCGAGGGCGTCCCGACAAAGACAAAGGAAACGGAGTTTACTGAGGACGTAAGGGACGCACTTTATCTTTCAGTTTCCGGAAACCTTGCGGCAATGTTCATAATTGAAATAACTGCAAGTCCGGCTGTTAAAAAGTCCATGCAGCAGCTTGAAAAGCACGATATGGCAGTTATCATCAAGACAATTGACCCGTTTATAACAATAAACCGTATCTCAGGACTTTTTGATTTCAGCGAGGAACTTCTGAAAATAATTCCTACAAGAATGGTGAAAGATTATGACGAGGAAACAAGAAAGGTGAGAAAGACCAGTACTTCTCTTGCCTGTTCCGGAAAGTTTACTTCCTTTGTCAATCTGCTTATGTCGGCGAAATCAATCAGAAAAATTGTTTCGTCGGGAGTTATACTCCAGTCGGTTTCAGCGCTGCTTGGTATGGGAATCGTTTCGCTGCACTGTCTTCTGAGTGCATTTGCTGACCTTTCTCCTGCATGGCTGCTGGTTTACAATCTTATCTGTACACTTATTACACTTGTTTTTATCGGAGTAAGGAAAATATAAGCAATGCCCGTCAGGAATGGCGGGCATTAATTGACAAGACTTTTATATTGACAATTTCACCGTAAACAGCTATAATTTTTATAAAAAGGAGTCTGATATGAATAATTTTCTGAAAATAATTTCCGCATTATCAGCCGCACTTCTGCTGCTGTCCGGATGTGATAAAATTGAAGATAAACCTGTGAACAATGACGCTGAAATATTAGAGCAGTCATCTGCCGCTGAGGAAACTGAACCCACTCTGCCGGAGCGTGACAGGACAATCGACACAAGCACGGAATTTGTGATTGACGATGCAAAGGTTTTATCTTCCTCCGATTATGATGCTCTGAACGAGTACACGGCATGGCTCTCAAAAACTTTCAAAATAAATGCCGCTGTTGTGACCACAGATGATATGGGTGACAAGACAGCCGGGGAATACGCAAATGATTACTACACCGACCTTTACGGCGGTTCAAACGGCGTTATGTTTCTTGTGAACAACGATACCGGAAAAGACTACATACTCAGAAAGGGTGCGCCGTCTTTGTTTATTTCAGATTCTGATATTGAAATGCTCTTTTCGGAAATCTCTCCTCTGCTTGTGACCGGTAACTATAAGGACGCTATAAATCAGACGTTGGAGCTTATTGAACTTTCCCTGCCGGAATTTGCCATAGACCGCACCAACAAAATGAGCGCTGAGGAAATTACCGCTGTAAACGATATTCTTGCCGGTGCGTCCGGAGAGGGTGAAAGCCTGTCAATGATTTTTATTGGTGATATAGGCGAAAAGAAAATCAGCGACTATGCAAAGGAACAGTCGGAAAAATACTTTGAGGACGGGGAGAGCAGCGCAATCATGGTTGTGAACACTCAGTCCGGGGAATATTACATCTGCTCGCAGGGAGATATGAGCAGTCTTGAGAAAAATCAGAGTGATATAAAGGACTCGGTTTCGGGGTGTCTTACCGAAACAGACGGAAAAAAAAGCTTTAATTTTACCGCCGCAGCTGATATTTTCGTGAATTTTGCAGGAATATGATATTTTTTTCACATTTTCGGTTGCTTTTTTTCACGATATGAGTTATAATAATTTTGTCGGGGCAACTTTTCACAGCTGCCGTATTTTTAAAAATCAGGAGGACATAAAATGTTAGTTTCAGCTAAAGAAATGCTTAATAAAGCAAGAGAAGGCAAATACGCTGTTGGTCAGTTCAACATCAACAACCTTGAATGGACAAAGGCTATTCTGCTTACAGCTCAGGAATGCAATTCACCGGTTATCCTCGGTGTTTCAGAGGGCGCAGGCAAATATATGTGCGGCTACAAGACAGTAGTTGGCATGGTTAAGGGTATGATCGAAGAACTGAACATCACAGTTCCTGTTGCTCTTCATCTTGACCACGGCTCATTTGAGGGCGCAAAGGCTTGTATCAACGCTGGTTTCTCATCAGTTATGTTTGACGGTTCACACTATTCAATCGAAGAAAACATCGCTAAGACAACTGAGCTTGTAAACGCTTGTAACGTTCTCGGTCTTTCACTTGAGGCTGAGGTTGGTTCTATCGGCGGTGAAGAAGACGGCGTTATCGGTGCCGGCGAATGTGCTGATCCGGACGAGTGCAAGGCTATCGCTGATTTAGGCGTTACAATGCTTGCTGCTGGTATCGGTAACATTCACGGTAAGTACCCTGAAAACTGGGCTGGTCTGTCATTTGAAACACTTGCAGCTGTTAAGGAAAAGGTTGGCGATATGCCTCTCGTACTCCACGGCGGTACAGGTATTCCGGCAGACATGATCAAGAAGGCTATCTCTCTGGGCGTTGCCAAGATCAACGTTAACACAGAGTGCCAGCTGGCATTCCAGGCTGCTACAAGAGAATACATCGAAGCAGGCAAGGATCAGCAGGGTAAGGGATTTGACCCGAGAAAGCTCCTCGCACCTGGTTTCGAGGCTATCAAGGCTACTGTTAAGGAAAAGATGGAACTCTTTGGTTCAATCGGCAAGGCTTAATCTTAAAATCATTTATAAAATTCTCCCCTCAGTTTCGGCTGAGGGGCGTTTTGCGTTGTACTTTCTATGATTATAAATAAAATGTATTGACAATTGTACTGAAATTTGATATAATTGTGCTATAAAATTAACCAAATAGTGCTACGGGAGGAATTATGAACAAATTTAAGAAAATGCTTGCCGGTATTACCGGTATGGCAGTACTTGCAGCTTCCGGCGTTTTTGCCGGAGTTACGGTATCGTCCGAACAGGTACTGCTGGGCTACAGGGGTGACCTTGACTGGAACAGTACGCTTAACAATGACGACTACGAGATACTCGTCAGCTATTTACTGGGTAAAACAACTCTTGGCGAAGCGTTTGCCCTTAATGCTGATCTGACAGGTGACAACAGGGTTGACGCTTTTGACGCTGCTCTGCTCAGACGCTGTCTGAAAGGTGACTGCGAATGGAAGGGTATCTACGGGGAAGTACCAACAGAACCGCCTACAGAAGAAACAACAGAGCCGACTACGGAAGTTCCGACAGAGCCGTCGACTGAGGTGACAACACAGCCGCAGACAGACCCGCCGGAAACAACAGCTGTTACAACTACGACAGTTCCGGTGACGACAGTCACAACAACGCAGGAGGAACCGGACAACTTCATAGATGCACCGATTGCAAAGGTGAATTCCTCACTTTTCTCACAGGGAGATTCAAACCTTGTTATCTTCTGCATTGAGTTCCCGGACTGCCAGTATTCAAACGAGCTTTCAGCCTCCGAGGTTGAGCAGATAGCGTTCGGCGCTGCGGACGAGAGTTCAGCAAATTATCCTTTTGAGAGTATGTCGGCGTTCTACAGCCGTTCTTCAAAGGGTGCTATGAATCTTTCCGGAAAGGTGTTTACATACACAGCGAAAAACTCCATTTCCGCTTATAACGAAGACAAGGTCGGTCTTGCAGAGGAATGCTTCGAAGCGTTTAAGGACAGCGAGGATTTCAGCAGATTTGACGGTAACGGCGACGGCAAAATTGATGCGACGCTGTTCACAGTACCCGAAAGCGCAAGCGATGATTACTGGTGGCCGTGTTCGGGCGGTTTTGGTGCCCCTGAATATACGGTTGACGGCGTGACGGTAGGCAACATTATCACAGGCAACGTCGCTCCGGCAGACAAGATGAATTTCAACAGCTCATATCTGCACGAAATGGGTCACTGCATGGGACTTCCGGACTACTATCTCTACTACTCAACCGATTTTGACAGTATGCACGGCACAGCGGGAACAGAGCTTATGGACGCTGACGCATATTCCGATTTCTGCTCATTCTCAAAATTAATGCTTGGCTGGTACAGGGAAAGCCAGATAAGCGTGTTTGACAGTTCAAAGGGTGCGCAGACATTTACGCTGAAAAATGCACAGACCGATGCGGGCAACTGCGTTATCATTCCTTACGGAAATCTGGACGATAATTACTTCTCGGAATACTTTATAATTGAGTACTCAACTATCGACGGAAACAATTCCGGAATTTACAACAGAGGCTGGGGAGAAATCGAAAGCGGTATCAGAATACACCACATCAAAGCAGATTTCCAGGAGGATTACTGGTATCCGCATCTGAAATATCAGAACGGTTCGGAGGCTACAAACAATGATGACGCCGGAATACGCCTTATAAGACTTGTGAACGACAACGGCGGACCATTCACAACCGGTGACGTTATCAACAGCAGTACATCGGGCTTCGGCTGGTATGATTCAGGCGAAAACGAGAGCATTGACCCCGGAGTTACAATTTCTGTGGGTGCGCTTCAAAACGGCGAATACACAATTACAATTACACCATGATAAAAAACGGGCAGGGTCAGAATCCCTGTCCGTTTTCCTTTTCAAGTCTGTTCTCGATTTCCTTTACAATATCGCTCATTTTTACATCAAGGGCGGTGGAAATGCGGTATAGGGTTTCGAGAGTGGGTTTTCTTTCTCCACGTTCAATTGCACTTAAATGGGTACGTCCTATGTCGGCAAATCCGCTTAATACCTCCTGGGATATGCCTTTGGATTTTCTGAAATTCGCTATGACACTTCCGACAATTTTCGAGTTTAATTCAGGAATACACACAAAATCACCCCTGATATAATCATAAACTGGAAAATTCTTCTTTTTGAATACATATGTATACATAAGAAATAAAATAGTGTGGTATAATGAAGAAAATTAATTTATTGGAGGATTTGAATTGTGAAAAAAGAAATATTATGTTTTTTTAGTGCGGCAATACTTGCTTGCGCACTTACAGGTTGTGGAGGAAGTTCAGAAAGTTCGTCAAAAGTGGATTCTTCGTCTTCAATTGCTGAGGAAGAAGCGTATCCTTTTGTGGGTAAGTGGCAATTGTCGGCTCTTAGCGATGGAGATAATATGTATTTAGCCGAGGACATGATAAAAGAGAGTTACGATCGTGATGGTTTAGAACAAACATATGAATTTAAATCGGATGGTAGTGTGCACGGTCGTATGGGTGAATTAGAGCGTGACATGGAATATGAAGTTAAGGACGATCTGGTAACCCTTACTAATGGTGCGAAGTTCTTTTATGATAATGAAAATGATATTTTATGGGAATGCAGTGATTATGTCGATGATGTCGATAATGTAGCAGGTAAAAAAGCAAGTTTTATTTTTAAAAGAGTTGAATAATT
This sequence comes from Ruminococcus sp. UBA1394, assembly GCA_002305725.1. Classification (GTDB taxonomy): domain Bacteria; phylum Bacillota; class Clostridia; order Oscillospirales; family Ruminococcaceae; genus Porcipelethomonas. Next base: position 575 of record DBQM01000017.1, on the reverse strand, counting down.
ATAAAACAAAAAAAGAGGAGAATTGAAATGGCTTTAATTAAATGCAGTGAATGCGGAAATGAAGTATCGGACCAGGCTTTTACCTGTCCGAAATGCGGTGCACCGTTAAAGGTGATGAGTCAGAAGAAATGTGAATGTTTAACAGCTAAAGAAGAGGCAGAATGGCTGAAAGAAAATGAACCTTCATTTCATAAGATATTTATAATTTTGAGTTGGGTATGCGTTTTATTAATAGCATTAGGTGTTGCAGTTGCTGGTATATTCCTCATTATAGCAGGAATTATTTGTATAATATTGGCTTTAAAATTAAAATCACTTGGATGTAATAAACAAGGAAATGGGCTTATAGCTTGTGGGATTGCGGCGTTTGGATTATTTGTTGTAACTTGTATTATTGTGGGTACAACATTAGTATAAAGGCTGAAAATATTAACCGGTCGTTCTTTTTGACGACCGGTTTTGTGCAAAATTGCCTTGAAACCATGAGTATTGACAGCTAAAATAGCAAAATCAACAAATCTCAAAAAAAGCGTTGACAAAACCAAACCTCCGTGATATAATAATAAAGCTGTCGA
>DBQM01000002.1 GCA_002305725.1 Ruminococcus sp. UBA1394 | reverse complement strand
TACAGAGATTTTTTCGCAGGGCCATGACAAACGCCCGTAAAATCGACGATAATGAGATTGTCAACAGTCCTGATTACGCACTTTTCAGAAACACGGTGCTGAATCTCAATACTCTTGAATGTTTGCCGATAGGTTATAATTACCTTGCAACGGGTGCTATAAATGCCTGTTATGACAGTAATCTTATACGTCGCCCATTGCTCCTTGATAATGTGTTGAATGATATTTCAGGAGGCAATTTAGGAATTTTTGAACGCTTGTGGGAAGTAATTGCCTATGCACTTTCGCCGGAGTACAGACACCGCTTTATATTTTGCTTTATAGGTGTCGGCGGGTCAGGAAAAAGTCTGCTTTTAAATCTGATTGAGAATTTGCTGACACCGACACTTACCGTTAACATGTCAATTCAGAATTTAACCGGCAGCAGATTTGCTTTGTCAGAACTCGCTGGTAAAAGAGTGTGCATTGCCTCAGATGAAGGAAACTTTAACTTTTCCACTGCCTCAGCTGCAATCCTGAAACGCATAAGCGGAGGCGGAGAGACTATCACAGCTGATGTCAAGGGGAAAAACCAAGTGACGTTTGTATGCACGGCAAAAATTCTGATTGCAAGCAATAACCCTGTTCACATTGCCGCAAGACAAGCTGATCCATACTTGCATAAAAGAATGATTGTAGTACCCTTTTTGAATACTGTGCCTGTTGAACATCAGGACATAAACCTTCTTGGCAAGTTACTTGCGGAACGTGACGCTATTGTAACCAAAGCTGCGCGTGTATTTTTTTCTCTTAAGAAAAGAGGTTTTCTCTTTTCAGGAAATGAAGATAAGTTACAGGCATTGGCTGATACTGCCACACGCAGGTATTCTGTTGATCCACTGGTAATTTTTTCAGAGCAGTATTGCACTTTTACGGAAAATTCTTTCACAGCCACCAGTGATTTGTTCAGCAGGTTTACGGAAATATTTCCTTATAACTGCTATAAAGATGAAACCGCATTTTCAAGAGATTTTTTTGCTTTGAATCAACACAGAATGTCACGCCACAGACTACACACTTCTGACGCAAATATCAGGGGATTTAACGGAGTAAAGTTAATCGACGTACCTGCTTCCTCATAAGAGGGAGCGGGTATAAAGGGTAAGGAGGAAAAGTATGATAATCAAATTAAAAAAACAGATTGAGTCTGTAAAGCTTAGTGATAAGTCGTTCAGAGCAGGACTTGCCAATTATCCGGTGGTTACCGGTGAATCCGATGAGTACCTGGATAAATACTTTGATGCCCAGGAACTCAGTGAAATACCGTTGGGGAAAAGTGTTATAATTCATTCGCCTGTGGGTAGCGGTAAAACAACGGCAATAATAAATGCCATAAGCAACAGAACTTCGGAGGGTGATACATTTATTCTTACCAACCGTAAGGCAAGCAAGATCCAGATTAAAAGGGATGTTTTAAAGTCGCAGATGATTTCTGTTGAGGGCTGGAACGATTCGGCGGTACTAAATTCCTGTACCGGGAAGGTTCAGGTTCTGACATATCAGGAACTTGCACAGTATGAGGGAAAATACCTTTTTAAGAAAGGCACTCTTCTTATAATGGATGAGATCCATTATCTTACAAGTGATGCCACATTCTCCACTGCACCCTCAAGAATAGTGGAGATTATTGAGGCTAACAGGGATAACACTGTCCGTGTTTACATATCTGCAACTATGGATGATGTAATTGGTACAATATGTCAGATTGAATATAACAATGTTTCGTCAGTTGAGAAGATTGTTGATACAGAAACCGGTGAACAGGAAATCGTTGAGATTCCCAGCCTAAGAATTCACAAGCTTTACAATATGAAAAGCTGCTGGTCACATATTTCTCTCAGATTTTACAGATACTCTGACATTGATAAGCTTTCAGAGGTGCTGAACAACGATATTGCCACAGACAAAAAGTCTGTGGTCTTTACAAGAAGTATTGCCCGTGGGAAACAGTTCGAAGAGGCTTTAAACGACAGCAGCCTGGTGTTTTCGTCTGACGCTGACAACGGAGTACTGTCAGATATTGCACTGAACGAACGCTTTGAAAATTCAAACCTTATTGCAACCAAGGTACTTGAAAATGGCGTTTCTATTACCGACAACAGTATCAGCAATATAGTTATCGAAGAAACTGATCCGGCAACATTTATGCAGTTCCTGGGCAGAGTACGTACAAACCGCAGAAATCCTCGTCCGCTTACAGTATGGATACCAGACTACACAATGTCAGAGCTGAAACACTTCAAGTCGCAGTACTCTTCCAAACTCAATGTCATAAAAAAGGTTATTGACAATCCGGAATACTGCATGAGAAATGCAAGCAATTACCTTCCGTATGTATGTTATTCTGAAAGCGGACCCGAAGCCAATATGCTTGCTTACAAAAAATACAAGTATATGCACGCTTATATGGAGCATCTTACAGAAAACGAATCAAAGACTACGCATTCATACATTCGTGATGTCGTCAAAAGACTTGAACTTCCTGATGAAATTCGCGATTGTCAATTCATTGACTATGATGACATTCTCGCTTTTAAATCGGGAGTGTCTGAAGCTTACAACACTTTCGTTCAGTCAGAAATGCTGAAATCCGACCGTGACAAGCTTGCTAAGGATTTGATTGCAGTAGTCAACAGTACAAATCATTATGGCAGGAAAATCACAAGCAATCAGCTTCAGATTGATAAGATAAACGATATTCTTGCCTGCGCCGGAATTAATGCGGGGCTGTATTCCAAAGGCGAAGTTTTTACAGTTAATTAAGTTTACCATTACTATTTTATCACA